>DATFJE010000037.1:0-2646 GCA_035269385.1 Clostridia bacterium
ATCTGATGCTGAACATCACCGTATTTTTCTTTAATTAATTTTAATAAACGGATATTATCATCTTTTGCGTCTGTAACAATAAAAACATCTTTTTTTACTCGAAGCCATTCAATTAAATCAAATAGGGATAATTGTGTCCATCCATTAATCATTTTGAAATCTTTAAATTCTTCCAAGGAATATATTTTGGACTTTTCATTAAATAACTTTTTAACAGATCCATCTTTCCATCCATGTAACAATATAAAATTGCCGTCAGCAGTCGAAATAAAATCCAATTCAATAAAACGATATCCTTTGTTATAACTTGAATTTATCGCTTCTTTACAATTTGTATAGGATACCCCTTCAATTGAACCGCCTGCATGAGCAATATACTTTTCATATTCTATATCGCTTTCTTGTCTCACTTCTTTATAAACAACATCGGTAATTTCATGACTTTCACATCCAGTCAGCAAAAGCAAATAAAAAAGACAACAAAATAAAAGAAGTTTTTCCTTTTTCATACCTATTCCTCCAAGTAATAAAACATATGCAGTATCATTAAATCGTCTTCCCATATTATATTACCCTCCATTATTTCCCATAAGCAAAAACATCTAGACCGAAAGGACTACTTCAACAAACTAAAATAGATATTGAACTTATAAAAAATACTTCTTTCTAAATTCAATGTTCCAGAAAAAAATACCGCGCAGTTCAAATTACGCGGTATTTCCACCTATTCTATTTAAATTTCACATATCGAGTCGATCATGGTTTTTAACAAACCAAATGTCTTTTTCGCTTCTTTTTATCTTGCTTTCAACCATCTCAAGAAATTCCTTCCGAAGAGTGGCCACATCCTTTGCCTCGTTACAAGCAGTCTCCTTGGGCTTTTGCTCATTGTTTTTCACCATCACTACAGCCACCTCCTTCTTATGTTCATACCCATTTTGGAGGCTTTTAAAATGACTGCATATGCTTTAATGATTGCCCTTGGAATTAATTCCATAAGAGGTGAATCATTCGTGTTTTATTCTTTGAAGTCTCTCAAGCCCCTAACTGCTGCGGAGTCATCTTCAATGTTGTCTTGCCAGCCGGATTTAACGGTTTCAACCGAATCGAATCTTCGTATATAAGGCTTTATGTCAAGCAATGGCGTTCCATCCAATACATCAATACCGCTTACATAAAGAATGTTGTCTTCTATCCTTAATAGCTTTACAAGGCTCATTCCCAGTTTATTGGGACGATGAGGAGCGCGGGTGGCAAAAATTCCATGTTTCTCATCCGACAGATATGGCTTTACTTGAAGACATGTCTTCTGCGACTCATTGAAATAGAAAAACAAATAAATATGTGAAAATTCGTCCAAATCTTTCAAGCCTTCAACATATCGAGGCTCTAATACAAGCTTGCCTTCGATCCCTTTACAAAAGACAGGCTGAATTGGAATTTTTGATAATTCTTTGTGTGGTGAATGAATAATCCCTATCGGATGAAATTCGATTGCATTCGTATTCATCATATTGGGATTGGAATGTTTTTGGGACCTGGAACACTTGTCTTTACCTTCACTCATGATTGGAGCCTCCTTCTTTGTTTAACCTCCAAACAAGATTAGCTAGCCTATAATTGCCAATGCAATTCTTGATCGGATAGTAGACATTTCCTATTCTATTGTAATCCACAGCGATCCAAGAAAGGATAAACATTCCAGGAGAGAATTCTATGGAATCAAAAGCCGTTTACTTCCAACATCCGGTCATCAACAAGGATAAAACAACAGGAAAAAAAACATTTCGTTGATCCTTCACTTGCATGTGCATTATTGGATGCCTCCGCCGAAATGCTCACGAACAATTTGAAGTATCCTCACATACTCTTTCATTATATATTAAGCTTCTGCTTTACCCAAGAAGATGTCCCCTAGAATCTCCAGCATTTCTTTAAGGTTTGTACCTCTTATGCCTAAGTTTTTTAAGTCTGGTTTATCTTCTTTGATTTGCTCAATGAATTGAAGAAGATCTTTTTGAATTTCCTTAGCTGTTTCAATCCTGCTTGAAGGTGTTACATTTGCAAGGAGTCTAAAAACATCATTTTTATGTTTTTTAATATCTTTGGATTGAACTACCCACGACTAAAGTCGCGGGTAGTTCAATCATTTGTCCATTATCCAGGTGCAAACTATTTCCCGGTAGAAACCTGAAGATTTCCTTTCGTCCGATTATAGCGTGCCATAGAATCTTTTGAAATGCCATTATTACATCAAAGCTTGGCGGTGGTACTTTCACTGAAATTATAATGATTTTATGCAAATTTATTTGAGTTTTTTGAAATCGTTTCTCTAAATTCAAGTTTATATTTTACTTTCTATGCTACATTTTTATTTTATTCGTTTATACTCGAATAACTATTGATACGAAAAGTTATTCGGTTATACTTTGGACAAAGGGGTGATATCATGAAAAACCGAAATTTATATCTTTCACAGCTCATACAACACAAGGATAAGTCGTTAATCAAAGTTATTTCGGGTATCAGACGTTGTGGTAAATCCACTCTGCTATCCCTATTTGAAAACTATTTAATAAATTCCGGAGTAGCAACAGACCACATTATCCGTATGAATTTTGAGTCCTTTGAATTTGATGATATTTC
>DATFJE010000038.1:0-6187 GCA_035269385.1 Clostridia bacterium
GACAGTATAATCAAAGAATTGGAAGACGCGACAGACATAGTAATAAGCCATTTTCATGGAGACCACATACCTCTTTTGGATGCAAATCCTTACCAGCTTTCAATAAGCCAAGTGAAAAAATTGCCGGAAAAATGCAAAATCTGGTCAAACAAATTCAATGCTTCAAACGGAAAAACCAGGCAAAGGGAAGAGGCTATAATCTTCGGACTGGGCAGAAGCATTTGCGAAGCGAAAGGCCGGGTGGACGGATCTCTGCTTTTTTCTGGTCCGGTGCCGCATGGCGAGGAAGGGTCGCATCTTGGAAGGGTTACAATGACAAGGATTTCCGATGGGGACGATACATTTGTTCATGCTTCCGACATTCAATTTTTGACAGATGAAACCATAGATGAGATATTGGAATTAAAGCCGGATATGGTGCTTGCAAGCGGCCCTCCCATTTATCTTCAGGGTTTCACGAAAGACAAAATTAAAAAAGCCTGGGATAATACACTCAGGTTGGCAAAAGGTGTGGATACATTGATAATTGACCATCATTTGCTTCGTTGCATGGAGGGTCTCGGTTGGCTTTCTTTGCTTTCTGAAGCATCAGGAAACAATGTCATCTGCGCGGCAGATTACATGAAGTTGCCAAGGCATATGCTGGAAGCTCAAAGGGAAAAACTCTACTTTGAAATGCCTGTTCCGGAGGTTTGGCACAGGCTTTATGCGGAAAATATAGTCGATGCGGAAGAATATATGGAAATGGCGAGAAGCAGGTACGATTGGTTTGCATATTGAGCGGCGAGCCGGTTTTCATGGAGCAAGATTGTTCAAATGAAATTTGTTTGATAGAATTAATGATTATACTTATAAGCAACCATAAATTCGAACAGGGAGAAGCCTATGTATGACATATTGATAGCAGGATCCGGTCCGGCGGGAAGCAACTTGGCGCGGATACTTTCCAAATCAACTGAATTGAAAATAGGACTGATTGACAAGCGGAAGCTGGACTTGGTGGAGGACGACAAACTTTTCAAAGCCTGCGGAGGGCTTTTGTCTCCCGATGCGCAGCACATGCTGGCGAGGCTTGGAATTACAATACCCGTAAGTGTGCTGGAAGACCCACAGCTTTTTAGTGTAAGGACCATAGACTTCGACAACGGTTTGGACCGCCACTATCAGCGATACTATTACAATATGAACCGCGAAAAGTTCGACAGGTATCTCTTTGGTTTGATTCCGGATTCGGTGGAGAAGCATTGCGGGGTCAGCGTGAAGAAAGCCGAAAGGAGCGGTTCGGCGTGGAAAATCACATGCCGCGACGGGGGGGAGAAAATCATAAAGAGCCGATTCCTTGTCGTTGCCGATGGAGCCAATTCAATCCTTAGAAAACAATTGTTTGATGAAAAGATAAAACCCCGTAAATATATCAGCCTCCAGAAATGGTATCCGGTTTCAAAAGAAATGCCCTACTATACAGGCATCTTCGATTCGGAGGTTACAGATTATTATTCTTGGACAATACAAAAGAACAATGCGATGATTTTGGGTACGGCGGTGCCTGTTGGTGAAAATTTGGACCAACGTTTTGAGTTGCTGAGACGCAAAACATCGGAATACTTGGGGATTGCTCTCGATGAGTGCCTTAGAATGGAGGGGGCATTTATTGAAAGAACGATGGACATCAGAGGACTCAGATGGTCCGGTGACGGTGTGTGTTTGATAGGCGAGGCTGCGGGGGCGACGAGTCCCACATCGGCCGAAGGATTCAGCTATGCCCTCAAGACATCGCTTTACCTGGCGGAAGAACTGCAGAAAGGTTTTGACCATGTGGAGAAAAGATATGAAAGAAGATGCCGCAAGATAGCAGTGAATATTGTCGGCAAGCATATTAAGTCGCCTGCAATGTACAACAAGTCGATTCGAGGGCTTGTTATGAAATCGGGTCTGACTGCGATGAAAATGACAGAAGGAGCGGAATGATGCGGTTTAGGTGTTCTATTTAGCCGTTACCGGTAGTTTTTTCTATGGATCCTCCATCCAGCTCAATTTTGTACAGTGGTAGTAGACATCATCGTTCTTTAATGAATAATGGATTATTTTTCCGGATGCGATGGAGCTGGAGAGTTCTTTGTCAAACAGTTTTTAAGGTATTCCGGTTTCTCTTAATAGCGATTTTAATCAAACGACAGTTCAAATAGATTATGGTTTTTTTGCATATTCAGTAAACATTCCTTCATTGATTTTATAAAGAAAAAATTTTGAAATTCTTGCTTAGTCGTCAACATATTCCAAAATATCACCCGGCTGGCATTCTAGGTTTTTGCATATTGCATCCAAGGTGGAAAAACGTATTGCCTTGATTTTGCCTGTTTTAATATTAGATAGGTTTACAGGAGAAAGGTCAATAAGGCTGGCAAGCTCGTTCAATTTCATTTTTCTGTCTGCCAATATGCGGTCCAAACGTATAATAATTGCCATATCCAATCTCCTTATAGTGTCGTGTCGTATTCATCCTGCAGGAACAATCCATACTCTGTGATGTCAGAAAAGATATAACCCAGTGCGCCTATAAGTACCCCAGTCCATGAAAAAACTACTGTGACGAGAAAAATATCGGTGACAAATATGCTTGTCAGAATACTTAGAAGGGTATTTCCCAAGGTGGAATAAAGCAAAATGACATATGAAAGTCTCCGCAATGAATGTATATGTTTTGCTTGAAATGGAGTTTTGTTATTCAGCATGTCGCTTGTCAGATTATTGATCTTTTTCAGTCCGATAATTGTAATGATGAAAAGCAGTATATTGCTTATCAGTGAGTCGAAAAAGATTGCGGCACGAATATTTATCATATGGAGCGGAATAAAATGCAGTATGGCTTTTGGAATTTCCCCCGAAATTCTGAAAAAAGCGCTTCCTATGCCAAGAGGCATGTTTATCGAATAAATCCATCCGCGGATTCCTCTTTCAAAGGAAATGGCAGAATCGGGGATGCTGAACATGTAAACGAGGACAATTAAGCCCAAAGAGGTAAAAAAGATAATTGCATAGTAAAAAAACTTGATTAAGGAATGCAGATTGTTGATGTTTCTGTAGCTGATTTTTGATTTCATGGTTTGAGCCTCCAGTGACATTCTTAATAGAAGTTGTCTTATAAACATAGAATATAGCTGGAGGAATAGAAAGTCAATGAAATATTAACGAAAAACATAATAAAAATAATGATAATCGATAATTAAATGGGAAAGAGGGTATGTTTCTTGCCTATAAAAATTCGGCTTGCTGAGTTCAGCAAGCCGAATTTTTATTTAAATAATGATAAAATATGCTACCTTTCCACTTGAATCTTAATTGGAGATGTTTGGGGAGGAAGACTAATTGTGCAGATTGTGTATTCAACTGTAACGGTTTTGCCGTCCAATTCATACATTTCAGATTCCATGTAGCTTCCCTTTTTAATATGGACAATCAAGTCATTCATATGGTTTTCGTCCTTTGAAAGGAGTATTGAAAAGCTCTTGTCATTTTCGGTCACTTCTTTGACTGCTCCTGTGTATGTCGAAAAAATCTCTGGCGTTTCAATTACTCTGATTTTTTCGGCATTGGTTTGGGCTGGTATGCTTTTAGTAGAGAATGAATACTGAATGTCCAGCACGGTTCCAATCTTAAAATCTTTTGCTGTGCCGTCTTCGATTATCATGTCCATTCCTACCCGGACAACTAGGTCATCGATTCTTTCTTCAAGGTTTCCGCCCTCAAGATAAAGCGTTGCGCCGTGTTCTTCGAATTTAAGGTCGCTTATGGTTCCCGTGTAATTGTAGTGGTCGACTTTCACTTCCGAAATCTCTGAAGATACTTTAAGCAAGGCGTAAGGCTTTGCCAGAGCCTGCGTTGCCATATCTGCTGGTGGGTTAAGACTGTACTCGACTCGGAGGACGCCGCCATCTATTTCAATGTTGCTAAAATTGAAGGCGTATCCGCCTGTGTTTTTCTCCTCTTCGACAATCAAAACATATGATATTCCGTTAATTGTCTTTATATGGGTTCCAGAAGTTTCCTTGTTTTTTCCAAGCCAGTCTTTGATCGCTTTTTCGCTTCCCTCGAGTATTTCAACATCTGAAGCATTAAGAAATAAATCGGTTTCATCCAGTGTAATGAAAAGACCGAGTATGTTTTCGATATCGGTTTCAGAAAGATAAGTGCGTCCTTCAACAACAAGGGGATTCGAATTGAGTTTTTCAAAAGAGCCGTTGACGCTAAAATCCGTGTTGTCGATGTGCATTTTAGAAACGAAATCGTTCTTGGCTATATCTACGCTTCTGTTCACACTATTCCATTTTAGAGAAAACCCCATCGTTTCGGCTATTTCCCTTAAAGGAAAATACATAGAATTGTTTTTGCGTATTAGGGAGTTTTCAATTACGCCGGATTTTCCTTCGCTGTTCCATTTGAATTCGGGTTTTTCTGATATCAGAAGCGGATTTTCTTCAGTGTATAATACCGGAACTGGCTCGGCTTCATTGTATAGCGATGGAATTGCAGTTTCTGTGTATACGGCTGGCAACTGAATCGGCTCGGCATCGCTGCCTGCGAAAGCCACCCCTATGTTTGCCATGCATAATACAGACAATATAATTAATGCTGCTCGTTTTTTCATTAGTTTTTTCTCCTTTTTTGATTTATTTTTTTAAGACTTATTACTTTGACGGAGGGTAACATGATAAAGTTCCACAAAATGAAAAAACATCAATCGAATGCGATAATTACTCTTTATTCAACTAATAATGATGTTGTAAATGTATATAAAGATGAAAAAGGATGTTGGGCAATAAGAATATTAACTTTCTTTAGAAATGAAAACAGCATGAATTTACACGGATTATTTGGGTAATTATTACACATGTATCACTCGATAGAAAAAGTCGAGAATAAAAAATGCAAACGAAGGAAAAATTATGAATAAAGATGAAAGATCCATCAAAATCAATATATTTGGGAAAATCGCCCGGCTTTTCATCAATCAGTTTCAGTTGTCCATTTTGGTAATTTTGCTGATTTTAAGCGTCGGACTGCTTGGATTCGCCAACCTTCCAAAGGAATCGTTGCCGGAGTTTGAATTTCCTGAAATAATAATCCAGACCGCATTTCCGGGTGCAAGCCCCGAGGATGTAGAAACATTGGTCACTAAGAAGATTGAAAACAAGGTAAAGGACCTTGAGGATATCGATACTCTTGCCTCCGAAACAGGGTTTGGAATATCTGTTGTAAATGCCACGTTTCTCGATTCTGTTGACATAGACCGCAAGAAAATCGAATTGGACAATGCGCTCAGGGAAATCAGTTTTACCGATGGGGTCGGCAACCCGGAATCATTCGTCCTTTCCACAGCAGACTTTCTTCCGCTTATGAACATAAGCGTAGCTGGCGACTATGAACTGCCGCAGCTTACAAACATAGCAAACGACATTAAGGATGAAATTGAAGGCGTCAAGGGGATTGACAGTGTTACGATAAATGGGGAAGTGTCCCGGGAAATCGAAGTCGTATTGGATGAGCTAAAGATGATGAAGTACGGAATCGATTACAATCAAATAAGGGAGGCAATACAAGTCAACAATTTCGATGCTCCGCTTGGGGAACTTCCGCTCAATGGTGTGAGATACAACCTAAGAGTGGACGAGTCCTACACCAGTATTTCGGACATCGAGAACACCTTTATAAAAGAGGGGATATATATAAAGGACGTGGCCCAGGTGGTTGAAGGGCTTGCTCCTGTAGACAGCTACAACAGGACATTCATCAGAGGTTTGAACAAGGAGGCTTTGCCGTCTTTGTTTCTTACGGTCAACAGGGAAGTCAACAGCGATGTTATAGGCACAAGCCTGGCCGTAAAGGAATTGCTGGAGGAATCTAAAGGCACACTATACACAGATGATGTCACGGTCAATGTTTCCAACGACCTGGCGGTCAATGTGGACAATGACTTGGGCAAGATAGAAAGCAGCGCATGGTCGGGTTTGCTGGTTGTAATCATTGTGCTGTTCCTTTTCATAGGGCTCAGGGAATCGCTTATCGTATCCATCAGCATTCCTCTAAGCTTGCTTGGAACTTTGGGGATTTTAAACCTTTTCAATCTGACATTCAACACTTTTGTGGTTCTGGGACTCATAGTGGCGCTTGGTCTTCTTGTGGACAATTC
>DATFJE010000039.1:0-6461 GCA_035269385.1 Clostridia bacterium
GGATAAAAAGTACTTGATAAATGGTTTGTAATCGTTCGTATCCTCATGCCAACCTTTTGAACTTTGCAAGAGTGCATCATAATATTTTTCTTTAGTTCGCTCAATGTGCATCTCAATACTAATGTATTTGCCAACAATATAACCACTACGATACATCAGCAGTAAAGTTAGTAATCGACTCATCCTGCCATTACCATCCCTAAATGGATGAATTGATACGAAATCAAAAATAAAAGCAGCAATTAAAAGTAGCGGATCAACCTCTTTGGAATCAATAGCATCTGAATAAGTTTTGCATAGCTTCTTCATCATATCTGGAGTAAAAGCAGCAGATGCCGGCCTGAAACGAATGAACTTTTCTCCTTGCATGTTTTCTTCTTCAATTACATTATCGACATTCTTGAACATCCCACCATCTTCAAATACATTATAAGAGTACAAATCTCGATGTAATTGTAATATATGATTCGGTGTGGGAAAGATATATTCATAGCTATCATGAATCAACTCTAGAACTTGCCTATAACCGGCAATTTCTTCTTCATTTCGATTTCTTGGCTGAGTCTTTTTCTCAACCAAATCCCTTAGCCTTTTATCATTGGTACGAATCCCTTCAATAGCATTCGATGCATTCGTGCTTTGAATTTTTGCAATCTTAAGCATCTTTTGCAGTATGTCTGGATTTGCGTCTATATATAAAGATTGCTTACCTTTATATTCATGAATTGCAGATAATAGTTTTACTATTTCTCTATCAAAGAGTTGCTCATCCAAGTTACTGTAATTAAATTCTTTCATCTGTTTCCTCCTACCCATACTATCTACTCCTATTATTATAGCATAATTAGGAGTAATATTGAGCCAATAGGAGAAACAATTTATTTATCTCCTATTATACGCATCAAATTAGGATAATAATATAATAAATAGGAGAAAAGAATTTGATGCTACAAATGACAGCATTCAAAAACAACACTTGAGTTTACAATTCTATAGACTTCAGTTTCTCAAATTCTTAATTTATACTCCATTCCACTTCCCCCATGTAAGCAAATCACCTTAATGCATTTTTACCCATAGGTAAATATTATTTCTTAATATGAATTATTATATATATTCTTTCGAACATTTGTTCTATAATGAATATGCGTATTGAATTTTAATAGTATCTGTTTAGGAGGAAAATCTTATGAAAGGATCAGTAAAAAAAGAGACTAATGGGACATGGACCTATATAATTGACATCGGTTATATTGACGGGAAAAGGAAGCAGAAAAGGAAAAGAGGTTTCCGGACCAAGAAGGAAGCTGATACTGCTCTTACTGAATTTATTAAAGACTACAGCATCAATAAATTGATTGATTCTAAAGGAATGTCAGTCGGTGAGTATTTGCAATATTGGATTGACAACACTGCTTCAAATGTTAGTAAAAGCACCGCGGCAAGCTATAGGCGTGTTATCAAATATCAGCTTTCACACCTCTCAGACAACGCCCTGGAAGACCTCAATCCATTTGTCATTCAGACGCTCTACACCATGCTGCTTAAAGAATACTCACCAACATCAGTTAACTATGCACACCGGTTATTGAAGCTAGCACTTAAACAGGCCGTCAAATGGAGAATGCTTCCCTACAATCCGGTAGAAGCTGTGGATCCACCTAAGAAAAGCCACCTCGAAATCGAAACCCTTACAGTTGACGAAATTGACCTTTTGAAGGAGCATCTTTTAGAATGCAATAGAGAATACCATATCCCTTTTCTAATTGCAATAACAACAGGTATGCGCAGAGGGGAGATTGCCGCCCTGGAATGGTCCGACATCAGTTTTGAAAATAAAAGGATCTATGTATCTAAAGCTATGAAACTCATCGACAAACAAGTTGAAATTTCAGCGCCTAAAAACAAAAGCTCTTCTAGGTCGATAGGCATGACCAAATCTCTCACCGAAGCCCTAAAAACGTGGAAAAAGGAACAAATTAAGAACAGGCTATGGTATGGTGAATACTATTACAAAAACCTCATTTCAGAGAAGCCACGCGACCTGGTATGCACCTGGGAAAACGGAAGAGCTATCCCCCTTAGTTATTATGCAGTAGGCCTTAAAAAAGCTATGCGCAATATTGGCATAGCCAAGCATGTCCGCTTCCATGATTTAAGGCACACTCATGCAACACTGCTTCTTGAGCAAAACGTCGAAGCAAAGATAGTCCAGGAACGCCTTGGCCATTCAAATATATCCACAACAATGGATCTATATTCCCATGTAACCCGAAATGTCCAGGACAAGGCCGTTGAAAAACTCGATAAGATATTGTAAAGATGGACAAAAATGAAATGCACCTCCAGAAGTTATACATAACACTACTACTGGGGGTGCCCATTACATACCTGAGGAGGATCATTACAATTTAATGACCCTCCCTATTTAAGATTACCGGCGGAAAACCCGCTAGTTAAGGTTGATTTATATTCTCATATTACCCATAGCACCAATAATAAAACACAAAAAAACAGGAATAGATTGCTTTCGCAATCTATTCTAGTTAAGGTTTCCGACGGTTTTCACCGCTAATTAAGGTTAATTAAAGTATATCAAGAAAAAACAGTATGTCAATACCATTTTCCATTTAATTTACCATATTTTTTCATTTTACAATAATCGCCAATGTTTCTCTTATTTTTTTACTTATGCTATTTGTATACTCATTTGGCGCATATTTCTTTTCCTCATATAACCAATTTTTAACTATTCTTCTTTTGTCCAGACCACAAATATTACGAACATCTGCTACACTTCTTTTCGAACATCTATATTCTTTAAAAGGCTTTTTCCCTTTCGGATCAATCAACTCAACTTCGAAAAAATTTCTAAGATAATACCCATTTTGATTATTGGCCATATTCGTAATAGGTACCCCAATAAACGTTTCTTTATGTTCGCCCAAAACAATATAATAATGCATATAGCGCTGTTCTCTACCTATTTTGCTCACTCCTGGATTAACTAACACAACACGACCTCTAGATAAAACTTCTTCTTCTTTCCCTATTTCTTCTTTTTCATGCTTAATAAAAATGTCTTTTTCTAAAAGCCACGTAGAAGTATACTTTACTTTTTCTCCATTTAGGATATTGCCATATTCATCCATTAACATTTCAACGTCATTGCCTATTTGATCAATCGAATCACATTTATTAAGACACTCTGGTTTTTTAAAGCTTAATTTTTGATAATCATCTCTATTGATATACAATTGAATCCCCCTTAAAAAACATAATTGATTCAAATTTTAACAAATAAAAATCCCCTATAACTATACCATATTATTACATTATATGCGATTATTTCATTAGCTTTAATTAATAACTGGTCACAAGATTTTTCTCCCGTGACCATTCTGTGACCAATTCGCAAAAACAAGGCAAAATAAAAACACCGACAATCTGTTGAAAGTCAGTGTTTGCAATGCTTATAAGTGGCACGCCCTGAGGGACTCGAACCCCCGACGCCTAGATTCGAAGTCTAGCACTCTATCCACTGAGCTAAGGGCGCGCGTTTTATTACCTTATCTATATTAGCATTAAACCCAAAAGGATTCAAGTCAAAAGATTCCTTGAAAAAACAGGGCTTGCGGCATATTCAAGCATCCGCAGGCCCCGTTATTCTTACTTTTTAAAGCTCTTCCGCATTGACAATTTCATTGTAGCCCTCGGGGTCTGTGTCTCCCTCTGTGCTGAAGATGAGGATTTCGCTGTTTTCGTCTATTCCCAGAAGATTCTTGTACTCAGCGTACTCTGGATTGGCGCAAAGCATATACAAAAGTCCAAGTCCAACGGCTCCCGATTCACCAGAAATCACTTTCGGGTCGTCCCCGATGGGATGTGCAAGTGTCTTCATTCCTATTCTTGTTACATCGTCTCCGCACTTTGCCGCAAATGACGCGAAGTCCCTAAGCACTGGCCATGTGAATGGATTCGGCTCGCCACAGTTGAGTCCCGCCATTATGGTTTTTGGAAAACCGCCTATAGATGTTGGTCCTTCTTTACCGTTATTTACTGATTCGTATATGCATGCGACTTCCCATGGCTCGCAAACGGTTGTGACAGGCGGATTTTTCTTGTAATAGTGGGCAAGAAAACCCAGAACTCCGCCTGCCATGGAGCCAACTCCTGCCTGGAGAAACATGTGGGTGGGCTTTTCCACTCCCAATCTTTCAAGCTGTTTTGCAGCCTCGAATGCCATTGTTGAGTAGCCCTGGGTTATGTGGTTGGGTATTTCTTCGTAGTCTTCGCTGCCCGTGTCCTGGACGAAGTGGTATCCGTTCTTTTTGGCATAGTCCGCAGCAAAACGCACTGCGTCGTCATAGTTCATGTCGGTTATTTTCACCTTGGAGTCGCCGATTTCCCGTATGGCTTCCGCCCTGCACTCCCTGGAGCCTACAGGCATGAAAACTTCGGCTCGCGCACCCAGCTTCATTGCCGCCCATGCGACGCCCCTTCCGTGGTTTCCATCCGTCGCCGTTACATAAACGGCATTTGACGGGTCCTTGTCCTTCTCAGCTATCTTTGATATGGCGTAGGATGCCCCGAGCGCCTTGAAGGCGTTCAGTCCGAACCTCTTGGATTCGTCCTTTATGTAAATCCCCTTGACTCCAAGCTCTTTTGCAAGGTTCGCAAGGTTTGCGAGTGGCGTCTCTCTGTATTCGGGAAGCGCCTTGTGAAATTCTCTTGCAGGTGCCGTTGCCTCTACCGAAAGAAAATCGGGAAGCTCCCTTTTTTTTATCTTGCCTTCAACTATGGAAACGGATTTCATGCTGTTCTCCTTTCGCATTGCAGGTTGCAAAAACCTTCATATGTTATGTATTTTTACATTTCAAACGTACAATCTAATTATATACAAAATGTCATTTTTGTGAAACCGCGAGAAGAATAAAGCTTTTATTATCTTCAGCCTTTGTTCTTTGAGTTTTATTAAATCAGATGAAACACATCGACCCGATTGAATCTTGCAAGCAAAATTAGAGCTCCGCTTGATTTGCGGCGCTCTCCATCTGCGTCAATTATTCAATTCTAATGCCGATTTTCTAAGTACATTTGAATATGTTGAAGCTCTGTCCGTTCAGGAATCCGTAGCTTTCCTCAAATATGTATCCGTTGTCCATCATCGTTTCAATCAGTTGGTCCTGGTCCGTGAAGTGTCCCATGAGGCCCGTGAAGGTCCACGGTCTTCCCAGCTTGTAATCTATTACGGCAACTCTACCGCCTTCAAACAGCCTTTCTTTGAGTTCACTGAAAAACTTTTCTTTGTCTCCTATGTGATGGCATACATTTCTCATGAATACGAGGTCAAATTTCCTGTTGGGGTAGGTTGCCGGGAATTCACCGACCTTGTGGCAGAATATGTTTTCCCAACCTTCGGATTCGATCTGGTCCCTCAGCATTTCTATCCACTCCGGGTTTATGTCCAGCGCATGGACGGCTCCTGCCTTGAATGCAAGCCTTCTGGTAAAATATCCCCCGCCCGGTCCTATGTCCGCGACTATGCTTCCTTCCGTTATCGCAAGCTTTTCTATTATTTCATCCGGCTTGCTCTTTCTTGAAGCCGCTCTTCTGTTAAGAATTTCAGCTCTTCTCATAATTTTCATGGTGTCATCTCCCTTGTTTTTTTGGATGTTCCTTATGATTATGAGTATAGAGCCTAAAAATTAGATGATTCTTTGGCTTTTCTTAAAATTTCATTAGAATATTCATTTTTCCAGCGGAAGCTGCAATGTAAAGACAGATCCTTTCCCCTGCCTGCTTTCGACTGCTATTTTTCCTCCTTGGGCCTCTACTATGCTTTTAACCAGGGAAAGTCCCAAGCCCGAACCGGACGGATTTGTTTTTCTTGAGCTTTCTGTCCTGCTGAACCTTTCGAATATTTTCCCCAAGTCATTTTCGGATATGCCCATTCCGTCGTCCTCAACTGAAATGCATCCATATCCTTTCTTTGTTTCGGCGGAAAATGTAATGGTTCCGTTTTCCCCGGTATAGTTTACGGCATTTTCAAATAAAGCCCTCAAGCATTCCAGTATGAGATCCTTGTCGGCAATAACTTTGAAATTTTCTATTTTGGAAGTTTTTATGGTTCTGCCTTTCCTCATGTTTTGAGAATCCTCAATCATCTTGCCTATAAGAGCTCCGGAACCCACCGGTCCAGCATTTATCTGAAGCGCATCCCTGTCCATACGGGCAAGCCTGAGAAGCCCTTCTATGAGGCGGCTCATCCTGTCCGCTTCATCGGACATTGCCTCGAGGGATTCATCCATCAGCTTTGAGTCGTCCCTTCCCCATCCGCGCAATATGTCCAGATACCCCTTCATTACGGCAACCGGGGTCCTGAGTTCGTGTGAGGCGTCTGAAACGAACCGCCTCTCCCTTTCAAAAGACTCCTCGAGTTTTCCAAGCATTTCGTTTAG
>DATFJE010000040.1:0-4452 GCA_035269385.1 Clostridia bacterium
CGTTCATGAATGAAAATTGCATTACTCTTATGGCGTCTCTGAATTTAAGCTCGTTAGTGATTTCATGCTTTTCTATTTCGGCCAGCAATTTTTCAAAATAGGGCCATGATACTTTCGTTGTCAAACTTGTCCATAAAGAGAACAGGTCGTCCGGATCAAAATCGGCATATTCGAGGTCCGGTCTTTGGTAAAGAAAGCCTTTAGGGTCTTGGGCATTTTCATGAATAAGGAAGAGCTCCCCATCTATGAAGCCAAGATATGCTTCGAAATATGTGAATGCCTTGCTTTCTATCCAAAAGGTGAGGTCGTGCTTGTCGATCTTCTCCATAATGTAATGATTCAATATATCTGTAAGTTCATCCATGGGAATTAGACCGTAAAGGTTGACGAGACCCTGTGTGAAGATTATTTTGAGGTCGCTCAACTTTGCCTTTTCTATTATGGAGTCAGTTTTTGGGGCGTATGACTTGAGGATTTTGGGTATGGAAAAAACAGGTTTGTCTTCATCGAAGCTGAAGTATCCTATGCCTCTTGCGGTGAGGTCGTATATGGATTTGTGCATCATCGGGTCCGATTTGTTGATATCTACAGTTCCGGTCAGTATCTCATAGGTCAGAAAGGGAGAATTTCCGCACCATTCGGGAATTGCACGGGGTATTTCTTCTGCAAGAGCGTCAATTATTTCCTGCTTGCGCAAGGCAGATGAAATGGGAAAGTCCCAGACTCTTTTTATGTCAAGCAGTTCTTCCTTTGTATAGCGGGAAAGGTAGTCGGCAAATGTTGCGTCCTCGGGCATAGGTTTTGACATTCTTTTGATTCTTTTGTCAAATATGTTGCTCATGTGATGTTCCTCCTTTTCAGCTTCTTGTATTAATAATACCAAATAATCCCGAGTGAGTCATTTGGGTATTTCCAGAAAAGCAAAAAGCAGATATTTCATCCCACACAATTAGAATAGTCCGAATGATTATTTTAAAGATAATACCTTGAAGAAGCAAGGACGCCGCTTACTTGCGACTTGGCTGTTACTATAATGACAATGGTCGCGTCGAAGAACAATTTATCATTTGCATTGGGGTATTTTTTGTACTCCTTGTGCATGGCCGGCCGCATATTGGAAAAAGTTTGTATGATCGAAAGAATGAAAAAGATAATCGCAATAAATCCTTGGATAAACCAAGCGATTCATATTATACTCAATTTATATAATATTCAATTCAATTTGTTTTTATAATTGATTGCAAAACACCAGTTGGAAATGAATTTATTGATTTTGGAAAAGTTGTTTGGTTTAGGTTTGGCAATCCAACATCTTTACATCAATTAACAAGGAGACGATAAAATGGCGATGCATGCAGTTCATAAAATTTTAGCCAGAGCTTCAGGGACGGATAGCGTCAAGCCTGGAGAGGTTATAAATGCGAAGATAGATATAGCAGGCATAAATGATATATATCTTACGGCACTAAAGGCCTATGGCGAGATGGGTGGAAAAGAAGTTTGGGACAGAGACAAAGTGGTTTTCTTTTTTGATCACAATGCACCAAGCCCTTCGGAAATAGGAGCTTTCAATCAAAGGGAAATGCGCAAGTTTGTAAACAAAAATGGAGTGAAGCATTTATTCGATATCAACGAAGGCATATGTCATATGGTTCTGCCGGAGGCGGGATTGGTCAAGCCTGGGAGTCTTATTGTTATAACGGATTCACACACAACAACCCATGGAGCTTTCGGTGCTTTTTCAACGGGTGTAGGTTCAACTGATTTAGCAACGGTAATGATGACAGGTGAAATGTGGATGAGAGTTCCTCAAGTAATCAATGTAAAGCTAAATGGAAAACTCAAAGATGGAATCATGGCAAAGGATATTGCGATTTTTTTGCTGGGTGAATTAGGCACAAAGGTTGCACTTTATAAGGCTTTGGAATTTTCCGGTGAAATCATCGATGCGCTTTCTATTGAAGAGAGAATGACAATATGCAACATGGCGGTTGAGATGGGTGCTAAAACCGCTTATATAAAACCGGATGAAAAAACCATTGCTTATTTAAGAAGATACACGGATGAAGAATTCTATTTAGATGAAACCGATGTGGATTTTGAATATGAAAATGAATATTTTTATGATTTAAGCAATTTAGAGCCTCAAGTCGCCATGCCTCATAGTGTGGATAATAGGGAGACATTGTGGGATGTTGAAGGAATAGATATCGACCAGGTTTTCATAGGTTCATGTACAGGCGGGAAATTAGTCGACATCGCAGCGGCGGCTGAAATACTAAAAGGGAATAAGGTGGCAAAGGGGACCAGATTGGTAGTAACACATGCATCTAAAAGAGTTTTGGAGAAATCAATAGAATTAGGCTATTACAAAATTTTACTTGAAGCGGGTGCTGCAATTACAACACCTGGATGTGGCGCTTGCTTAGGAGGCCACTCTGGAATACTGACTGATGGAGAAAATTGTGCTGCAACATCGAGCAGAAATTTCCCGGGTAGAATGGGGAGTAAAAATGCATCAATATATTTAGTGTCGCCGGCAACTGCGGCGGCAACTGCTATTGCAGGAAGATTGACTCATCCAAGAACAAACAATGAAGAATTAAAGATAAAGGGCGTGATTAAAAATGGAATTAACAATAAAAAGTAGTGCCATAGTATATAATCATGATGATATAAGTACGGATCAAATATTCCCCGGCAAGTTTGTCAGCATATCAAATCCACCAGAAATAGTGGAGCATATACTTGAAGGCGCAGATGTTACTTTAAGAGAAAGATTTAAATCTGGCAACATATTTGTAGTCGGTGAAAATTTCGGTTGTGGTTCTAGCAGAGAACAGGCAGTAATCGGTATAAAAGAAGCAGGAATAAAGCTTGTAATAGCAAGCTCTGCCGGTAGAATATGGTATAGAAATGCAATTAACCTTGCACTTCCGGTTATATTTTGTCCGGGAGCATCAAACAAAGTTGCAGAAGGTGATGAACTGCAAGTGAATTTAAAGACGGGAATCATAAAAAACATAACAAAAGAGGAGACATATAACGGAGAACCTTTATCGGATTTTATTATGAATATATTCGAAAATGGTGGTATAAAACAAATGATGTTGAATAAGAATTCGAATCAAAACAAATAGCCGAATTTCATAAATTTCAATATAATCGAAACAGAAAAAATGCTTACTGAATTTTCAGAAGGCTGGAAGTCCGTGGAGAAAAGGGTTCGAAGAAGTGAAAAAAGGGGGACGGAATGGATGCTATGCGATTGATCTTTCTTTTTGCAATCGAATAAAAGCGTCTACAACTGCAGGGGAAAACTGGATTCCCCTGTTTTTTCGCATTTCACTCATTGCATCGTTTTCACTCATTGCCGCCCTGTAGGGTCGCTCGCTCGTCATTGCGTCCCATGAGTCGGCGACTGCCAGAATTTGTGAAACCAAAGGGATTTCGTCGCCTTTAAGAAGGTCGGGATAGCCCTTTCCGTCCCATCTTTCATGGTGGTGCAATACATATTTGGCTATGCTTGAAAGAGATTCGGATTGGCATAGAACTTCATATCCCCATGACGGATGCGATTTGATTTTCTCGTATTCGCTTTCCTCAAGGGGACCTTTCTTATTCAATATTTCAATAGGAACAAGCAGTTTTCCCAAATCATGAACCATTCCGCTCCAATATGAGTCTTTTACATCTTCGTTTGAAAGGCTCATTTCGAAGGCGATTTTTTGAGAAATGACTGCAACGTTTTCGGAGTGTCCGTTTGTGTATGGAGTGTATATTCCGAGCAGTTTTGTTATGGAAAAGATTATCTCCTCAATCTTTTCTTCCTCATGGTTTTTGAGCTTTATGGATTGCTTGAGCACTGCATCCTTCATGTTGGCGTTTTGGTCTCTCAAGGTCCGGCTGATAGTAAAATTTTGTATTTCCTTGTAATATAGAATTCTGGATATTATCCAAGAGATGGCTACCAAAGAGCTTGTCATCATAATCTTGGGAGGCAAGGGAGGTTCCATTAAGGGTACTGCGAAGGCCAGAATAGCCAAAAGGCTCAAAGAATATAGAGAAGCTACGATATTCCATTTCAATTGGAACAGGAGTGAAATCGACAGTACAACAATTGAATAGGTTCCGATAAGTTCGTTTCTTTGCGGCAAAATGGTCATTAAAAGCGTGCTCCAACCTAAAACTGTTACAATCAATGCATAAATCAATATTTTATGGAATGTTTTCAATTGGCGGGGCGAAGGTTGTCTTAAGCGGAATAAAAGCGCAATGGTTGACGACATGATAAAAAAAACCAAATGGATATCGTTAATTTGTGCAGCGTCGTTTATAGCATTGGCAATAATCAAGGATAATAAAGAAACAGCAAATACAACCAAAGAAAAAAACCTTGCCTTCAAATAATTGTCATATTCTATTTTTGTTTTGAAATCGTCCTGCAAATGA
>DATFJE010000041.1:0-5445 GCA_035269385.1 Clostridia bacterium
GAAAAATACGGTCTTTATTCCATAACCCGGTCCTCTTTCTTGGAAAGCGGCCTTAAACCTGTTTCAGGAGGTGTCCATTCGGACTACAAGATGGTTTCAAGCCATCTATGAACCTTCAGATCCTTCAAGGAGAGTCTTGGCCATGAAAATAGTAAAAATACCGATTGAAATGATTGCATTTTTTTCAAAAAAAGGAATTCCCCATCCTCTCAAGTTCAAAATATCGGGAACCGGAGACGGACCTCCCACAATCGTAAAAATAAATATGATCATACACATGGAAACCGAAAAAACAGCCGGAAACACAATGTATGTTTTCCGCTGCCAAAGCACTATTAACGACGTGCTTAAGGTTTATGAAATCAAATACGAGCTTTCCACATGCAAGTGGTTTGTTTATAAAATATAAGAACAGCTTGCAGCAGGCAGCTTGCAGTGAGCAGTGAGCAGTGAGCAGTAGAAAGTGGGAAGTGGAAAGTGGAAAGAAAAAACAAAAAACAAAGAAAAGACAAAAGCAGTATAAAGACAGTGGAAAGGAAAAACGTAAATGATTAAGAACAGATATCAGATTTCAGATGTCAGTAAAAGAAGTTTGCAGTGAGCAGTGGGCAGTAGAAAGTGGAAAGTGGCAAGTGGAGAGTGGGAAGAAAAAGCAAGAACAGCTTGCAGTGGGCAGTAGAAAGTGGAAAGTGGCAAGTGGCAAGTGGAAAGACAAAAGAGGAAATATAAAAGCAAAAAAAACAGAGTGCAGTTCGCAGTATGCGGAAAAATACAGTAGTAAGTAGAACGTGAAAAGTAGTAAGCAGAAAGAAAAAACGTAAAAAAAAGAACAAAAGACAGTTAAAGTAACAAGTGTCGGCATGTGATTCTGTTTGACGACATCGACCGATCCATAGCTATTCGAGGGTTTGGATAAGGCTAAACCGCAAGAAATTCACTTTGTTTGAAGCGTAGCGAGTTTGTAAATTTTAGGTTTTGCCGAAAGACAAATCCTTTCGAAAAGCATGAACAGGTCTTGGAGAAAAATCAGAATTGCTGCCGAATAAAAAGATTGCTTTCTTGCCTGGCTGTGCAGCATTGTCCGAGCCGCTCTTTTGAAGTTTGGATTTTTTTGAAAGAAAAAAATGAGGCAAAATGAAACCCCGAGGAAGTCCTCGGGGTTCATATCATACAGTTTTTCTATTTTTGCCTTTATGTTTTTACTGCGAACTGCATGCTTTTTTCTGTCTTTAATCTTTTACTGTTTCTATTCTTTTTCTTTCCGCTTTCTACTTTCCACTTGCCACTTAATAGTTTTTCGCTCTTACCTCAAACGCCGATTGCTCAACAAAACATACCGGGCATTTCCCGGGAGCCTTAACTCCGCTGTGCACATATCCGCACTCTCTGCATTTCCATTCAACTGCTGAGTCCTTTGCGAAAACCTTTTCCTCTTCAACGCTTTTAAAAAGTGTACTGTAACGCTCCTCATGCTTTTTTTCAACCTTGGATATCATCTTCCACGCAACAGCAATTTTGGGAAAACCCTCTTCTTCGGCAATACGAGCGAATTCGGGATAAAGAACTGTCCATTCCTCACGCTCTCCCATTGCAGCCGCTTTTAAATTCTCGGCAGTTGTTCCAACTTTTCCCGCCGGATAAGTCGCTGTTATTTCGAGGTCTCCACCTTCCAGAAAACTGAAGAATATATCTGCATGCACCTTTTCGTTGTATGCAGTCTCTTCAAATATCTCGGCTATCTGTTCATATCCTTCATCGATAGCCATTTCAGCAAAAAAAGTGTATCGGTTTCTTGCCTGGGACTCTCCTGCAAAAGACTTAAGCAAATTCTGTTCTGTTTTTGTTCCTTTTAGTTCCGGCATGTTCCATTCTCCTTATCTTCTTTTATTGTTTCGTTCAATTTGATATTTTATTCGGCAACAGGTGGTGTAAATACTCTTGTTTTAAGCTCTCTGTCAATCATAAAGAATCCGGACCCTTTGCCATCTACAAACCTGAGCTGCTCCAAAAGGCCGGAAGCATTGGCTTCTTCCTCGACTTGCTCTTCAACATACCACTGAAGGAAATTGAAAGTCGCATGGTCTTTTTCTTCCATTGCAATTTCAACAAGATTGTTTATCAAAGAGGTGACTTTTTGCTCATGTGCATAAACCTCTTCGAACATTTCCACAAAGTTGTTCCACTCGGTACCCGGCTTTTCAATCGCATCCAGAACGACTGTTCCGCCTCTTTCATTTACATAATCGAACATTTTCATTGCATGGAACTGTTCCTCCTGGGCTTGAACTCTAAGCCAGTTGGCAACTCCGCTCATATTCTGGCTCTCTGCATAAGCAGACATTGACAAATATAGATATCCGGAATACAGCTCTGCGTTGATTTGTTCGTTGATTGCTTTTTCCATTCTGATATTGATCATTTTATCCCTCCGTTTTTTATCTCTTTTTATTTTTCACTTTTCCAATGGCCGTGAAGATTACAGTATTCTCTTGCTGAAACAACGTCTTCTTCAACCATAAAGGTTGCTTCCGGGTTCATTCCTGGTGAAAGATATTCCGTATATACCTTGTCGCCGGCTATCAATTCAATCCATTGGATGTAGTGCTCTTCTTTCATCGGATGCAAAGTTGTTCCGACCGTCACCTTATATCCTCCGTCTATCTTCTCGATTACAGGCACATGCTTTTCTGTAGTTGAATCAGCTGTTTTCTCTTCCTGCAGCTTCATTTCCTCTCCGCAGCAAACAAGTGTGCCTCCACCGGCATGGAACATTTCAACTATATTCCCGCATACTTCACATTTGTAAACCTCTAGTCTTTTTGCCAATTTGCTCCCTCCCTTTTATTTTCTTGTCAATGTTATCCGAACACTTTTAGTTTGTACCCTGCTTGACACATATTCAAACAAAAAAAACCAAAACTTCATCCCGTATTATATCATGCAAAAGATAAATTGAAATGTTTTTTTGTATTTAAAATTCGTTTGGCAATGGCAATATGGGTATAGAATAGAATGCAAAAATCAATAGTGAATATTGCAAATGAAAGGAGGCGATTTAATGACTCGAATGAAATTTTTGTCCATAATGCTGCTGGCAATAATTTTATTGTTGTTTGCCGCAGGCTGTTCCCCGTCGGCTGAAGTTCCCATGTCCTCGGACGATGAAACTGCAGGCGAAACTTCAGAAATGAACGAAAAAATCTTCACTGTCGAAGAAGTTGCATCTTTCAACGGCAAAAACGAACAGAAGGCATATGTCATATATGACGGTTACGTTTATGATGTCACAGGCCATCCCCAGTGGCAGTCCGGATCCCATGGAGGAAACGCTGCCGGAACCGATATCACGGGGAATTTGAAGGATGTAGCTCCGCATGGAATCTCAAAGCTGGGCGAAGCTGAAAGAATCGGTAAAATCGCAGAATAACAAAAATATTGCCTAAAGTAAAACCTCAAGCACGTAAAACAGCTTGAGGTTTTCTTATGCAACAAAATCAATTTTATCGCAAATTTTCAATACAAGACTTTCCCCAGGAAATCCTTGGTTCTCGGACTCTTGGGATTGTCGAATATCTCCTTTGGAGTCCCTTCCTCTTCAATTATTCCATCGTCCATGAAGAGAATTCTGTCCGCAACTTCCTTTGCAAAGCCCATTTCATGGGAAACTATCACCATGGTCATCCCTTTTGACGCCAAGTCCTTCATTACATCAAGAACTTCTCCTACCATTTCAGGATCGAGCGCGGATGTTGGCTCATCAAACAGCATCACATCGGGTTCCATAGCCAAAGCCCTCGCTATTGCAACTCTTTGTTTCTGCCCTCCCGAAAGCTGCTTGGGATAGGCCTCAGCCTTGTCGGGAAGACCCACGCGTTCCAGGAGTTTCTTCGCCAAAGCCTCTGCTTCATCCCCGGGAATTTTTTTGACCTTTATCGGTCCAAGGGTAACATTGCCGGTAACATTCATATGGGGGAAAAGATTGAATTGCTGGAAGACCATCCCCATTTTCTGCCTTTGAACATTGACATCATTCTGGGGGTCCGTTATGGAAACTCCTTCAAAAATTATTTCGCCGTCAGTAGGCTGTTCAAGAAGATTGAGGCATCTGAGGAAAGTGCTTTTCCCCGAACCGGATGGTCCTATAACAACTACGACTTCGCCTTTTTTTATATGTGTGTCTATTCCTTTTAGCACATGGAGGCTTCCAAAATGCTTGTGCAAATTTATCGTCTTAATCACCGGCGCTCATTCTCCTTTCAACAATGCCCAAGAGTCTTGACAGTGTATATGTGATGATGAAATATATTACAGCCGCCACCATTAAAGGCGCAAAAGCCCTATAAGTTATTCCCCTTATTGTATCGGCCCTGTACATAAGTTCTGTGATTCCCACGACTGAAACTATGGCAGACTCTTTTACAACCACAATGAACTCGTTTCCAAGCGCAGGAAGAATATTTTTGAACGCCTGTGGAATTACAATGTAGCGCATTCCCATTCCGTGTGGCATTCCGATTGAACGCGCCGCTTCCATCTGACCCTTGTCGACGGCCTGGATTCCCGCACGTATTATTTCAGCAACATAAGCTCCGCTGTTGAGGCTTAAGGCGACAATTCCCCACACCATGTCCGGAAGCTCAAACGGCACTGCTTTAGGAAGCCCGTAGTAAACGATGTAGATTTGAACTATTACAGGAGTCCCCCTCAAAAATTCTATGTATGCCGTTGCTATTGCCTTAAGTATCTTTTTCTTTGAAAGCTTCATGAGTGCAAGCACTACTCCGAGCATTACCCCGAAGAAAACTGCAAAAATAGCCAACAAAAGCGTATTTTGAACTCCGGATATATAAAACATCTTGTATTTAATAAGAAATCCCAAATCCAATTGTTTCCCCCCCATTCAATGCAATTAATGCGTTTTGATAAAATTCATGTTCATTATAACATGGAAAGATAGTGGCCTTAACCACTATCTTTCCAATCATTTGATTTGTGTTTTTTATCAAAGCAGTTTTTTTACTGATTTTCTTCAGAAAGCTTTATAGCATCGAAAACAAATTGCGAAATCATGTCGTCATCCATCAATTTTGTCAAGGATGCGTTTACAGCATCAACAAATTCCGAATTTCCTTTTTTAAATGCTATTGCAGAACCGCTGTCTCCTGTCTCAAGCTCGATGTCTGCTACCATTATGTCATCATTGTTGTTGGCATATGCGTTTCCTACCGGAAGCTCGGCCACTACAGCGTCAACATTGCCGTTCTTGAGTTGAAGCACCAGGTCGGCCATCTTGCCAAGTCCCTTGACTTCGGCTCCCTCTATTTGCTCCATGGCAATCTGTTCCTGAGTTGTTCCCTTTTGGACTCCCACAATCTTTCCGTTTAAGTCTTCAACCGTCTTGATGCTATCTGCATTCTCAACGTTTACCATTACTCCTTGAACAGC
>DATFJE010000042.1:0-11461 GCA_035269385.1 Clostridia bacterium
GGGGAAAAAGTGACTTGGATAACTGCTTATGATTTCCCCATGGCTTCTTTTGCCGAAGAAGCAGGTATGGACATGATACTTGTAGGCGATTCGCTTGGAATGGTGACTTTGGGTTACGACGGAACCATCCCGGTTACAATGGAAGACTGCATATCCCATTGCCAGGCTGTAAGAAGAGGCGCACCGAAAACTTTCACAGTTGGAGACATGCCCTTTGGTTCTTACCAGACGACTGATGCTGATGCTGTTGCAAACGCATGCAGGTTTCTCAAGGAAGCGAATATGGATGCAATCAAACTTGAAGGCGGAATAAGGGTTGCAAGTAAAATCAGGGCAATCACAGACGCAGGAATCGTAGTTATTGGACATATTGGATTGACGCCACAAAGTGCAGGGCAATTGGGAGGATTTAAAGCCCAAGGACTCCATGTAGACAGTGCGAGAAAACTTATAGAAGACGCGATTGCAATCGAAGAGGCAGGAGCTTTGATTTTGCTGCTTGAGGCAGTTCCACCCGAGCTTACGGAATTCATTGCAAACAAATTGTCCATTCCGGTGTATTCCATCGGTGCGGGAGAGCCTTGCGACGGACAATTGATTATATGCGGAGACATGCTGGGAATGTTCCAGGCGTTCACGCCTAAGTTTGTAAAGAAATATGCGAATGTGGCAGAAGTCATGATAAATGCAATGAAGGAATATATCACTGATGTAAAGGAATCCAAGTTTCCTGAAGACAAGCATGTCTACCATATAAAGGACAGCAAAGAGGATTTCGAAAAAATGTTTGCCGAGTTCAAGTAAATTAACAAATCAATTATGATTCAGAGCGAAAGTGAAAAATTTTCGCTTTCGCTCTGAAAATCATATATAATTGAACTAACAATAAACAGAGTAGGTGGAATGCGTCAAGTGCCAAAGGATGGGAGGTCGCCTTTGGACGAAGGGGAGACTCGCGTTATTTCATCGCTTCCGCTGTTACAAGATTTTTGTATAGGTGGAAGCATTGCTCAAAAAGGAGGATCAAATGAGTAATGCTTTTATTAAAAGGGAAAGAAAGTTAAGTACGGAGACACTAGTGAGAGTGGGGCTTTTGACGGCACTTAGTCTGGTCCTGAAAATTGTGTTGGAGGTGTATGTTCCATTGGCGGGGATACCCTCTCTTAGAATCAATTTTACATCTGTGCCTATAATGATAAGCGGGATAATTTGCGGACCCTTTGCGGGATTTGCAACAGGGGCATTGTCGGACCTTTTGGGATTTGCAATAAAGCCCGCCGGACCGTATTTCCCTGGATTCACACTGTCAAGCGCTCTGACAGGTTTCATCCCGGGAGTAATATACAAATATTTGAAAAGGGATATGAACTTCAATGTTCTCAACACCCTATTCATTTTAATGATATCATTTGGGTTTGCAGGAATTCTTTTCACAAATGGCATCATGTCCTTCGCGGACGGTAGATTTTTATACAATGGCGAAAAACTGGGATTTGCATATCCTGCGATTCTGATTGTACTTATTGCTGCATATATCTATGTGCCGATAAAAACCAGTACAAAGGTGAATGGGGTAAAAATGGACAAGATTATTTTTACCGTGAGTGTTACTCAGCTGATATGTTCCATGATATTGAATACTTACTTCCTTTCGATTTTGTATGGAAAAGGGATTCTTGCATTCATGCCGGGAAGGGTTCTTTCGAATTACATTATGATTCCAATGTATTCTATGTTCATATCGGTTCTGATAAAAAGCATGTTAGCTCATAATAGACGAAATACAAAAAAAAATAAAACGGAGGTAGGACATGTCATTCAAAAGTGATATAGAAATTGCACAAGAGGCTAAAATGGTCGATATAAGGGAAATAGCAAATAAGGTGGGTCTTACAGAGGACGATATAGATTTGTATGGAAAATACAAGGCAAAGGTTGACTATAATGTGCTGAAAGATTCAAAAGGCAAGGATTCAAAGATGATTCTTGTGACGGCAATCAACCCTACCCCTGCAGGAGAAGGAAAGACAACAACAACAATAGGCGTTGCAGATGCCCTTTCAAGACTTGGCAACAACACAATGGTAGCACTTAGAGAACCATCCCTTGGCCCCGTATTTGGAGTAAAAGGAGGAGCAGCAGGTGGAGGCTACGCTCAGGTTGTGCCGATGGAAGACATCAACCTTCACTTCACAGGAGACCTGCATGCAATAGGTGCGGCAAACAACCTTCTTGCGGCAATGCTGGACAACCACATACACCAAGGAAATTCATTGGACATAGATGTAAGGAGAATAGTCTGGAGAAGAGCAGTAGACATGAACGATCGCCAGCTAAGAAAAATAACAAACGGACTCGGCGGAAAAGGCAACGGAGTTCCTCGTGAGGATGGTTTCGACATAACAGTTGCAAGCGAAGTAATGGCAGCCTTCTGCCTATCAGACGACATAGTAGACCTAAAGAACAAACTGGCAAGCATAATAGTAGCATACAATAGAAAAGGAGAGCCAGTAACAGCAGGGCAGATAAACGCCCAGGGAGCTATGGCAGCACTGCTAAAAGATGCGCTCAAGCCAAACCTGGTACAAACACTAGAGGGCACACCAGCATTCATACACGGGGGACCGTTTGCAAACATAGCACATGGATGCAACTCAATCATGGCAACAAAAATGGCAAGACACTTCGCAGACTACGTCGTCACAGAAGCCGGTTTTGGAGCTGATCTTGGAGCAGAGAAATTCCTGGACATCAAATGTAGAAAAGCAGGCTTTGCGCCAGACGCAGTAGTAATAGTAGCAACAGTGCGTGCCCTTAAATACAATGGAGGAGTGGCTAAAGCAGACCTAGGGAGCGAAAACCTCGAGGCCCTAGAAGCCGGGCTGCCAAACCTCTTAAAACACGTAGAAAACATAACCAACGTATACAAACTTCCAGCAGTAGTAGCAATAAACAGATTCCCGCTAGACACAGAAGCAGAGCTAGCCCTAGTAGAAGAAAAATGCAAACGCCTGGGAGTAAACGTAGCACTCTCAGAAGTATGGGCAAAGGGCGGAGAAGGCGGTCAAATACTAGCAAAAGAACTAATCAGACTAACAGATCTGCGTGATAGTAAATTTGAATTTGCATATTCGCTCGACAAGACCATAAAAGAAAAAATCGAGGCAATAGCCACAAAAATATATGGGGCAGACGGAGTAGACTTTACAGGAAAAGTGACAAAAGAAATAGCAAACCTTGAGCGCCTGGGCTTTGGAAGGCTTCCAATATGCATGGCAAAAACACAATACTCCCTCACAGACGACCCCAAGAAACTTGGAAGACCAACAGGCTTTCGCATAACAGCAAGCGACATAAGCATATCTGCAGGAGCAGGCTTCATAGTAGTCTCAACAGGCAACATAATGAAAATGCCTGGACTCCCAAAAGTACCATCGGCAGAAAAAATAGACGTAGACAGAAACGGAGTAATATCAGGCCTATTCTAAAGAAATAAAAGAAAAGAAAAAATAAAGAAAACAAAAAGTAGCTAGCGCGAAAGATAATACCTTGCGCTAGCTGACAAAATAGGAGAAAAAGATGGAACTAACCCAAAAGACCTGCAAAGAATTTGCAGAAATCCTAGCATCAAAACAAGCCGTACCAGGCGGAGGAGGAGCGGCAGCCCTTACAGGGGCCATCGGCGTTGCCCTTGCAAGCATGGTAGCAAACTTCTCAATAGGTAAAAAGAAGTTTATTGACGCAGAAGAAAAGCATAAAGAAATACTAGAGCGTGGAGAAGAACTTAGAGAAAGGCTACTTGCCCTAATAGACGAAGACGCCAAGAACTTCTATCCACTATCAAAGGCATACGGAATAAAAGCCACAACAGACGAAGAAAAAGAAGCCAAAGAGAAAACACTTCAAAGTGCACTTAAAGTTGCATGCAGCGCGCCAATACAAATGGTAGACGCAATATATGAATCAATACTCCTTCACGAAGAGCTCTTTGACATATCCTCAAAGATAATAATAAGTGACCTTGGGGTTGGAGCAGTGTGTCTAAAAGCCGCCCTTCAATGCGCCGAGCTAAACGTAGTAATAAATCTAAACTTCATAAAAGATGAGGTTTATACAAGTGAAATAAAAGAGCACGTAGACCAACTAGTAAACAAGGGCTCACAAAAGGCCGATGACATATATAAAAAAGTCATAGAGAAAATGAACTGCTAGACCTGTCAAGGGAGGAAAAAATGGGCATATTGATCAAAGGGAAAGCCGTAGCGGATTCCATAACAGAAGAACTCATAAAAGAAGTGCGTGAGCTTAAAGCAAAAGACATACTACCGAAGCTTGCAATAGTAAGAGTCGGTAAAAACGAAAGTGACCTTGCATATGAGCGAGGCGCACTAAAGCGAACGGAAAAGTGCGGAATAAAGGTAAAAGTATTCGAAACCGAAGAAAACATAAGCCAGGAAGACTTCATAGCAAAACTAACAGAAATAAATGAAGATGCGAGCATTCACGGAATACTCGTCTTTAGGCCACTGCCAAAGCATATAGATGAAAATGCAGTAAAACACATCATATCTCCAGAAAAAGACGTAGACAGCTTCTCGCCGGTAAACGTGGCAAAAGTCACAGAGGGAGACGAAAGCGGCTTTCCCCCATGCACACCCACAGCCGTAATGGAAATGCTAAAGTATTATAAAATAGACCTAAAAGGCAAAAGAGCAGTCGTTCTAGGAAGATCAATGGTCGTAGGAAAACCCGCAGCAATGCTTTTACTTAAAGAAAACGCAACAGTGACAATATGTCACTCAAGAACAAACGACCTTCCTCGCATATGCAGAGAAGCCGACATACTCGTAGCCGCCGTAGGCAGAGCCGAAATGGTCGACGCCTCATACATAAAAGAAGGAGCAGTAGTGCTTGACGTAGGCATAAACGTAAATGGAGAAGGAAAGCTTGTAGGGGACGCAAATACCGTAGCCTGCTTAGAAAAGGCTTCTATGATTGCGCCAGTACCCGCAGGAGTGGGTTCGGTCACGACATCGGTCCTTGCAAAGCACCTTGTAAAAGCGTGCAGATTGCAGACTAGTAGCTAAGGAGAAGACTAATGGGAAAATTGTTCTTGACGCCGGGTGAAATAACAAAGGCGTGGATTGAAATAGGAAAGAAAAAAGCCGACCTTGAAATAGGGAAGATGCTCATGCTCGGAATTCTAGCAGGCATGTTCATAGGTCTAGGGGCTCATGCCGACATAGTGATTATACAGACCCTCGGTAAGAATATCGATGTGGGTCTAGCAAAGTTTCTGGGAGCCGCCGTATTCCCCGTTGGGATAATGCTCGTAGTAATTGCGGGTGCAGAACTTTTTACAGGCAACTGCCTGATAAGCCTGGCCGTAATGGACAAAAGGGCAACGCTCGACAAGATGCTAAAAAATTGGACCGTAGTATATGCAGGGAACCTTATAGGCTCAGTGCTTCTTGCACTTCTTCTTTCTAAATCCGGTCTATATGCGCCAGAGGCCATGAGCGAAAAAGCCCTGGCCATAGCAAGCGGAAAGCTATCCCTTACCTTCACCCAGGCAGTCATAAGGGGCATATTCTGCAACGTGCTTGTAGTGCTTGCCGTATGGATGCAGGCAGGAGCCAAGGACATATCTGGAAAGATCTTAGCAATGTGGTTCCCGGTTATGCTCTTTGTTCTCTCGGGGTTTGAACACAGCGTAGCAAACATGTATTTCATTCCCCTTGGCAAATTCCTGGGACTAGGTATTTCATGGACTCAGATATGGATTGCCAACCTTGTTCCTGTTACAATCGGAAACATAATTGGTGGGGCCATACTCATACCTATGGCATATTGGTACTCATATGCATATCAAAAGCGAGAGATGGAACCGAAGCGGTTCGGCAAGCTTGTTTTTCATAATAATAACAGCTAGTTTTAAGGGAATTATAAAAAAAACAGAGTGGGATACATGCGTAAAGACCATGGGGATGGGAAGTTGCCTCATGGAGAAAGCCTATGGCTGCGCCATGTATCTGCATCCGCTGTTGCATAAGGAATAAGACCTCCTTTTGTGACAAAAAACGAAAAGGAGGTCTTTGCATGAAGGATACTAGACAATTAACAAGGATGGGGCTTTTGCTTGCACTTGCAATTGCATTGAAAGGAATTGCGGTTTATATACCGGTTTTAGGGGTTTTGGGGATAAGGATAGGATTCATGTCGGTGATCGTTGCGGCGACCGGCGCATTATATGGACCAGCCGCAGGAGGAATTTTTGGAGCAGTATATGATTTGCTTGCATTCATGGTATTTCCCACCGGAGGGCCATATTTCCCGGGTTTTACAATAAGCTTTGCCTTGGTTGGAATCATGGGAGGAGTTTTTCTGCATGGAAGAATAAAGAAAAAAATGAGCATTGGATACAAATGGTGCGGAGTACTTTTTGTTGTTATTGCAGTATTAATTGATTTAATGCTTAACACATTATGGCTTTCCATGTTGACCGGCAAGGCCTTCATGTTTTTGCTTGCGCCAAGAATAATTGCAAAAGTAGTTACAATGCCCATCAATGCGTATATTCTTATGATTTTGCTTGATCTTTCAGCGAGATATGAGTTGCATCGGGCTTGATTGTGGAATAAAAATATGATTTGATTGAACCTGAAGGATGTGAAATTTAAATGTTTAACAAAGAAGTTATTTTGCAAGGCGCAAAGGAATTTGACAGCTTTTATTTGTATGACCAGGGTAAGATTATTGAATACGCAAGAAAACTTAAAAAAGACTTCGGAAATGTGGAGTTGTTGTATTCAAATAAAACAAATTCGAACCGAATGGTTGCAGAAACTGTGTTTTCGCAAGGATACGGTTCGGATTCGGCAAGCCTTGCGGAGGTTATGATGGGCAAGTACTATGGGTTGCCAAAAGAAAAGATATACTATTCTGCTCCGGGTAAAAGTGTAGATGACATTAGAAAGGCAATTGATATTTCCGTTGTCGTAGCTGACAGCATAAATGAAATCTTACGAATACAGGAAATCGCAAAAGAAAAGAGGATTGTTGAGGAGATAGGAATTCGAGCAAATCCGGATTTTGGTTTTTATACGAACGAGGGAATAGCTTCGAAGTTTGGAATCGACGAGAAAACCATATTTGAAAATGCCGCGCTTCTCAAGGGACTTAAAAATGTAAAGATAATTGGCGTTCATATTCACTTGCTATGCCAGGAATTGAAGGCGGATGTTCTTGAAAATTATTACATAAACATACTTGCTCTTTCGGATAAAATTCAAAAGGAACTTGGGTGCGAACTGAAGTTCGTGAATCTTGGATCGGGAATCGGCACGGATTATAGACAAGGCGACAAGCCGCTAGATACGGTTACACTTGGAAAAGCTACAGAAGGACTCGTAGAGATGTTTAATGAAAAGATGCCCGAAACAAAAATATTGCTTGAATCGGGTCGGTTCGTGGTTACAAAATGTGGTGTATATGTTACCAAGGTGCTGGACCGGAAACAGTCGTATGGAAAGACCTTTGTTATACTTAATAATACATTGAACGGCTTTATGAGACCGTCGATAGCCCAATTTATCTTGAGCTATTCATCCGACAAAAATCCCCGTGGATGTGAACCGCTGTTTTCTGGCAAGGATTCATATGACTTTATAGTTCTTAAAGATGCTGCGGAACAGGAAACGGTTACCCTTGTTGGCAATCTATGTACGTCGGCAGATGTGATTGCCAAGGATATACTTATGCCTAAATTGGAATGTGGGGATGTCGTGGTTATAACAAATGCAGGTAGTTATGCGGCAGTGCTTTCTCCAATGCAGTTTTCATCACAAACTCCTCCGGCAGAGTTGTTTTTGGATACTGCTGGAAATGTGACAAATACATCAAAATAAAAAACGGAAATATAAAAAAACAAGGATTGAGTTCTGTTTATCGCAGAGATTAATCCTTTAATTCGAGGCGCAGGCGCGAGAGCATGATAGGAGCGTATTTTAATATAATACAGACGGACGAGAAGCCAATTAGTTCAAGTCGTAGATTACAACTAAAAATATATCAAACGGCAGAGAAGTTCCTGATTCGAGGCAATGCGCTGCAACATGAATGGAGCGGATTATAATTCAACTCGAACAAATTGAAATTGCAGAAAGACGAGAAATCTTCAGTTCAAGGCGTCAAACAAAACCTGTCGCCGGGCGTATTTTTAATACGTGACTAGACGGTTTTGTGCAGACAACGAAGAAATTATGATTTCTCGTCTTTCTGAGTTTACATGGACTTTTCGGCTAACTTAGCCAACGGACTCCTCTCAACCTGCTTCAGCGTCACATGCCCTGTTATCTGATGCATCTTCATTTTCTCTATCGCATACACCAATCCGTTAGATCTCGAGTCGACATATACATTGTCTATCTGGTTGTCCGACGGATCGCCGACAAACACGAACTTCGAATCGTGCCCTGCCCGCGTAAGCATCAGCTTTGCGAGGTGGGGTGTGGTCTGCTGGGCTTCATCGACTATGACAAGGGCCTTTGAAAGTGTGCGGCCCCTCATGTAGTTGAAGGTTTTGGTTTCCAGTATGCCTTTCTGTCTGAACATGTCTATGAATTCTTCCACGGTACCGTCCAAATCCCGGCCGTCCTTCCTATGCTTGTACCTCATGTCCATAAGGTTGTCTATGGCATCGTAGAAGGAACTCATCCAAGGAGTGAGTTTTTCAGCTTCGTCTCCGGGAAGAAAGCCTATGCCGTTGCCCGCAGGCACTACAGGCCTCACGAAAATGATTTTTCTGTATATGCCTTCTTCTATTACTTTCTGAAGCGCTACGCTTGTAGCAAGTATTGTTTTTCCGCTTCCTGCGCCTCCCGCCATTGAAACGAAATGCACCGATGGATCCATCAAAAGTTCGAAGGCCATTCTTTGCTCCTTGTTCATAGGCCTGAGTCCCCAGGCGGAATCCTTTTCGTAACGCAGCGGCACTATCAGTTTTCCGTCGAACTTTGCCAAAACCTCGTGGCTGGAATCTGACAAGTCGTGTATGTGGAAAAAATGATTCGGAAAGACATCATCTTCGATTTCCCCCGGCAACTCCAAGCCTCCTGAGTAGATTGACCCTATCTGTTCGTTGCTTATCGAGAGTTCCGAGTATCCATTGTAAAGAACTGTTTCGGTTATTTTGTCGTGCTTGTAGTCTTCGGTCGCAATTCCAAGCGAGTCGGCTTTTATCTGCATCGACACGTCCTTGGTTATCAGGATGGTTGGAAATTTTGTGTTATTCGCTATGTTAAGGCATATTGCAAGAATCAGATTGTCGTTCTTGCTGTGGCTCATTGCGTTTGGAAGAACAGCCATGTCCATGTGGTTCATTTCTATCCTGATCAGCCCGCCTCCGGGAAGTCTGACGCCGTCTTTGAGGCTCCCTTCTTTCATCAGAGTGTTTATTTCTCGTATTGAGCAGCGTGCGTGGAATCCCTTTATGCCTTCGCGGCTTTTGAGGTTGTCCAGTTCCTCTATGCAGATGATTGGGATTATGATGTTGTTGTCTTCGAAATTGTTGTAGAAATAAGGGTCGTGAATCATGACGTTTGTGTCTATTATGTAATTCTTAATCATAATAATTCCCCTCTCTTTGATACTACATATTGTGTAAAATTCACTTTATAAATATATTATACCCCAAATGAACATCAATTATATTATGAGAACATTAAATAGTTCATTGATTGGCATTTTTTTCAATGCGGATGCGATATGGCACTGCCGGGAAAGAGCATTTGACACCGAAAGGCTCATGAGAATGCATCGGATATGAGATGTCAGTTCCACCAAAAAAAGAGCAACCGCAAAAGACAAATACTATCTAATGGTTCGAAGTCTTTTAAGGTTGCTCTTTTCTTTTTTATTTTTCATTCTATTGTCGATTGAAAGCTGTCTGCCGAATACTGATGTTTTTACTTCACTTCAAATGTGCATTCAACAACCGAAGTGATTTCTTTCATTATAGAGCTTGTATCGTTGATCCCGTAGTCTGATATTTCGTTTGAGTAGAGGGGCGTAATCTGGAAAACCCCGACCCGTGCGTCTTTGAGGGGACCGATTTCACTGCCTGTGACGCTGAGCATTTTTTCTGCCCTGAGTTTTGAGTCCTCTGTTGCCCTGGCGATCATGTCAATCTTGAGCTCCGAAAGACCGGTGTAGAAATATTGCGGAGGATAGGATTGGAAAGCCACTCCCTGATTGATAAGGTCCGTTGCGTTTCTCGATATTTCGGTAAGACCGTCAATATCGTTTGAGCTTATTTCCACAGTCTGATTTAGTTCATAGCTTTCGATTGTGTTGGAATACATTCCGTTTGGCATGATCATCCTTTTTGGATATGTATTGATTGATGAAAAAACTATTTCTTCGGAATCGATGCCTTTGCCTTCAAGATAGCTGCGGACCTTTTCGCGGCTTTCGCTAAGCATTTCATAAGCTGACGACAAGTCCGACGACTCGTTGTTGAATCCGCCTCTCCATACCATGAAATCCGACTGTATTTCCTGTTTGGCCGATCCCTTTACGGTAAGCGTGTCGTTTGATTTTATTTCCACTATTCCGTTTATTGCAATTGAAGTTGAATATATCAGAGCAAAGGAAAGAATCAATGCGATTGCAACCCATGGCAGGGACGATTTGTTTTGATCTTTTATTTTTCTCACCTCCTTTAATCAATCTGTATATATGGTACCCCTTTGCAGGCGTGCAGTAAACCGGGAAAGAGTTAAGAATTTGTAACTGTTGTGATAAAATGAGTATGTAATATTCACACTATTGAAAGAAGAGGGAAAAAATGAGCAAAGAAATCAAAAAAGAAATAATGAGCTGGATAAAGACCTTCACAATTTCAGTCATAATGGCAATGCTGATTCTTCAGGTTATTCAACCGACAATAGTCAAGGAAGTATCAATGCTGCCGACTCTTGAACCCAACAATTATCTTGTGCTTGAGAAGATTTCGAGCAGAATGGGTAAACTGGAAAGAGGAGACATAATAGTATTCAAGACTGAGATGACAACCGAAGACGGAAAGGAAAAGAATTTAATAAAAAGGATTGTAGGTCTTCCGGGTGACCACATAGTGATTTATGCGGGAAAGGTGGTCGTCAACGAAGAGCTTCTGCAGGAAGAATACCTCTCTGGTGCGGAAACCGAAGGTTCTGTCGATTTGATTGTTGACGAGGGAAAAATTTTTGTTATGGGAGACAACCGAAAAGTGAGCCTTGACAGCCGAAGCCCCAAGGTAGGGTTGATCGACATGGAAAGCATAATAGGAAGGGCAATGGTGCGTCTGTACCCGTTTGATGAGATAAGGAATTTTTAGGAGGGATAAGTTCATGGATTCCACAAGCACTAAAATGACGGCTCGGCTGGTTCTTGAAAGCGGCTGGGTGCCTTTGATCGTGGG
>DATFJE010000043.1:0-3232 GCA_035269385.1 Clostridia bacterium
GAGACGGTCGATTACATTTCATTATCATGTATGCATTGCGCAGATGCACCATGCGTTATGGCATGCCCAACCGGGGCACTGACCAAAAATAAAGAAGATGGTAGAGTTTATGTAGACAAGAGCAAATGCATAGGCTGTAGGATGTGCCTGCAGGTATGTCCTTTTGGTATCCCGCAGTATGGAGAAGATGATTTGATGCAAAAGTGCAATCTGTGCATGTCACGACTGAAGGATGAAAAAGAACCTGCGTGTGTTGCAGCATGTACTACAAAGGCTTTGACTTACGATGAAACAAACAAAAACAGTCAAAGACTTCAGAATAAAGCTGCATCGAAGCTTGTATTGATTACTGACAAGCCATATTCTGAATATTGATGTTATACCATAAAAGGTGGTGAAGTTATTGACTGACAAGAAGATATGTATTATTGGAAATGGAGCAGCGGCAATTGAAGCTGTGAAAGCATTGAGGGAAAATAAATACATGGGACAGATACATTTGTTCTCGGACAGCATATGGCCTTCATATAATCCAATGCTTACCACATATTATGCTGCGGGGAAAATTGATTTTTCTGGTATGTTTCCCTTTGGCTATGGTATGGATCTGTATAAGGAATATGATGTCAAGTTGCATTTAGGTTCTCCTGTTGTTGAATTGGATACGAATAATAGGGTTGTAAAAAATGATGCGGGTGAAAAATTTGAGTATGACAAGTGCCTTATTGCAACTGGAGCAAGGCCGTTTGTTCCTCCGATAAAAGGAGTGGATAATAAAAAAGTGCTGTTGGTGAGAACGGTTGAGGATGCTCTTAAACTGCGTGAAGAAGTTAAAAAGTCACCTGAAAGAGTCTTGGTTGTCGGGGCCTCAATGGTAGGCATTAAGGTAGTGGAGATGCTAAATGATATTGGTGTCAAGGTTTGCCTCGCGGATCTGGCATCATCGATATTTCCATTGGCCGCTCATAAGGAATGCGCAAATATAATACAGGAAAAGCTGGTTGAAAAAGGAGTGGAACTTAGACTGGGAGCTTCATTGACAGGCATAGAGGAAACGCCAAATGGCTTGAAGGGATATTTTGGAGAGAGTGATTCCATTGAAGCAGATTTCATAGTTCTCTGTATAGGTGTCCGTCCCAACCTGAGTTTCGTAGATAAAAATCAAATAACAATAGATAGAGGAATTGTCGTTGATGATCATATGAGAACAAATGATGAAAACGTATATGCGGCTGGGGATGTTTCTCAAGGGACAAATCTGTTGACAGGCAAAAAGCAAATAATCGGACTATGGACAAATGCCCGTTATCAAGGGCGTACTGCAGGAAGAAATATGGCAGGAGTGGAAGATGTCTTCAAGGGAAACACTCTTCATAATATTACACATTTTATGGATATGGTTTTTGCCGGCATAGGAGACTTATACGGCGGTGAAAGACATGAAACCGTTGAAGAGTGTGATTCTTATGTACAGCTTGTGTGGAACGAAGAAAAATTAGTAGGGGTCAACACGATAGGTAAAAGCAGTTCAAACATTGGGATAATAAAGAATGCATTGGAGAAAAGCCTGATTGAAGATAATCATCTTGACTCAAAATGCCTGTGTTCCACTAATCTTAGAGACAGCCTTCTAATGAAGAATTTCGTCAAACATAAAATTTAAAAGCATTCCATGTCTTTTAATTATGGATATATTTGATTTATAAGACTATGGACTAAGTTAAATCTCTGAAGCCACAATTTGCTAAGGGAATCTATGCAATTATGGCCTGAACTTTTAGTTCACAGGCAGTGTGAAGAAATTCCACTGCTCCCCATGCTTGGAAAGGAGATGCGTATTTATACTGTTTCTACAGTCTAAACTTCTATGCGTATTTTCTGCATAGAAGTTTTTTGTATATACAATAACTTAAAAAGAGAGAAAAACAAAATGAAAAATATTCTGTTAACCGGAGATATCAATATTGGAAAAAGCACTATTGTCAACAGTGTTATAGACAATTCATTTGCAAGAGTAAAAGGTTTCAGGACCTTGCCGGCTTTTTTGGAGAATAGCGATAGGGTTTTTAAAATGCATCCACTAAATTGCAATATCAAAATTCCCGAAAATGCTTATATATGCGGGAAAAATGTACATGGGGAAAATTTTCCGGTGATTGAAACTTTTGAAAATTACGGAGTTCAAATATTGGATGACTGTCTTTTAGATAAACCGGATATCATTCTGATGGACGAACTTGGTGTATTCGAAGAAAACGCCAAAGAATTTCAAGAACGTGTATTTAGATGTTTTGAATGTGCATCTCCCGTCGTTGGTGTAATAAAATTGAAAGAGTCCTTATTCCTTGACAAAATAAGATCGAGAAGCGATGTGAATGTTGTTGAGATTAATATTAATAATAGAATTGCCAGAAAAAAATGGCTGATGGAATTGATTAGCAAAAACTTTATGGGATCGCAAAATGTTCATGCATCTTAAATCAATGAGGAATCACCTTTTAAAGGAAAAGAATGAGTATATAAAAAGAATTTTAAACAGATGATAAGACTGCGGAGGAGAACAATGAGTGGAAAAAGACTGATAACTTTGGGTGTTGTTGCACTTTTGCTTATAATGGGTTTTGTTGGCTGCAGCATTGGAAAGGTTGCAGAGAGCAATATTGCAGAAACTGAGAATATTTCAGACAAGCTCAGTTATGAAGGCGAATTAGCAATAAAGGGGCTTTCCAAAGAATATAGAATTCCTTTTGATACGATTTACCAGATGGAGAGTGTTTCGAAAGAGATGAAAAGGGTTTCTTCGAGCGGGGAAGAGACGGTTGAAAAGATAAGGGGAGTACTATTAGATGATGTGCTAAAGGATATAGGTGAAAGTAAAAGCAATTATTCAAATATCCGCTTTACAGCAGGAGATGGCTATGCAGTGACGGTGCCTTGTGAGATTGTTGGCCAAAAGGATATTGTTTTAGCATATGCTGCAAGCGGCGAAATATTGGATGACAGCAAATTGCCATTAATGATTGCGATTGATGATGTGAGATCCATGTATTATGTTTCAAATTTAATTGAGATTGAGTTTTCAAATGAAGAGACAAAAGAAGATTCAAGCCAGAAAGTCATAATTCTTGAAACGGCAATTGGCGATTTGGACAGCGAGGAATTTATGTATTATGAAAGCAATGATTTAGCCGTGAAGATAAAGGAACTATTTGAGGCCTATCCTGTAGAAAAC
>DATFJE010000044.1:0-25634 GCA_035269385.1 Clostridia bacterium
TCATCGATTTGGCCTTCTCCATATCCACCTCGTCCATTATATCGTAATAGAAAAGGATTCCCTCATCGTTTCTGTGGTAGGGCGAAGAAATCACACTCATTTTCGTTCTGTAAAGAATCTCGGGTCCGCAGTCGACATCGGCAAGAACTACAAGTTCGGCTCCTTGGTAGCGGTCATCCATCCATTCGCAGACCTCTTTAAGGCTCGACTCGGCTTCATCGGATTCACCCATGTTGGTTTCTTTTTCCATAATAATATAGTCCAGTGCAAGGAAGGAAAGGCAAAGGACCGCTATGGTAAGACCCCTTGCAAGCACCTGCAATTTTAAAGATTTCATTTTTTCAATGCGGGCAAAAACCTGTTTGACTATCAGCACTGCCGGAAAAACCGAGAGAATCTGGGCATAGGCAATCCATCTTATTTGGTACATGCCAAGAAGCATGTATGTTGATAGTCCAAGCGCAACCATGCCCCAGGCGGTCGGCTTTACAATTTTTCCCTTGGCAAAGAAGTATGCAAGCCCTGTTGCGGCTACGACGGGAAGACCAAAATAAAGTATGGCGTTTCCGAGGCTTATGGCGAAAATATTCTGTACCTCTACAACCTTGCTGAGCCAGACAGGAACAATGGCCGGATTGACTCCCGCAAAAGGTCCCTTTGTCATTTCAGGATAAAAATACAAAACCAAACAAAGAAGACCGCCCCCGGATGCAATCGTGTATGCTATTCGCTGGCGCTTTAGTGAATTTTTAACAAGGCTTCCGCCCCATGCAAACAATGTCATGGCGGAGAACAAAAAAAGATACGGAATTGATATTTTGTCATATTCCACAACCATTATATCTGCAAATGGTCTTTCCACCAAAATGAAGATGCCGACAAGAACTGCAAATGTTGTGGAAAAGATGCGGAGCCTTTCCATTGAGTCGTCTCCCCTGATGACCCAGGAGAGTGTCAACACGAGGGCAAGCACAGCAGGCATAAAAACCGTTTCCACGCTCACCCAAAAGGCCATCGCCGCGGCAACGGCCGATGCAAAACCCCACAATCGCTTTTTCTCCTTTCCGACAAGCCTGAAGGCGCAGGCGAAAAACGATATGAAAAAAAGAATTATAAGACTGTGGTGATCGGGTCTTCCTATTGCAAAATATTGCAGTGCGAAGTACTGGCTGAGAAACAGTATTATGGCAATCGGCGTCAAGGACCATTCAAACATGTATGATGAAGCCCAAAGAATAGCCAGAATCGAGAAGCCTCCAATCACAAGGCTTACCGTGAGCCCGGACAATTCGAATGCCCTTTCTATTCCTGTAAATGGCTCGATGATCTTGGCCTCGCCAATTATCAGGAGGTCCATCAGCCTGGTCCAATGAAGCTCATCGCCATAGGGAAAATTGTTTCTTTCGATTGTGGAGTCGTACCAGGAACCGCCGTCGTAAAGCTCCTGTGCTCTTACCATTCGCATGTATGTATCGGTTCCGATAAACTCCACTCCGTTTTTTTGGATGTTGGGCTCCATTCTTGCTGTTTGTATTGCGGCAAATAAAAAAACGGCGAAAACGGCAAAAATGATTGCATCGGTTCTTTTTTTTCTTTTCAACAAATCACCTTCCCCATTGCTCTTTGAATTTCTGAACGCTTCTGTATTATTTCTATAATTTTACTATTATTCCATCTTCATATACTTTTCGATACCCTTATGCCTCAATTATACACACATTAAATCATAATTTCAGAAATTCTTCCAGCCAGTCCCCTTCGCTCGAAACGCCGCGCTCTATCATTTTTTCTATATCGGCTGTGGCGAAGCCGCTGTATGCAATCGAAACAACAACATTTCCGTGATCCTTTCCTATCACCTTTGCAAGAATCCCTTTTTTCGCAAATCCGTCTGCTATTTCATCAGGCGTCTGTTTTGTGGCGATTCCAAGAACCATGTTGAGGCCCGAATCTGCGCTTATTATTCGAACATGACCCTTAAGATTTCTTTCTATGTATTTTTGCAACAGAAAACTTTTCCGCTTATAGTTGCGCTTTATTCTCCGTATGTGCTTTTCCATGAATCCCTCTTCCAGAAATCCGGCAAGAGTCAATTGTTCGAGTTTCGATGCCGATTGGCTGTATCTTTTTTTTATCGATTCATAATCATTCAAAAGCCTTTGGGGCAAAACCATGTAGCTTATTCTGACTGACGGGAGCAGAATTTTTGAAAAGGACCCGAGGTATATAACCCTGTCATGCGAATCCAATCCCTGAAGACATGGCACGGGTCTCGATTCATGCCGTATAAGGCTGTCATAGTCGTCCTCTATTATGAATGACTCTTTCTCCCTTGCCCAATTTATCAGATCAATCCTCTTCGGCACCGGCATAAGAAACCCTGTGGGGAATTGGTGAGAAGGGCTAACATAAACTACGTCCGCGTTGGATTCGTAAAGTGCGCCAATGTCAATTCCATTTTCAAGCACCCGGATTGACTCTGTTTCGAAGCCGTAATCTTCAAAAATATATCTTGCCTTCTCATATCCGGGGTCCTCAAAGGCCGCACGTCCTCCGTTTGTGCGCACGAGTCCCACAAGTATGCCCATAAGATACTGAACACCCGCTCCAACGACAATCTGGCCGGGGCTTGTCCTCGCACCCCTTGTCTGATTTATGAACTTCGATATTTGGCGCCTGAGATCAAGTTCCCCCTGGTGTTCTCCAACAGAAAACGTATCGTCCTTTCGATCCTTGAGAATTTTTCCGTACATCCTTTTCCACGTGGAGGCATCGAAGCTCTCACTGTCTACATTTTCGTTGAAATATTTTATTTCCTGGGAAATGCCCATTGCCCGAGACTTGTCTTCAATTCGCGGTTTTTCACTGGGGAAATCCAATTCGATTTCAGTCAAGTCGGCTGCATAGTATCCGCTTTTCGGGCGGCTTAATATGTATCCTTCCGTCAACAGCTGGAAGTATGCGCTCTCTATTGTAGTTCGGCTCAGCCCCGTTGTTTGAGATATTTCCCTTATTGACGGAAGCTTTTCACCTTTGCACATTTCCCCCGTGATTATAGACTTTCGTATATAATCATAAAGCTGCATGTATATGGGCTCATTGATTCCTCTTTTCGGATAAAATGGCAGCAACAATTGTTCTGTCCCCTTTCGGTTTAGCTTATCTGTCTCTTTTATTATGGTCACATCTATAGTATATTGTAAACAAGAAAAATAACAAAGGAGAAATTGAAATGGATTCAAACCGTACGAAAAAATTGGTTCGCACTTCGGTTTTAGCCGCAGTGGTATTTGTAACCACCTTTTCTGTTACAATCCCTCTCGGATACGGATACTTCAATATGGGAGACGCCGCGGTATTTCTGACCGGTCTTCTTCTTGGTCCAAAATATGCTTTTTTTGCTGCCGGGATAGGCTCAGGCTTGGCCGACTATACTGCGGGATACATGTTTTACATACCATCCACTTTTATATTAAAGGGAATCATGGCACTCCTAGCATCAAAGGCAAGTGAAAAAACCCTGAAGACAAAAATTGCAGCTATGGTTTCAGGCGGTCTGATAATGAACATCGGCTACTACGTAACCGAGGGCATAATATACGGAAACTGGATAGCACCTGTTTACAATCTTCCGTGGAACGCTCTTCAATTTACACTCGGCATGTTCATAGCCCTTATTCTCTACAAGCAGTTGAAAAGATTCAAATAAGTATGAAAAGAGGCGCATCCTTTTGGGGATGCGCCTCTTCTATCTCTTTATCTTTGCAATCTTAATTATTATGTCGTTTCTCACATGGAATGAATGGGTTTTACTGAGAAAAACCGAAACTTTACCCATTTTCTCCAGCTTGTCCGTTTGATCGACGAGTACCTTCAGCTCCGCACGCTTTATATTGATTCCCGGAGCCAATATTTTTTCATCCTCGACGGCCTTCTTGAATTGTATCACAGCCCTTTTTTTCCAGTCTTCGGGCACTGAGCTCTTTTTGTATTTGTTGCATCTCCTGCAGCTTAATGCCATATTGAACAAATCGTCCGTCCCGCCCATGCTTCTTGGATAGTAATGGTCCAAACTTATTTGGCTGAACTTGAGGGACTTTCCGCAATATACACATAGCCTTCCGTCCCTTTCATAGATGTAGCCCTTTTGCTTTTGCTTTTTCCCCATGGGGAAAACCTCCTGAATGAAGCGCTCTTTTCCTTTTCGGATTCAAGCCTTTCAGCATCACTCTATTTCTTCCCTGGACACAAAGGTTATTTCGTATGAAAGCGCGTTTCCGTTCCTTACGATTTCCACTGTTTCGGAATCTCCCGGCCTGTAGGCATAAAGAACTTTTATAAGCTGGTTCATTGTTTCAATTTCATTGTCTCCAATTTTAGTTATTATATCGCCTCCGAGCAAGCCGGCATTGTCGGCTGGAGAATCTTTGTATACCTTGTAGACGAAAACTCCCGTTTCGAGCCCAGTCTCTTCACCTGAGCTTTGCTCGAACTCTTCGAGATCGATTCCCTGTATTCCCATATAAGCCTTTGAAAACTCGCCTTTTTCTATGAATTCATCTACTATCGGCTTGGCCATGTTTATGGGAATGGCAAAACCCAGACCTTCCCCGCTCTGAATCTTTGCGGTGTTTATTCCTATTACCCTGCCTTTTGAGTTGAGAAGCGGCCCTCCGGAATTTCCGGGGTTTATGGATGCATCTGTCTGAATAAGGCTGTCTATGCTTTCGGAATAACTTATCGGAATGCTCCTGTTGAGCCCGCTTATTATGCCTGCAGTGACGGAACGCTCAAAAGTTAGTCCCAAGGGATTTCCTATGGCTATTGCCGTTTCCCCTATGACAAGATTGTCTGAATCTCCAAGTTCTGCAACGGGGAGATTTGTTTTTTCAACCTTTACTACCGCCAGATCGAGTATGGCGTCATTCCAGAGTACTTTGGATTCGAGGTTTTCCCCATTCGATAAAAGTACTGTAACCTCTTCAACATCACCGTCATTTATAACATGGGAATTTGTCAAAATGTACCCTCTGCTGTCCACTATGACACCGGTTCCCACCCCTTCGGCTCTTCGCGAACCGAAAATGAAATCGTTCTGTATTGCTACAGTTGTTATTCCCACAACAGACGGCATCGCTTTTTTCGCCACGGCGGAAACGACTGTCAGCCCTTCTGTCTCGGAGACTATTTCATAAGACGGACCATTTTGGTAATAAAACCCGCTGTAAGGGTCCTTTATTATTTTTCCATAAAGATATGTCGGAGCTATATAGGCCGTAAACAATCCCCCTATCATGGATGCTATAACCGCAACGGTGATTATCTTCATGAATGATGTTTTATTGACGACCGTTATTTTGTCGTCTGTTTGAGGCTTCTTGTATTCAAAGGCTTCGCTTTCAGGCTCTTCGAATTCATAGCCTTCCTTTTCTTCGTTGATTTTTTCCTCTTCATCTTTCTTCTCCATTTCGTCATACTCGCGATACAAGGCTGTCCCCTCCTATTTTGTTATGTTGTAAAGTCTTCCCACCCTATTGCGGTAGGTCATGTCCAGGTCAAGGTCCCTGCCGTCCCTCAGTCCGTTTTCCTCGAGGATTCCCCTCACAGTCTCAAGAGCCAATTCCGGAAAATTGTTTTCATGGCTTAAATGCCCCAAAAGAACACAACCTGGAGATCCTCTCTCAAACATCTTGACGAGGGCATTGCCTGCCGATTCGTTTGAAAGGTGGCCCGAATCCCCCAAAATCCTTTGTTTCAGGAACCAAGGATATCTTCCGACTTTCAGCATTTCGACATCATGGTTTGCTTCAAGCATAAGCAAATCGCTGTTTTCCAATACTCTCACTATAGACTCTGGCATGTGACCCAAATCCGTCGCAACGCTTATGGTAACCCCTTCGTTTTTGAAGGAGAAACCCAGAGGATTCGCCGCATCATGATCGACATGGAAAGGATGTATTGAAATGTCCTTTATCTCAAATGGATTGTCCCCGCCTATGAAATTGACTTTTTCGAGATTGATTTTCCCTATTTGCGCGTGCATTCCCTTCCATGTGTCCTCGTGAACGTATAGAGGAAGGTCGTACCTTCTCATAAGCACACCTACGCCCTTTATATGGTCGCTATGCTCATGTGTTACTAAAATGCCGTCCAGATTTTCCGGTTTTTCACCTATTGCTTCCATTGATTCTTTTATGTACTTGCCGGTGACTCCGGCGTCCAACAATATCCGAGCCTCTTTGGATGCAATGAATTGGCTGTTGCCGCTGCTTCCACTTGTGAGTGAACAATATTTCATGATTTTCCTCTTTTCTGTAAACTAATTGCTTATTACGATGCCTTCATAAGCGTCGACGTATATTGAGATGCTCCCATTCTGAAGGTCTATTCTCCAGACGGGCAACGCCGTGCCGGACTTGATGTTCTGCCACTTAGACAATGATGTTTTCTTTGTGTCGAAAAGATATGTCAAAACTATTTTGCTGATTTCTTTTCCCCCGCTTTCCTTTAGAGGCTCCGCAGCCATCAAAAGAGCCTTGGTTGCGGGAATGACTTTCCTTGCCGATTCCCCTTCCGAAAAGACTTCCATCCATATGCGGTCAAAGCCGGCTACTCCACTCCCTGAAACCATGATCGTCATGCGACCGTTTTCCAGAGGCAAGCCCTTCTGCGATTGCACATATTTCAATTCCACAAATCCATTTTTATTTTCAATTCCATCAAGGATTGCATCTTCAATGGAATAACCTTTTTCGGCAAGAAATTCTTCCGCCATCGTTTTGGCGGATTCATGATCCGGTTCCGCACCTGCATTCATTAGGCCATTTTCATAGATTAACCTTTTTCCATCAATGACCATCAATTTTTCTTTCCCGCTTTCGTAGACATCATCGACCAATTTGAATTCGCCCAGAAAACTCTTTGCCGCCGCTTCCGCATCGACGCTCGAATATCCAACCTCAAGAGACGCCACTTCCGGTGTTTTCGTAGGAATGCCGCCATCAAGGGAAATCCCCCTGCTCTCGAGAATCTCTTCAACATCCTCTGTAGTCTTTTCTGAAACTGCAGGAATGTTTTCTGAAAATCCGCTTCCCTTTTCCAGATTATAAAAAAGAAAAGCGTTGGTTATTATGAAAGCAATTATCAATATTGTCTTTGCTTTGGTCCAATCCATAAAAACTTCTCCTTACTCTATTCTGCCGCGATACATTATTTCCCCATTCCTGACATTGAAATAGTAAATTCTGCTTTCGGCAGCAATTCTCCAAACTGGCATCAAGACTTCTTTTCCGTCTTTATCATCCAGATAATAAGCCATTTGGATGTTGTCTATCGAGCTCAAGATGTCAAACAGCAATTGATCCATGGATATTTCGCTTATGTCGAGCCCATTGTCAACAATATAAGCAGCGGCGATTTCCCGAAAGTTTCTGTCAATGACCTTTTGAGGGACTATGACCATTCGCGATGACGCCGAGGCGCCTTCCCCGACATCCATCTTTTCCCTTAAAACTCTTCGCTTGTAGTATGTTACTGAATTGCCGTAAACATCGACTGATATTGCTCCATTTCCTTCTCCGGCCGCCTCAAGCACCGGATATCCGTTGATTTTGTAATTGAACAAAAATCTATAGCCCTTCATTCCGGATTTTTCGATGGACAGGCTATCGGAAATATAAGCGCCCGAAGGCCATCCTCCGTTGTTCCTGACAAAATAAACAGCCCTTTTAAGGGACTCCAAACGGTCAGGCGAAGGCGACTGAATTTGTTTTTCGAGTTTTTCCGTATACTCCAAAAGTCCATCCGCCTGGATTCTCAAAACCTTTTCTCCATAACTGGATATATATAGCACGGATCCGTCGTTTTCCTCGATTTTTTTTATGAAATCAAAATTTTCTCCAAAAATGCGTCCAGCCATTGCAGTAATCTGTGTCTTGTCGGAAACTTCAATTTCAGCTGTCATATCGACAGAAGGAATTTCTTCATCGAAATTTATCGGTAGAAGGATGTCCGAATCAATCCCCAATATGTCCTCGGTCTTGAAATAGTCGGTATGGTCAATGGACTTTACTCCATCTATCTTTGAAGCTATCTCCCCACCTGTGTTCTCGCCCTTCAGCTTTAGATGAATTCCCTTTGATTTGTCTGCAATATACAGTACATTTCTTTCTGTGGCCGGAATCAAAAGACTGTCTATTGCATCCATTCCTTCTCCCAGATTCCATTCCTTATAGTCCGAATAAAACAATTCCAGCGGAACGGGAAAAGAAAACTGCAGTTTCACGGATTTGTATTCATTTGCTTCCTGCCATTGTTCCTCGCTCAGCGTTTCATATGCGAAATCCTCTTCAATAAAAGCATCGACCATATCTGCAACTTCAGTCCAGGTCCCGTTTGGGTCCGTGAAAAAAATTGTATGATAACCGCCCCCAAAATTATAGATATAACTTTGGGGGCTCAGGATTTCGTCATATATATTCAATTCCTCTTCCACGGCTTCATCCACTTCAGAAGGAAACAACTCACCTGAAGGTATTATTATCCAAAGCTTATGTGTAAGAAGTACGCTGAGGACAAAGAGCATGGCAAGAAAAACGGTTTTCATTTTTTCTTTGCCCATATCCCGCCTCCGCTTCTACCGGCTCATGATGCCGGTAAAGCTGTTTGAAAGAATGTCCAACACTTCTTTCTTTATTTCTTCTTCATCCACTATTATGAACGAAAAATCTTTAACTTCTATTTGTTTTTCCTCTACGTCTATTACTGCTTCATCAACACCGATGATCTCAAATTTGATTCTGTATTTGCCCGGTTCAATATTTTCGAGTTTTTTGTAATAGAACAATACATTCGTGTCTGTTCCTTCATCAAAAGGCTTAACACCGGATTCCGTTGTTCTTCCAAAAACTTCTCCAAGCCTTTCAGCAATAATCGATTCTTCCGTGTCCTCTTTCGCTTCCTGAGGTTCTTCGATTGCATCGGGAGCAATACCCGAAAAAATTTCCTCTTCGATCGGTTCTTCCGATTCTTCGAAATAGAACAATGACTCGTCGCGCTTTTCAATGAGTTCCGATTCGTAAATCAGTTCTTCTGTAAACTCGACAAGAGGAGCCTCGCCTACAAGATTGAGGCCGGCGGAAAAATTCAAGTCTGGATTTTCCTTGAAAACGTAAAGCTTCGCTTTCGCACCATTAAAAATCCTGGCTGATATGAACAGGTTCGTGTCTGTAATCACTTCGCCCAAAGGCCTGATTATATTTACAAAAACAGGTTCTTCCTGCTCAATGGCATAATTATTCATTTGTTGGTCCGCATCCACGAACAATTCTCCTGTCGCCCAAGCCGTAACCCCTTGGGTTATTGCCAGCGATAGAATCATTGCCAGGACAATTAGCTTTTTTTTCATAAAAGCCTCCTGATAATCTTTACATGTTCCAGCAAGGATAATTATACTCTTTTATTGTTACAGCAGCGTTACAGGGTCATTACACATCGCTTAAATATGCCTGCACATACTATTTTCGAGCGGAAATGAAAAGACTACTTCCGTACCTTTCCCGGCGCCGCTTTTTATTTCGATTTTTCCCCCGTGACCTTCAATGATATTCTTGGAAATGGAAAGTCCCAGTCCGGTTCCTCCAAGGCTCCTTGATCTTGCCTTGTCAACCCTGTAAAAGCGGTCGAAAATCCTGCCCAGATCTTCCTCGGGAATCCCAATCCCCTGGTCCCTTACTGAAACAAGCGCTTTTCCATCGGCTTTTTCAAGCGAAATGCTGACTGTGGTCGAATCGTCACTGTACTTTATTGCATTTGAAAGCACATTCAGGAATACCTGCTCTATTCTGTCATGGTCAAAGAATCCTTCCATCTTGTCTATGTCGGATTCGAAAACTATGTTCATGTTCTTGCTCTTGGCTGTCACATCCATCTTCATTATAGCATTGCGGACAAGGTCCGCAATATCATGGCAACCCTTGTTCCACGTAACTTTTTCATAGTCGAAATTCGACAGTTGCAGCAAATCCCTTACAAGTCTTGTCATGCGGTCTGACTCGCTGTCAATGACTGTAAGAAACTTTTCAGCCACTTCTCTGTCCTCGACGGCTCCCTCCAAAAGAGTTTCTGTATAACTCTTTATGCTGGTTAGAGGAGTCTTCAATTCATGCGAAACATTCGCAACAAATTCCTTGCGCATATTTTCTAGCTTCTGCTGTTCGGTGACATCCTGCAAAAGAATTACAAATCCCGCATATTCCTTGTTTTCGTCGTTGAATGTCGCATAGTCTCCCCTGTATATGGAGTTTCCGATGGAAACGTTTCTGCTGCCGGCCCAGGATGCATTCTTCTCTCCGATTCTTTTAATCGTCAGGTCTTCGTCATAAGCTCCGATGATGGAGTCGTAGCCCTTTTGCAGTTCGTCCGCTTCAATCCCCAAAATTTCCATCGCCTTCGGATTGGCATGTATGACATTTCCCTTCAAGTCAACTGCAAGAAGTCCATCGGCCATATTGTTGAGAATAGTTTCAAGTTTGCTTTTTTCCGAAGACATTTCCCCAAGCGTGTTTTTCAATTTGTCGGTAAGCTCATTGAACATTGCTCCCAAGAGACCTATCTCGTCATCGGATTTGACATCGACCTTCTGCTCAAATTCACCGTTTGCCATTCTGGACGCTTTCCTTGTAACCTCGGCAATAGGTTCGGTAACACTCTTTGCCAAAAGGTAACCCAGTATGATTGTTATGAAAAGTGCCAGCATGGTCGCCTGGGTGAGTATCCATTTCGATTCGTCCAAGGTGTCGTATATGTCATTGAGGCTGTCCCTGATGTAAAGTATTCCATTCACATCGTCTCCGCGCACAATCGGAAATACTATGTTCTTTGTTCTAAGTCCCGAATCGCTTTCCAGGTCAAGTTCCCTGACATCGCCCTTTGCGGCGTCGATTATCAGTGTATATTCAAGTATGTCTATGGCGTTTCTTCCTATGAAATTCGCATTGCTTGTAGCTATTATCTGGAAGTTTTCATTTATTATGAATATTTCCTCTCTGAAGCCCTTCGACCATGTGTCTATTATGCTTTGTATCTTGTCTTTCTCTTCGTCCAAATCGTCATAGGGCGCGACTGAAGGAAGTATATAGTCCTCCGCAATCCTGTTGAGCTGCTCGCTGACTGTTTTCAAATGATATTTTTCAAATTGGTCGACAATATAAACACCTACAATCGCCATTGCAATGAAAACCAGGAGAAAATATATAATTATAAACCGCCATCTAATGCTCTTAAACATCTACTTCCTCCTGAAATAATATCCTACCCCTCGCTTGGTCAAAACATAAGTCGGATTAGAAGAGTCATCCTCGATTTTTTCTCTTAGCCTTCTCACCGTTACATCCACCGTGCGGATGTCTCCGTAGTATTCATATCCCCATACATCCCTGAGCAATTGCTCCCTGTTGAACACTTGGTTTTCCTGTGTCGCCATGAATTTTAATAGCTCGAATTCCCTGAGAGTCAATTCTATGATCTCCTCTCTCTTCTTGACTTCGTATTTATCCAAGTCGATTGAAAGTTCTCCCGATGATATTCTGTTTCCCGTATCGGTTGTATCGATATGCACTCTGCGCAGATTCGCCTTTACCCTTGCCACCAACTCGCGCATTCCGAAAGGCTTTGTAATATAGTCGTCAGCACCGAGCTCCAGGCCCAACACCTTGTCGACTTCCTCTTCCTTTGCAGTTATCATTATTATGGGTATGTTCATTGTTTCACGTATTTTCCTGCATACCTGAAAACCATCCATCTTGGGAAGCATTATATCCAGAAGCACCAAATCCGGCTGGGCCTGGAAAACTTTTCTTAATGCTTCCTCTCCGTCGTAGGCCTCAACTGTTTCATATCCCTCTTTTTCCAAATTGTATTTGATTATGTCGGAAATCGGTTTTTCATCATCCACTATCAGTATTTTCCTGTTCACAATCTTCCCTCCTTCTATTGCATAACTTCCTGATTCAATGATATCTGTTTGAAACCTCATTGTCCATATTATTGTGTGCCCTCGAACAAATAGCGCAAATGGTCTTTTCCATCCTCGAACTCTGTCCCCATTGCTCCGGAAAGTCTTTTTATCTTTTCGAGCATGCCTGTCAATTTCCCGCCTTCGGGAACAATGGGAGCCCTCTTGTCCTTGACGTATAGAGGATGCAAAGAGATGGACTTCATCTCGCCATCTGATATTTCGATTTCGGCAGCCATTCCCTGCTTGTTGTTTTCGTCGTTCTGGTCAAAAATATAATTCCCCAGGCTGTATATTATTGGCCTGCCCCGGTATATTTCGACGCCTTGTATCACATGCGGATGATGTCCGATTATTATGTCCGCCCCGCCGTCAATCATAGCATGTGCAATTTCCCTCTGTTCTTTTGTTTCCATGTTTGATTCCTCCGTGCCCCAATGGAGCGATACCGCAACAAGCTCCACCTCGCCCTTAAGCTTTTCGATATCCTCAAGCATTGGAGCAAGGTCCATGGGGGCCGTTCCCGGGACATTTTCACGTGCCGCAAATTGGCGTTTTTCCTCATAGCTCCAGAAGTAATAAGAAAATTCATTATAAGCAAGAAATCCTATTGAAACATCTCCTTTTGTAAATATCTCAGGTTTTCTTGCCTCTCCGATATTTTTTCCCGCTCCCACATGGCCTATTTCCATGTCGTCGAGGAAATCTAAGGTGTCATATAGTGCATCGTTACCATAATCGAGGATGTGGTTGTTTGCAAGGGACAAAACCGAAAATCCCGCGTCTTTCAGGATTTCCGCCTTGTCCGGAGACGCCCTGAGCCATATGCCCTTTCCTAAAAGTTTTTCCCCTCTCTCCGACAAAGAACATTCAAGGTTTCCGAACAAGACATCGGATCTGTCAAACAGAAACGAGAATCCATCATATGCGCTCTCCCCTCCGTTCTCATCCAGCAAGCGTCCGACTCTGCGTCCGAGCATTATATCCCCTACGGCCGAAAACACAATTTCTCTTTCTTCTAAAAATGATTCATATGAGGCCCAGAGCTCTCGCCCCTCTTCACGCCCTATTCCCGCCGGATCAAGTTCGTCTTTCATTTGCCTTACAACCGGCGAATCCCTGAATGAGGCTTCTACGGCGCATCCCGACAGCAAAACGATTATAATTATCCCAACCATCAATTTTTTCATGTATTCCGCCTTTTATCGCATATTGAAAAACAGGTCCGAAGACCTGTCTTTAGAAATTCAAAAAGTTTCTCGGATTTTGGGGAACACCGTTTTTCCTTATTTCAAAATGGAGATGCGGTCCCGTGCTCACCCCTGTATTGCCGCTTAGGGCAATCTGTTCCCCTTTATAGACCTTTTCTCCCTTGCTTACTTGAATCTTGCTAAGGTGCGCATACCTGGACTCCATATTCGCTCCATGGTTAACGAAAACCACATATCCGTAGCCGCTTTTGTATCCGGCAAAGGTCACCACTCCACCATCGGCTGCTCGAACAATTGTCCCCGTATTCATCCCAATGTCTATTCCTTCATGGCGCCTTCCCCACCGCCATCCGAATTCGGATGTCACGTAACCCCTGTTGGATGGTTTCTGGAATGTTCCTGTTCCAATCCTGGGTGGCGGGTCCTTGATGCCTTTGTATGTAATCTGTGTAACCGGTTCTTTTGTTATTTCTTCGCTCAGGATAATCCTTTCGTATTCAATTCCATTTGCTCTGACTATTTTCGCTTCGATTGTCCGTATCCCGTCCTGGCCTCTTTTTTTTATGGCGTATTCGCCCTTGTATATGCCGGAATTGTTCTCATAAACCGTATCGTGCTTTATGCTTTCATCATACACTTTGTTTTCTGTAGTCATAACAGTTATGAAGGGCTTGGGCACAAGCAGATTGATTTTTTGGCCTATCTGCAATTTCCTCGGCGATACGTCGGGGTTGGCCGCTTCGAGATCCGAAACGTGTATTCCGTACATCTCGGCAATTTTACCGTAATAATCTCCTTTTTCAATCACATGGACCTTTTTCTCCTTGGTTCCCCTCTTTATGTATTCAAGGATTTCTTCGCTTTTTCCTATTAGGTCCTGCGGCACAGGCTCCTCGGAAACTTCCACTTTTTCCTTGAAGTATATCTCGAGAATTTCCACGCCGTCTTCCCTGTCAAGGTAAGGATCCCTTATGGCTTCGAGTATTTCTTCAGCCTCACGGCGTGTCCTTAGCCCGGCTATGATTTCTCCATCGACCCTTATGGCAAAAGAGTTGATTCTCACTTTCAGCAATTCTTCTATGTCGCGCTTTATTTCCTGCGGGTAAATTGTTTCCTGCCGCTGTTCCTGCTGTTCCTGTTCTTGCTCAGAAGAGAACAACCCAAAAAATCCTTTGTCGGCATATGACGAAACCGGCGTGATCATTGAAATCACCAGTGCGCCTGCCATTGCAAAGGAAAACATTTTTTTCGCTTTTTCAATTTTGAATAATCCCCGTAGAATATTTTCTATCTTGTCCATTCATATCCCCTGTCGTGCTGTCTTTTTCAAAACAGTAAACTCTACATAAAATATTCGACATTCTCTTTATAAAAACCTTTTTTTTGTCGAATACACAAGTCTTTTAATCAAAAATCACGGGCCGTTTTTCCGAAAAGCTTCTTGCGGAAGGTAGACTCGGATATGTTATAATAGCATATATGACGATTTATTGCAATGGAAGGAGTTGCCATGGCCTTTATACGACAAACTACGGAAGTTGATTTCGGAAGCACTTCCATTGAAAACATTTTCATCAATGATTTCATGCCAGGAGCCCAGGGAACCTATGTCAAGGTTTATCTGATGGGATATAAATACGCGTGCGACAAGGATTTCGGATCAAAAATAAGCAACAAAATGCTTTCTCGCCATTTGAACCTTCCCATCGAGGATGTGCTCGGGGCGTGGAACTTTTGGGAAGGAAAGGGCATAATCCGAAAATTGCCTTCAGAGAAAAACGATGCTACAGATTTCAGCATTGAATTTCTGTCCCTGAGGCAATTGTTTGTTGACAACAATTTCAGTTCAAACATGCCTCTGAAACAGAGCGCATCATCTTTTTCGCAAAAAAAACCTCAAACCGGACTAAAACCCGATAATGAAACCGAAAACATGTTTGATTCAATTGAAGAAATCGTGGGTCGTCCGATTTCGGTAAATGAAGCTATCGAAATATCCGGTTACATGGATGTTTATTCTATGGGTCCTCCCATGGTTGTTGAAGCCTACACTACAGCAAGCGAAAAGAGAGGAATCCACACCTCCAAGTATATAGGAGGCATATTGAAAAACTGGTACGACAAAGGTGTCTTTTCAATAGAAGATCTCGAGACGAGACGAGAGGAGGACACCGTTCTTCAATACCAGTACAAGCGCATTTTCGATGCTCTCGGCTTTTTCGGCAGGAATCCAACTAAGGCAGAGAAAAAGGCAATGGACCAATGGATGACCGAATGGAACTTCCCTATTGAAATGGTTTTGAAAGCCTGCGAAAATACCGTATATGCCACGAAGCCCAGCATAAAATACATCCACAGCATACTTGCCGCATGGCACAAAGACGGTTTGAAAACATTGGAATCCCTCAAAAATCACAAGCCGGTCAAAAAGACAAGTGCATCCGGTTCAAATAAGCGGGGCGGAAACAAATTTCACAACTTCAAGCAAACGCCACCCGATTATTCGGAAGACGAACTCAAGAAAATACTCAAGGAAATCAACAACCTGAAATGAGGTCTGCCATATGAAAAACGATTACATCAAGGAAATACTGAAAGAATATGAACAAATCAGAAAGAAAAACGAACAGGCTTTAGAGCTCAGGCGCATCGAAGTTTATGAAAAAATGCCCAGACTTAAAAAAATAGATTCCGAACTTGCCTCAGTCGGCGCCGGAATTGCCCGAATAGCTCTTTCAGGGAAATCCGATTCTGAGTCCGCCCTCGAAAGGCTAAAAACACATGTTGAATCCATACGCAGGGAAAAAGCCTTTCTTTTGACAGAAAACAATTTTCCGCTTTCGTATATCGAGCTTCAATACGATTGCGAAATTTGCCGCGACACGGGATTCGACTCGTCCGGATCGCGATGCAATTGCTTTAAGCAAAAATTGATTTCAAAGGCATACCGAATGTCCAACATCGAAGAGACCTTGAAAAGGGAAAACTTCGGGACATTCAAGCTCGATCTTTTTTCTGATTCGCCATACGCGGACGAAGAACTTACACCCAGACAAAACATAAGCCAAAATTTAAGCATATGCGAAAGCTTCACGCTGAATTTCGGAAATCCCAGAGAAAAAAACCTTATTCTTTACGGACAGCCGGGACTCGGAAAAACCTTTCTTTGCAATTGCATAGCCAAAGCCCTCATTGACAAAGGGCATATTGTCGTTTATCAGACATCCTTCAGGATTCTTGAAATACTGGAAAAACACAAGTTTTCCCGAGAAAAGGATTTCGCTGTCGAAATGGCATACGATCTTTTGTTTGATTCCGACCTTTTGATAATCGACGATTTGGGAACAGAGATGACAAATGCCTTCACAAATTCGGAACTGTTCAATATATTGAATTCAAGACTCATTTCATCGAAAAAGACCGTCATATCCACAAATCTTTCTCCTTTAGACATTTCCCAGGTATACAGCCACAGGATTTCTTCAAGAATAAATGCGTATTACACGCCTCTTGAGTTTTTCGGAAAGGATTTGCGGTTGGTTTCCCAGTCGAAAAAACACAGATAGGGCTTGCCAAAAATAAAATTCAAGATTCGAATCAAAAAGAGCCATCCGGTCATTTACCCGTATGGCTCTTTTTACTATTCTTTTATGAGCGCCGCATTCCGCAAGCTGCATTCAGTGGGCAGTAAATGCAAAACATTTAAAAACCAAATGCATCAAAAAGGTCTTTGCTTTTGTCTTCAATCTTTTGCTTATGCTCTTACTGACATCTGTCTTTCAATCTTTTACTGCAAACTGCATGCTGCCAGCTGTTCTTAAAGCTTTTTCTTTCCACTTTCCACTTACTACTGTATTTATCTTTCCACTGTTCTTCCTATCTAAAAATCTTGTCGCGTACTATTGTCTGGCTTCTTTTGGGCCCGATCGATACAATTTTGATTGGAACATCCATCAATTCTTCGATTCTGTTGATGTATTTCTTTGCGTTTTCAGGCAGTTGGTCAAAACTTTCTACACCTGTTATGTCTTCTTTCCAACCTTCGAAATTTTCGTAAACAGGCTTCGCATCCGCCAAGTCTTTGAGGCTGGCAGGAAAATGCTCCACCCTTTCCCCTCTTATTTCATAGCTGGTGCAAATCTTCAGTTCGTCTATTCCTGTAAGAACATCAAGCAACATGAGGGCAATTGATGTCATGCCGTTTATTCTTGCCGAATATCTTACCATTACAGCGTCGAACCAACCGCATCGTCTCGGTCTTCCTGTAACCGTGCCGAATTCATTTCCGGCTTTACGTATTCTTTCACCCGTTTCGTTGTCCTGCTCCGTGACAAAAGGTCCTTTGCCGACCCTTGTCGTATAAGCTTTTGCTATTCCCAAAACTTCCTCTATCATGTTTGGTCCTATTCCCGTTCCAACCGAAAAGCCTCCCGAGATGGGATGTGAACTTGTCACAAACGGGTATGTTCCGAAATCGATATCAAGAAGTGTTCCCTGCGCACCTTCGAAAAGAACCTTTTTCCCTGATTTTACCGCATCGTAAAGCCTCACTGTAGTATCTTCCACATATGGCCTTAGCTTTTCAGCATATTCAAGATAGGTTTCAATCATTTTGTCTTCGTCGAAGGGTTCCCCCCCATATATCTTTTGTATCACATTGTTTTTTCTCTTAAGCTGATGTGAAAGTTTATCCCTGAAAACCTCTTCGTCCATCAAGTCGCAAATTCTTATTCCGCTTCTTTCAACCTTGTCCATGTAGCAAGGTCCTATTCCATTTTTAGTTGTTCCTATTTGCTTGTCACCGCGGGAACGTTCCGCCAAATCGTCCAGCCCCTTGTGGTATGGGAATATCAGGTGGGTACGGTCGCTTATTCTTATATTTTTGGTGCTTATGCCTTCTCTTTCGAGTTTTTCAACTTCTATTAGAAATCCCTCCGGATCAAGAACAACTCCATTTCCGATTATATTTATGGCTTGTGGATTCAAAATACCCGACGGAATAAGTCTGAGAGCATATTTTTTGTCTCCTACTACAACCGTATGTCCGGCATTGTTCCCTCCCTGTCCGCGAACGACAACATCTGATTGGCTCGCCAGAAAATCTATTACCTTGCCTTTTCCTTCGTCGCCCCATTGCGCTCCGGTGATGACTACTGTTGACATGATTACACCTTCCTTATATGTGATGGTTTCTTCTTTCACTAACCCATTAAATATTAACAGAGTTTTCACTCTCAGTCAATTTTATACGAATATTTTCCTTGTTTTTATCCAAAATATTCGACAAAGCGTGAAAAAAAAAAGCGTTCTGCCCGATTCGCAGAACGCCTTAGTCGCTTATTATGCTTTTTTGCTTTCCAAATACCCATTCAAATCATCTATTAATTTATCTGCGTCTATGCCGTGAACTACAGCCGCTTCGCTGATTTTTTCGCTGCTTGCAACCGGACATCCTATGCAATGCATTCCATGCTTCATGAAGATTGCCGCTGTCGATTGATCGATATCAAGCACTTCTGTTATTATCATATCTTTGGTTACTTTTTTTGCCACGTTTTCACCTCCCAGTTAAATAATTATACCTTATGAAAAAATTTTTTCAAGTTTTTGTGTTTTGTTTCAAACAATTGTTCGACTGTCCACATTATCCACAGTTTTATCAACAATTTTCGCCTTTCTGTGGGGAAAACCACGCTTCTTTCGTGATACTCATCAAATAATAATGACAAAATATTCGCCCCTTGTCGTAAAAGACATAGGGATTTATTTTCATTATTTCCCTTATAAGCCATTCTTCTATGTCCTGCTCCTCAAAAACTTCGACCATTTCTTTTTCAACGGCAAAACCGCTCTTCAGATAAGTCCTGTACGCTCTTTCATTGAATTTGGCGGCTTTGAGGTAAAGTTTTTCCATCTTCATTTCTTCGAAATACACTTCAAGGAAGCTGTTTATGGCCAAATATCCATATCCTTCTCCAAGTTTCGCTGGATCCAAAACTATTCCCAATTCGCTTGTCCTCCGGAAATGGTTGATTCGTTTCATGGAGATATACCCTATTACTTCTTCATTTTGACTGACAACAGCAAAACATTTTTTTCTTATTCCGGATGTTTTCATATGATGCCAAAGGCTTCTTTCTCCGTAAGACAATCTTGGGAAATTGTAATGGAGAAAGAGCGGGTCGTAGTGGAATCCCCATCTCGTCATGGCTTCAACGTCCTGACGCTTCAGTTCCCTTATGACAATACGCTTTACCACCGACAACGCTTCCCTTCTATTTAGACTGTTCTCTGTATGCTTCCGAATTTGGTGTATTTGCCCAGCCATGCCAACTCCACCGTTCCCGTAGGCCCATTCCTTTGCTTTGCAATTATTACCTCGCCTATGTTTTTCTTTTCCGAATCCTCATGGTAGTATTCATCCCTGTAGAGGAACATGACAATATCTGCATCCTGTTCTATTGCCCCGGAATCTCTAAGGTCTGAAAGTATGGGTCTGTGGTCGCTTCTTTGCTCGGGGGCCCGCGAAAGCTGTGAAAGGGCAATCACAGGGCATTCAAGTTCTCTGGCGAGACCTTTCAAGCCCCTGGAAATAGCCGATATTTCCTGTTGGCGGCTTTCACTCCTCGAATCCGAAGACATGAGCTGCAGATAGTCTATCAAAATCAAATCCAGGCCTGTCTCCAGTTTTAGCCTTCTTGACTTGGCCTTTATTTCCATTACTGTTATTCCCGGAGTGTCGTCTATATGGATTTTGGCTTTTCCAAGCGGGACCGTGGCCCCTGCAACCCTTATCCATTCGTCTTCCGTCAATTTGCCTGTTCTGATTTTTGTTATCTCCACATGGGCTTCCGAACTCAGCATTCTCTGTACAAGCTGCTCCTTTGACATCTCCAAACTGAAAAGAGCTACAGACTTGTTGTCCTTGACTGCAATGCTTTGGGAAATGTTGATTCCCAAAGCCGTTTTGCCCATTGACGGCCTTGCGGCTATCAATATGAGATCGGACTTCTGCAATCCTGATGTCATACGGTCAATGTCGCTGAAACCAGTTGGAAGCCCTGTGTATCCGCTTTCGGAATTCGCAAGAATCTCCATGTAGTCGAGCGTGTCCTGCAAGACATCTTTTACCTCTGCAAAGGCCCGGGTGCTTTTCTTTTGGGATATTTCGAAAATTCTCTGTTCGGCTTCATCCAAAAGCCTCTTGACATCTTCGGACGCATATCCTTTGTCGACAATCACTTTCCCGGCATCAATCAAATGCCTCAAAATGGCTTTTTCTTCTATTATATCCGCATAGTATTTTGCATTGGCCGTAATCGGAACAGCATTTGAAAGATCTGCAAGGTATGAAATACCTCCCGCAGACTCCAAAATTCCGGCTTTCTTCAGTTGTTCAGAGACCGTCACCATGTCTACCGGTTCATTCCTTGCGTACAGATCCAGCATGGCTCTGAATATTTCCTTATGGTTCTCTTTGTAGAAATGTTCGTCCTTAAGTTTCTCCGTTGCCGATATTACTGCCTCGCGGTCCAAAAGCATTGCGCCCAAAACCGATTGTTCTGCATCTATGTTGTGCGGAGGAATCCTTCCCAAATAATCCATTGGTTCACCTGCCCCGATTAATTATATTTTTTATTCTATAAATGAAGTTATCTCTTATTCAACGCTGTTTTCAATTTCACCAATTTTTTCAATCCAAAGCTTGACCGTGTCTCCCTTTTCGATGTATTTCGGAGGGTTGAATCCCAAACCGACTCCTGCCGGGGTTCCGGTAAGTATTATGTCCCCTTTTCTCAGCGTCATTCCCTTTGAAAGGTCTTCAATTATATAAGGGATGTCGAATATCATTTGTTGAGTGTTTGAATCCTGCCTAAGCTCGCCATTTATCCAGGCTTTCATGTCCAGTTTTACAGGAAAAGGTATTTCATCCTTTGTGACTATCCATGGCCCCATTGGAGAAAAACCATCAAAACTTTTACCCTTGAACCACTGCTTTTTTCCGCTTTGGACTTTTCTGGCGCTGACATCATTTGCAATCGTATATCCAAAAATATAATCCTCGGCGTTTTCCCTTGATATGTTTTTCCCTTCCTTGCCTATTACAACGGCCAATTCCACTTCATAATCGAGTTGTGAAACAAGTCCTTCATTTGCCGGTATGGCGTCCCCGTCTCCAGTAATTGGCCAGGCCGCCTTTGAAAAATAAATCGGCTCTTTGGGCATATCAACTTTCAGAGTCGGATAGGCCTTTCGAACTTCCATGACATGGTCGGAGTAGTTGGTGCCCAAACAGATAAGGTTTCTGACCGGGTAGGAGATTGGCGCACAAAGTTTGACATCATTGATATTGAGCTCGTCATATTCAAAACGATCCCTTATCTCCTCAAGCGCTTTTATAAAATCCTCATCCCCAAGCTCAATCAAACCGGAAATGTTCATCTCCATCTCTATTCCACTTTTCGAAAGCAGATCCTTTAGCTTTATGACAGCAGTATTGTCCTTGTTTAAAACTCCGGCATGCTCTTTGCCATTTTGAATATAGGTCAGCAGTCTCATTTTTTCGTCTCCTTAAGATTAATTCCTTCCACAACATGTCCTGTGCCTATCATTGGCAAACAAGACGGATTTCCAAGTGTCAAGCTTCTACAACTTTGACTTTCAGCTTTGCTGTAACCTCCGGATGAAGCTTGACTTCAACTTCATGCAGCCCCATTTCCTTTATGTGTCCGTCCATGATTATTTTTCTTTTGTCCACGCTGAGCTTGTGTTCTTTCTTTAAAGCCTTTGCTATGTCCATGGAAGTGATTGATCCGAAAAGTCTTCCGCCTTCACCGGCCTTGCCCTTTACTAAAATCTCAAGTTTTGCAAGGCTCGCTTCCATATCCCTTGCCTTGTCCAGCAATTCCTTTTCTTCCCTGACCTTTGCGGCTTTTTTCTTGTTCAATGCGTTTACATTTCCCTGCGTAGCCTCTTTCGCCAATTTTCTCGGCAAAAGATAATTCCTGGCATGTCCGTCACTGGCGTTTATTATTTCACCTTTTTTACCTGTGCCTTTTATGTCTTTTAGCAGTATTACTTTCATCTTCCATTTTCCTCCTTTGCTAAATACTCGTCTATTGCTTCAAGAAGCATCTCCCTTGCTTCTTCCACAGTCATTCCTTCGATCTGCGCCCCTGCAACCGTAAGATGGCCTCCGCCGCCCAATTTTTCGAGTATCACCTGAACATTCATGTCTCCCAGAGAACGTCCGCTTATAAGGATTTCGTCTTCCCCTTTTGTTCCTATTACAAAAGACGTGTTTATGCCTTTGATGTTGAGCAGAGTATCGGCAGCCTGAGCCACCACAAGCTGTACATTGCTCTCGCATTCGGTGCATACGGATATTGCAATTCCCTCCCGTATGACTTCGGCCTTTCTGACGATTTCGGCTCTTGATACGAACATTTCCAGATCATCCTGAAATAATTGCTTGACCTCCGTGGTGTCGGCGCCGGCCCTTCTCAAAAATGAAGCGGCTTCAAAAGTACGAACTCCCGTCTTGAATGAAAAATTCTTTGTGTCAACCATTATTCCGGCAAGAAGTGCTTCTGCTTCAATTTTTTCAAGGGTCATCCTTTCTTCAATATACTGGAGTATCTCCGTCACCAGCTCACTCGCAGATGAAGCATACGGCTCCAGATATCTGAGTACCGTATTTTCAATGAACTCTGTTCCTCTTCTGTGATGGTCTATCAAAACTATTTTATTAGTCATTTCCAAGAGTTCCGGGCACTGCACAAAACTCGGTCTGTGGGTGTCTACAACTATGACCAAAGTTTTTTCGTCGCAAAGTTCCCGGGCCCTTTGCGGAGTGATGAAAGCATAGGACTTGTTGTCTTTGAATTTACCGTATATGGCTTCGATGTTGCCTTGATTGCCATTCATGACAACAAAAGCGTCTTTCCCTCTATTCAAAGCCATTCTATAAACGCCTATCGCCGCACCGAAGCTATCCATGTCCGGTATTTTGTGGCCCATTATTATGACCTTCGAACTTTGGTCAAGCAATTGCTTTAAAGCATGTGAAACGACTCTTGCTTTGACTTTGTTTCTTTTTTCAAGAGCTTTTGTCTTCCCGCCGTAAAAATCGAAAAGATTGTCCTTCTTGACAACCGCCTGATTGCCGCCCCTTCCCAATGCCAAATCAAGCGCGGCCACCGAATCGTCCTCAAGTTGTCCAAAGTTCCCTTTTCTGACTGAGACTCCGATGCTGAGAGTAACCGGTATCTTGTTGCCCAGGTCAATTTCTCTGATTTCATCCAAAATGTCGAATTTTTTTGCTATTTGATTTTCAAGATAGCGTGCATCGAAAAATACAACGTATTTATCCTTTTGCAGTTTTTTGATTATGCCGTTCATCCTGGTGGACCATAATCCCAATCGCCTGTCTATCTCTGCAACAACAAGGGGTCTTTCGCCTTCTTTGGTGCTGCTGATGACATCGTCGTAATCATCGACCTCTATCTGTGCAAGCGCCGTTTTCTCCTCTTCATACCTTGTGGAAACTCTATTGAATTCGGTCCTGTCTATGAAATATAGAATTACTATATATCTGTCCTTGTCGGCCTTCACCACATTGTAAAGCGTTTGGTACATCTTGCCCTTTATGGTAAAGCTTATGTCCTTGTCGTGCTCGGAATCTTCTTTAAGCAATTCCGATATCTTGAATCCGGGAACTATTTCCTCCATGTTTCTTTCAAGCAAATCCTTTTCCTTTACTGCTTCGGAAAATTTGGAGTTGTACCAAGTTACCGTTCCGTCAAATTCTATAATTATCAATGGTATCGGTAAATTCAAAATCGCATATTTGGATGCCGAATCTATTTCAGAAGACAGGCTTTCTATATATTGCGTCCATTTTTTCTTTCTGTTGTAGCTGGTTTTCCAATTGTAATAGGTCAAATACACAAGCAAAACAATTCCCAAAATTCCATATGTTTTGTTATATGCAAAAATTATCAATGTTAGTATCCCGATGATCCACAAATATATCTTGGTGTCGGGAACCAGGGCCTTGAAAAACCTGTTTCTGCTCATGCATTCACCTCCAGGTCAATTTTCCTTTAATTCCATGCGTCTTATGTTTATTATTGAATCCAAAATCCCAAGTATCGCAGCCATAATGGAGAATGATGGAATCAACAAAAATAAAATGCAAGCCGTTATTCTAAAAATCTTCGGCAATTTGAATTTTTCCATAAAAAACATTGTCACTGCGAGCCCCTGCAAAAGAAATGCTATCTGGAACAGATAAAAAACATTCAGGAAAAGCGCTTCTCCATTGACTACATTCATTTTATCCGCAGCATATGAAAGTGTGATTATAACCAAAAGCCCCATCATTATGTTTCTCGGAAGACTGAATCTACTGAATTTTCCCAAGGGCTGGAATTTAAAGCCTGTGCGCTTCAGTACGACTCCTGAAACAAGATAATTGACATATGCGGAAGCTATAGAACCAAATATGATGCTGGATGGTATAAGCGTAAGCATTGTATTTTTCATTGTTTCAAGGCTGCGGATTATTTCCGCCGTTCCGCCTCCATCGCCAAGAAAGCTTTTCTGGTATTCAACAACACTGGTGAAAACTTCTTCCATTTGAACCAATGAATTGACTCCCATAATATATGTCGATACCGTAAAGGTTAAGAGGGTGGCTGCCAGGGATGCCGCAGATCCGGCAACGATTATCGTACGCACATTTCTGCCTTGCTTTATCATGGTTCCCATGACAGAAGCGTTTATCCCTGAAATCAGCGCTATATATATCCCCACCAAAGGACTCGAAAAACTTGCGATTATTATCGATGCTGCCGTTACCGCAAGCATTGTATACTTCAAGTTGTGCCTGACGGCAACAATTATGAAAGGAACGGGTATGAAAATCAAAAAAAATGATAAAAACGGTATATAGAAACCGGCAATCGCAAAAATTACCGCTATTATCGAAAGCATTGCCGATTCAACCAATGCCTTTGTTCTTTCTCTTGCGTTCAAATGCGTTTCACTCCCTTTAATTATAGCAACTTTTTTTATTCGTTGTAGTTGAATTTTAACACTATTCAAGCCGTGATTCAAATTAAGCGGATTTTAATCCCATTTAACAAACAAGGAGAAGTGAATGAACACTTCTCCTAAAAAACTAGTTTACCGTGAAAGGCAGCAAAGCCATGATTCTGGCGCGCTTTATAGCTTTTGTCAACTCTCTCTGATGTTTTGCGCAGTTTCCCGATATTCTTCTCGGAAGAATTTTACCTCTTTCCGTGATGTATCTTTGGAGCCGCTTGGTGTCTTTGTAATCTATTGTCGATGTTTTATTTGCACAGAAAGAACAAATCTTCTTTTTCCTTCTGCCTTTTCTCTTGAAA
>DATFJE010000045.1:0-14100 GCA_035269385.1 Clostridia bacterium
AGATTGGAAATCGAAGATAAAAGGTAAGAACGCTTAGTGTGAATGGATAAGCAATGCAATGCAGAGAGCATGTTTTATTATGAACCGAACCGCCGCTTGCGGATCCGCATGAGCGGTGGTGTGAGAGGACGGGGGTTAGTCGCCCCCTCCTACTCGATTTTTGTTAAAAAAGCATTTCTCTGTGGTATAATACTACTACAGAAGGGATGTGAAAATTATGAAAAAAGCAAGAAAAATGCTGTCACTGATGGCGGCACTTATAATATTTACTTCAACTGCTCTTGTTTCCTATGCAGACTTTACAAAGGTAGAAACTCGTCTTTCCGGCCAGACCAAGATGACCAAGGTCGAGATATCCTCTTCAGGCAGAAAGGCCTTCCTGTCCTCGGGCTACGGCATATTCGTCATGGAGGCGGACGACACAATAACAAACTACACCGAGGGCAACAGTCGCCTATCAAACAATTTTCCCAAGGCTGCGGCCTGGGATGCTTCCGGAAACCTTTGGATAGGGACCAACTACGGTCTTGATGTATTGATGACTGACGGCACGTGGGGCCATATTGACTCCTACAACTCAAACCTCTACAGGGACGAGATAAGGGCAATAGCCATAGACTCCGCCGGAAACCCTTGGGTGGGCTTTGACGGATACGGAATAGGGTACAGAAATTCTGAAGGCATATGGACGCGGATAAACTCCTTTGCATCGGGGCTTCCAAGCAACGATGTCAAGGATCTTGAATTTGACTCCTCGGGGAACCTTTGGGTAGCAACCTGGTACAAGACAGGCCAGGACGGAGGAGTGGGCGTCCTAAGGACCGACGGCACATGGACTACCTACAACGAGAATTCGGGCCTGATAAACGACAAGGTAAACGAGATAGGCATGGATTTAAGCGGAACCCTTTGGGTGGGCACCGAGGGTGGAATCTCGACAATACGTTCTGATGGAACAGTCAAGGAATATAAAGAAAGTGAAACAGGCATAGACTTCGGAAAAGTAACATCGGTTGACTTTGACTCGGCGGGCAACCCATACTTTGGCACATCGGGAAACACCATAAACACAGGGGTAGGTCCCACTGTTGGCGCTGATGGAAGCGTTCTGTATTGGTCCACAGAGAGCGGAATAGTGTATCTTAAAAATGGAGTTTGGACGACAATAAGAGAAGGCACCGATAGTCTACCCACAAACTTTGTAAATGACATTGCCTTTGACGGGGACGAGCTCTACATTGCCCTTGCGGACGGAATATACAGGAACGACCTTGATGCATATATCGAGCTTGACCCTAATTCGGTTGAGATTGTCTACAGAAACCAAAAGGTGGGCTTCGATGTGGCACCATTTATTGACAACGGAACTACATTTGTTCCCGTGCGCTTCGTGGTGGAGGCTATGGGCCTTACCCCGGTATGGAACGGATCGGCAAGAACGGTTTCCATATACAGTTCCGCGGCGAGCATTGTAATATATGTCGACACCAAAAATGTCTCGTTGAACGGTTCAACAATGGAGCTTCTTGCTGCCTCCCGAATTGTAAACGGTAGGACAATGGTGCCCATAAGGTTTGTTTCCGAGAGCCTCGGGAAGGGCGTAGTTTGGGACGGAGACACAAAGACTGTGTACATCAACGATTGAAAGCTATTGCAAAAGAACCTGTAGTTATATATAATAGTTTATGCTGTGGAGTGTAGATTATTATATAGTAGAAGGAGCCTGATTTATGAAAAAAAGCAGGATGTTGATTATTATAGCGATTATTATTGCCATACCGCTTTCGGTGTACGGCGTCAGATACTACAAGAATACAATGCCTCAAGTAGGCGATAGCGAAGCTTTAGAAATGCTTGCGGAATACAAAACAGAGCTTGAAAGCGGCTACGGAGAGCTTCAGGATGCCTTTAAGCTTCATGAGAATGACGAAACCAATGAGAAATGGATGGGCTTCTCCAGAGAGTGGTTTGTAAGCCTCGGAGAGGCGAAGCCGGAAAACCTTTCGAAAAGAATGTCTTCGGCGCTTGAAAAAAAGAAGGACGCTCTAATAGCCGTGGACGGCAAGATGCTTGAGCTTTGGAAGGAATACAACGGCAACTTTTCAAAGGGTAAACTCGATGAAGAGGCTGTCGAGCAGGATATAATGATAATAGAAGGCGTGCTTGAAAAACTTAAGATAGAATAAAAAGAGGAGATGTTAAAATGAACAATTCCCTTAAAACTGCTTCGGCAGTTCTTTTGTCCCTTTTACTGACCGGCGGGTCGGTTTTGGGATTTGCCGACAATGATACTAACGCGGAACAGAAGGTGATGACAATAGACGATGCTGTCGCCTACACGATGGAAAACAACAGGGATATTCAGATTGCCGACTTCAACATTGACAAAGAGGCACTCAACAAGAAGGAAAGCGACAAGGCTTACCGTGACGCAGACAATAGCAGTTCGTCAAGATATAGCACTCTAAGTGGAAAGCTCGTACAGAAGGGCTACTATAAGCTCCTTGCCGACCTTTCTTATGATTTGAGCATCATGCAGAGGGACGCTGTGGAGCTTGGAGCGACTATCGAAACAAAGTCAGGTTTTTACACCATCCTCAACAAAATTCAGGACGTCGAGACAAGAACAGTGAATCTCGAAAGGGCGCAGAAGGTTTATGACATTGCAAGCAGAAAGCTTGAAATGGGGCTCGGAACGAAGCAGGAACTTCTTATGGCGGATGCCAACCTTGAAACCGCAAAGCTTGACCTCGAAAGCGCAAAGGACGATTTGACTTTCGAGAGAATGTCATTCAACAAGACTCTTGGGCTTCCACTCGAAGATGATGTGAAGCTTGACGGGGCAATCGGGTTTGAAATTTATCCGGAAGTAGATCTTGAAGAAAAAGAGACCGAGGCTTTAGAAAACAGGATAGACGTAATTGCCGCAGACCAGGCATACGAAGCTTCAAAGCTTAAGGAAGAAATATACGGATACTTCTACACTCCAAACGTGTACGACTTCAAGGCGGTCGAGTACGAGGAGAGAAGCGCCTACAATGAGCTCATAGACACGGAGCAGGAAGCGCGCCTTGCAGTCAAGAAGGCGTATATAGACATGAAAAAGGCTGAGCGGGCAGTATTTACACTCGAAAAGAATGTTGCCTCCATGCGTGAGGTCTACAGGCTTTCCGAGCTTACCTACGAGGTTGGCATGAGCACACAGACCGAGCTTCTCCAAGCGCAGGTCGATCTTGAAACAGTCGAGCTTGCCTACAACCAAGCACTTTTGGGATACGAGCTTGCCAAGATGTCCTTTGAGGCATCGTATCAAATAGGAATGTAATATTAAACTTGACGCGGGCCGGCTTTTGCCGGCTTTGCTTTTTTTTTTTTGAAAATGCATGGAACGGGGTAATTGCTTTTGAAAGATGACAATATTGTAATATTGATAAAGAGGATTTCAAGCAGTGAAATTGAATATAATAGATATATGACTAAAATGAAACATACAAGGACAAGGAGGCTCGATAAAATCATGTTCAAAAGGAGATTGACAGCGGCTGTATTGGTCGCATTGGCTATAATGCTGGTTCCCTTGGGTGCTTTTGCGGAGTTTACGGATCTGGGTGACGCTCCGTGGGCTGCAAATTACATAGAGGAAATGGCGGAAGAGAGAATAGTCACAGGCTACGAGGATGGAACATTCAAGCCGAACGACAACATAAGCAAGTACGCTTCTGTTCTTATGCTCTACAGGACAGTGAAGGCGGCGGACCTTGTGTCGGCTTCGGAGCAGACGGTCAACATAAGCAGGCACATGACCACAATTGCATCCAAGGGAGTTCCCAATTGGCCCGACATGTACGGAGCTGTTGCTTACTGCCTCGAGGAAGGAATAATAACGTCTGCCGATCTTGACAACTTTCGCATAGGCGACTCTTACACAAACGCAAGGCGCTTCGAGGTTGCCGTATTCCTTGGAAAGGCAATGAACATCTACCTGGATGAGAATCTCAATGTCCTCTACAGCCTTGACTTCAAGGACTCTTCGTCAATTGTTTCTGCCGCAAGGCCCTATGTTTATCTTCTCAACAAAAATGATGTAATAAACGGAGACACAGAAGGCTACTTCAACCCCAATTCACCAATAACGCGCGCCGCGATGTCAAAAATGCTTTCGGTTTCATTGAACCTTCTCAAGGACGAGACTCCTGATGAAAACACAAAAGCGGGCGAGATAACAAGCATACTGGGAGACACAAGCAGAGTGGTTGTACGTGATCTTGACGATGAAAGCGTGAGCAATCTATACAACCTTACCGATGTCGAAATACTCATCGACGGAAGAAGCAAGGAAGTTGACGACTTGCAGGTTGAAATGAATGTGCTTCTTTCCTTCAGCGGAGACAGCCTTGTTAAGCTTTCTGTAACAGACGATGATGTTTCGAGCGATCTTCTTGAATATGACGGAATATACAAGAACTATATTGACATGGGTTCCTACGCAATACTGACCATAGAAATGCCGAACGGGGACAGGGAAGCCTACAAAATTTTAAACACTACAACAATAAGCAAAGACGGCGAGGAGGTCTTGCTTGTAAGCCTAAAAAGCGGCGATCCTGTGAACATGGAGACCGATGCAGACTATATCACAGAGCTGGAAGTATTCTCTATGACCCAGACATATGACGGCATATTCATCGAAGTTGTGGAAAACGACGATTACGATGCAGTCAAGATAAAGGATGATGCCGGCAAATACATCGATATAGAGCTTTCAGATGACGTGGATGTTGAAAAGAACGACAGGAACAGAGAAATATCCGATCTGATAAACGGGGACTTTGTTGTGGTGACAACCGAATACAGCAAGGCGGTTGGAATTGTTGCAAGCGGACTGGAAACCAATGCAGAAGGCATAATAAAGTCTATTTTGATAGCCGAAGAGCCGGAAATTACAGTTGTCGATTCGGACGATGTCGAAAAGACATATACCCTGCACGACGATGTGGACATCGAAGTTGACGGTTACGACAGAAGCATATACGAACTGCGCCTCGACTATACAGTAAGCCTGGTTGCACAGGGAGACGTTGTCACTTCAATAGACGCCGAAAGCACAAGCTCTTCAGACAACATAGACGGCTACGTCATAACTGTCGACTCCTCATCCGACAGACTTAGAGTAAGATATTACGACGGTGAGGACTATGTGTTCAAATATGTATATATGAAAAGCGGAACAGACATATATCTTGAAGATGGCGATGACGGAGATTTTGACGACATAGACGCAAACGACAAAGTATTCGTATATGGACAAACCATAGGAACAAAATTCTACGCCGACCGCATCTTCATACTGGAATAAATTTCAACGAAATGGGGACGGGGGAAAATTCGTTGATTTACGATTCCCAATAGTAATTCCCGATTATTTGGGTATCAATAATACCGTAAAACAAAAGGGAGGGAACAACAATGAAATTATTCATAGACACGGCTAACATAAAAGAGATTCTCGAGGTTGCAGAGTGGGGTGTTCTTGACGGCGTGACAACCAACCCGAGTCTCGTGGCTAAAGAGGGTGATGTGGAATTCGAGTCGGTGGTAAAGGAAATAGCCGGAATAGTTGACGGGCCCATAAGCGCAGAGGTTGTTGCCGAGGATGCAATTACAATGGTCTGGCAGGCGGAGGAGCTTGCCGCTTTACATGAAAACATAGTGATAAAAATTCCCATGACAGAGGAGGGCCTTGTAGCGATTCGCCTTCTCAAAGAAAAGGGAATAAGGACAAACTGCACACTGATTTTTTCTGCAAACCAGGCGCTTTTGGCAATAAAGGCGGGCGCCTCATTTGTGAGTCCTTTCATAGGACGCCTTGACGATGCGGGCAACGAAGGAATGGAGGTCGTGCGGGAGATAGCGGCAATAATAGCAATTTACGGGCTTGATGCCGAGATAATCACTGCAAGCGTAAGGCATCCCAGGCATGTGACTGAGGCTGCCCTGGCGGGGTCGGACATTGCAACAGTTCCTTACGCAGTTTTTCGCAAGATGCTCACGCATCCACTTACAGATGCCGGCAATAAGAAATTCAGGGAAGACTGGGAGAAGAGAAGCAAGTAGAAAGTAGAAAGTGGAAAGTGGAGATATTGTCGTTGTAATTATGGCGGGTGCCAGAGAGAATTTCTACAAAGAATTGAAAAGGTATTTGTAACATTTGAATACAATCTGTAAATAGCCCCCTATTCTAGCGAATTGGGGGCTAAGATTTTGCTTTTGTATATGTTTTAGAAAAGCACGGGGACGGAGTTGTTGCTTGATAATTACACTTGCTTAATGTTATCATATATGATAACATTAATTTAGAGGAAAAATTCTTTAAGGAGGTTTGTGTTGGCATATGACGTAGAGTTTTATCAAAAGGAGAATGGAGAAATACCGACACAAGAATTCTTGGAATCTTTACATCCAAAGTTGAGAGCAAAGATTTTTCGCGAAATTGAACTGCTTAAAAATTATGGACCTGATTTAAGAGAACCATATACAAAGCCAATAAAGGGGAAAGAAAATAAAGGGCTATTTGAGTTGAGGATTAGATTTTCATCGGATATATCAAGAGTGTTTTATTTTTCATATGCCGGTAATACATTTGTTCTTCTCCATGCCTTTGCAAAGAAAACTCAAAAGATTCCTAAAAGAGAAATTGACAAAGCCAGGAAATATAAAGAGGATTATGAAAGAAGGTGCAGTCATGATTAAAGCGGATTGTAAACAAAAAAAAGCAGGTGTTAAATTCGATGATATTAAAAGCAAGCTTATGGAAGATGCCGAGTTTGAAAAAGAGTATAATAATCTGAAACCGAGATATGACATAATATCACAGATTATTGAGGCAAGAAAAAGCATGGATATGACGCAAAAGGAATTGGCAGAAAGAGCTGGAACCAAAAAGTCCAATATTTCAAGACTGGAAAGTGGTTCCTATAACCCCTCATTGGATTTTCTCATTAAAATAGCAAAGAGCTTGGGGAAAGATATTTCTATCAATATTCGATGATTCAATGGCTGGGAACAATTAAACCATAAAAATGTAAAGAAAAGCTTGTTGCAGAAGCCGATATGTTTGCAAGAGAGGCTTTAGCTGGGTATATAGATAAAACCGATGAAATATTCAATGACGATGAAGAGGAATAGATAGATGTATTCAATAGTCTATGCTATGCAGGCTGAAAAATATTTAAAAAAAATCAAAGACAAAAAACTAAAACAGCATTTTAGGGATGCCATTGAAAAATTGAGAAAGAATCCCTAACAAAACCCCCGGCTGAAATGCAATCGGGGGTTGTTTTTTACTGCATGCTGACCGCTGTTCTTGTTTTTCCTGATATCTGACATCTGACATCTGTTCTTCAATCTTTTGCTTTTTCTCTTTCTTTCCACTTCCCACTTCCCACTTTCTACTTCTAATATTCCATTTCTTCTATAGAATCGAATTGTCCTTGGTATTCTTCCCTGTCTATGTTGAAGTAGTTCGAATTGAATTCCTTAACATAGGCTCCGGTTCTTTCATTGATGTAGCCTGATCCCCATGTTGGGTCGACGACGAGCCAGCTTCCGTTTATCTGGACTTCTGTCCAGGCATGCCCCGTATCGTCGGGAAGTTTGCCCGACATTATTTTCACCGGGATTTCGAGATTCCTGAGCACTGAAGCGAAAAGGAAAGATATTTCGTCGCAGTCGCCCCTCTTGGACTCAAGCAGCTCGAGGGCGCTTTGGGGCTCTGTTCCGTTATTTCCCGGGAAATATTGTATTTCGGCCGATATCCACTTCATCATTTCAAGGGCTTTTTCGGAATCCGTAAATGCTTCAAGCGATATGTCGTCGGCAAGGCTTGTTATAAGCGGATCCGCCGGATTAACATAGGTGCTTGGAACAAGATAGCGTATCGAATCGAAGCTTGTGTTTATAACACTGAACTGCATGATGTAGTCGATTATGTTTTCCTCATCCGGAGGAGTGGCGATTACTATGTCATGCTTGCCCAGCCCGAAAGGAGTGTATATGGGCGTTTCGAATTCGTATGCTTCTATCGGAACTTTTGAAAGGAGTGTCTTGTCTCCCTTTGAAACTTTTACCGTAAAATATTCCATCTCTTCGTATTCGTTTACATATCCCGTGAATGGGAAGCTGTTATCCACTTCCATGTTGGAATAAATGTCGCTGGCAAGGGTAACCCCAAGCTCGAAGAAATTGTCGTACTCTATGTAGTGCTCCTCCGAGAAGGAGACTGACAGGCTTTCAAGGCGGGTTGTTCCCATTATGTTACGGATTATTGAAAGCGTGTCATTTTCGTTTGTTTTGGAATCGTAGGTGAAAGTTATTGTGTACCCCTTGTCTTCTCCAAGGAAATAGAAAATCACCTGATAAAGTTCGTATCCTTCGCCGTGAAGCGTGATGTATGACACGTCCATGTCGAGATTGTTTACGCTCAGGGAGTCGGATCCTGTAAATGTCAGTCCGGAGCTTGTGTAAAGACCGAGCAGGGCCTCTTTGTTTTGGGTTGAAAAGCCATCGAGGTCTATGCCCTCGTCAAGTTCTTCTGTTTCAACAGCTATTTCCATATTGGCGTCAAAGCCCTGGAATTCCCAAATGTAGTCATAAAGCTCCGACTTGTCCCAAAAGGAAGGAATCATGAAGCTGAGCCCGTAGTCCTTAAGGTCTATCTTGCGGTAGAAAACACCGTCGAAATTCTCGTAGGAGTCCGCCTCTTCGGGATAGGTTATTATTACCGTGCGGCTTTCCGCATTCCAGTCGACGTTCATGTCCAGGCTTTCGGCTATGAAGCGCACAGGAACAAGGGTTCTTCCTCTTATGATTATGGGCGGCGAGTCAAGCAGGTCGCTGTTTCCGTTCTTGTAGTAGGTTTCATTGTTGATCTGAAGCTTGATGTAATTGTTGTCCTTGTAGCCGACCACTTCGCGGGTTTCAGGATACCAATACACCTGGGCCCCCAGGTACTCGAAAATTCCTCTCATGGGAACCATTGCCCGATCGTTTATAATCATGGGGTCCACATCGAAATCCAAAACCGTATCGTTCAGTTTCACGCTCAGCGTCTCCGCAGGCGCTTGAACCGAATCCACAGGCTCGGCGAATGCCGATGGAAAATAAAGCATTGAAATCGCAAATGCGACTATTGTTATTCGCAGCAGCTTCTTCACAAAGCCACCTCCTTCTATTTTGCGTCACAATCATAATATAGCACAATGGAGGGACCTTTAAACAAATATGAAGAAATTGTATATGAAGTGTAATATTGCAGTAATAGAAGGGCAGTGGAAAGTGGAAAGTGGAAAGTGGAAAGTGGAAAGTGGGAAGTGGAAAGGAAATGATTAAAAGCAATAAGTTGGTCAGTTGGAATGTTGGTCAGTTGGAAAGGAAAAGATGGAAAGTCAAAAGCAAGAGTAATGCAGTAGAAAGTGGAAAGCGGAAAGAAAGGGATTAGGGCAAAGAAAAAGCGGCCGGTATATTTCACACGACCGCTTGAAAAATTATTGTTTCAATATTCGGTTGCCGTTTGCGTCCACTGCAAGAAAGCTTCCATGCAAGTTTGCAATCTGACCGTCTTCCGGGGCATCGTCCTCTGGAGAGCTGCTCGGGCTTGCGTTTTCGCTGTAGTTTTCCCCCGCCTCGGTGACGGAAATGCTTCCCCTTATCAGGGCCTCTGCTCCAATATTTATATCCTCGTCCATATTCGGGAGTGTTTTTCCGTTCGGTCCGCCTGTGGCGTTTTGGCCCGCAATGATTTGGCTTTCCGATGGAAGATATCCATCGCCCATCATCACGCTTATGTCTTCGAACACATAATACACTGTCGCAGGCCTACTGAGGGAGATTTCCATTCTTACAGAGTTGCCAGATAAGGAATATGAACACTCAAGAAATTCAAATGTCGTTTCCGAAGTTTGTTCGGCATCCGGATTATCTGAATCGAAATCATCATCGTTTGGCTCCTCGCCCCACTCGGGTTTCCAGGGAATGCCACTTTCGGGTGTCCATGCGCCATCGGGCGTCTCTCCCCACTCTGCATCCCAGGGAAGGCCGACTTCCCAGTTTTCTTTTGTCATAACATTGTCTCCATTGGGATCATCGAAATCATTGGAGTCTCCTGCATCCGGATTATCTGAATCGAAATCATCATCGTTTGGCTCTACGCCCCATTCGGGTTTCCAGGGAATGCCACTTTCAGGTGTCCATGCGCCATCGGGCATTTCTCCCCACTCTGCATCCCAGGGAAGGCCGACTTCCCAGTTTTCTTTTGTCATCATCTGGTCGTCGGAATTTTCATGGTCGTTATAATTACGATGCTCCGGCTCCTCGGGGATTCCGTTTACATAGAATGCCTTGGGGAAGGTTGTTGAATAATAGTCATCCATATTGGTGTCCATTCGAACATCATCTGCGTCTATACGGGCCGAAAGGATGGTCCCCTCGCCGGCCACTTCGGTGCCGCGGGCGTTGGGATCGATTTGCATTTCTTCAACTTCGGCCCTCTCGTCCAACATTATTTTGGCCTCGCCCGTAACGGTGATTTCGCCTACAGAACCGTGAATCATAATTTCGGTTCCGCCCACTTCGGGTGAAATTAGAATATCGTCTACTCTGCTTGTATCTATGTTTGCCGAGCTTATAATCAAGATTGCCACTATAGAGGTGTCATTGTCCGCGAATATGCGTACCCTGCCATCCGGCCTGTTGATTTCTATAAATGGAAGGCTGCTGCTTTTGATTTTAACCGAATTTTCACCGCCTCCATTAACCATAAGAGTACCCTCGGCGGAAACGGATTCGAGGCTCGCATCTCCGTTGCCAACCTTGGATGAAATGGTAATGTTTCCTAAAACGCTAAGGTTTCTGAGTGTTACATCCTCGGAATTGATAAGCAGGTCCCCATCGAAGATCTTGACGCCCTCGCTCGGTCCGTAGATGCCGGGTTCATCAAAGGTGAACACGCCGTCCGATGCATCCATGAAGGTATCTGCAATAGTTTTCTCCTCAACTTGTTTATCCGCCGAGCATCCCGAAAGCGCCAGGGAAAGAATCACGATGCAAAAAAGCAACTTGTTTTTCATTATTATCACTCCCATGAAAGTTTTGGTTTTATTAAGGGTTCTATGTATTCCGTTGATGGACTTTGCCTTCTTTATATACTAATATTTTAACACAAAACGGTCGTTTTTAAGTGCGTCGAAGTATTTTTGTTTTTTCGCTTTGCACTTCAGGGTAAAAGATATATAATATACATGGTTTCAAGCCACATCTAAAATCGCTTTTCGAAAGTCAATTCTTTGTCATTTCGATAATAAACCCATAAATATTCCATAACAATTTCAGGAGGGACTAAAATGAATAGAAATCTGGCACTAAACCTTGTTCGCGTTACCGAAGCGGCAGCAATGAATGCAGCCAAGCTGATGGGACGCGGCGACAAGAATCTTGCCGACCAGTACGCCGTTGACGCAATGAGAAAGATGTTTGACACCATAGACATCGAGGGAACGGTTGTGATAGGCGAGGGTGAAATGGACGAGGCTCCAATGCTCTACATAGGCGAAAAGGTTGGAAGCGGAGATGAAGGAGCACCCAAGGTAGACATAGCAGTCGACCCGCTCGACGGCACGACTTGTGTTGCCAAGGGTCTTCCCAATGCCGTTTCGGTAATCGCGGTGGCGCCGGAGGGATGCCTTCTCAAGGCGCCCGACATGTACATGAAAAAGATAGCGGCAGGTCCTAAGGCCCGTGGGGTTATAGACCTTAATGCAAGTGTTGCCGACAACCTGAGGAATGTAGGCAAGGCCCTCGACAAGGACATGGAGGATCTTACGGTCATAATTCAGGACAGGGAGAGGCACTGGCCCATAATTGACGAAGTAAGGGAAGCCGGAGCAAGAATAAGGCTTTTCCAGGACGGCGACGTCATAAGCGCCATATCCACATGCTTTGAGGAAACGGGCGTCGACCTTTTCATGGGAACAGGCGGAGCTCCCGAGGGAGTAATAGGAGCTGCGGCGATAAAATGCCTCGGCGGAGAGATGCAGGGCCAGCTTGTTATAAACAATGAAGATGAAAAAAGGCGTTGCGAGGAAATGGGAGCCGACTACGACAGGGTTCTCACAATGGACGACCTTGTAAAAGGCGACGAGGCCTACTTCGTGGCGACGGGGATATCCGAAGGGGACCTCTTGAGGGGAGTTCGCTTCCATGCAAACGACATGGTAAAGACCCATTCGGTTGTTTTTAGAGGCACCACTGGAACTATCAGGTTTGTTGAAACGATACACAGGCTCGACAAAAAACCCGCTTACGCAAAATAGGAGGTCAAGGCTTGGATATAAACGAACTCAAGAAAAAGAAGGTTGCGGATCTTCGCGAGATAGCAAAGGCGATGAATCTTGAAAATTACAATAAAATGAAAAAGGACGAGCTTGTCGGCTTCATAGCAAGCGCAGGGAGTCCGCAACAGCCTGAGGAGACGCTCGAGGACATAGTCGAGAAGGGAGTTTTGCCGGAAAACGTTTCCGACGAGATAAACAGGTCCGAGGACACCGACATAGTCGAGGGGATTTTGGAGCTGATGGCAGAGGGCGGATACGGATTCATGCGTTTCCACAACTACCAGTCGAGTGAGCTCGATGTCTACGTGTCGCCGTCTCAGATAAGGCGCTTCAGGCTAAAGACCGGAGACAAAATAACAGGCATCACGCGTCCGGCGAAGAACGGCGAAAAGTTCCGCGCCCTGCTCTATATAAGGAAAGTCAACGGAGACAGCCCCGACATTGCAAGGAGAAGGCCCAATTTCGACCGTCTCACTCCCATATATCCCGACGACAGGATAACCCTCGAGGAGAGCGGGACAGACCTTTCCATGCGGCTCATAGACCTTATGGCTCCAATAGGGAAGGGGCAGAGGGGACTCATAGTCGCGCCGCCCAAGGCCGGAAAGACAATACTGCTTCAAAAGGTGGCAAAGGCAATATCTGCAAAATTCCCGGAAACTGAAATAATAGTGCTTCTTATTGACGAGAGGCCAGAGGAAGTCACGGACATGCAGAGGTCAATAGATGCAGATGTCATATATTCCACATTCGACGAGCTTCCTTCAAACCACACAAAGGTCGCCGAAATGGTTCTCGAGCGTGCGCAGCGCCTCGTTGAGCAGAAAAAGGATGTTGTCATACTCCTTGACAGCATAACTCGATTGGCGAGAGCCTACAACCTTATCATACCTTCAAGCGGAAGGACTCTTTCGGGAGGGCTCGATCCCATGGCGCTTCACAAGCCAAAGAAATTTTTCGGTGCTGCAAGAAACATCGAGGAAGGCGGAAGCCTCACCATACTGGCTACAGCTTTAGTTGATACCGGCAGCAGAATGGACGATGTAATATACGAAGAGTTCAAGGGTACAGGAAACATGGAGCTCCACCTCGACAGACGTTTGTCGGAGAGGAGAATTTTCCCGGCAATCGACATAAACAAGTCCGGAACCAGAAGGGAAGAGCTGCTCCTTACGCGCGAAGAGCTCGAAACCATATGGTCCATAAGAAGAGCGCTTGGAAACGCTTCCGTGTTCGATGTGACAGAAAGCATCATTTCAAAGCTCATGAAGACCAAAAGCAACGCAGAATTCATATCGACAATGGGTAAAAGTTTGGGATAGCCTGTAAATATGCCTTGCGGCAGGCCACGGGCTGTGCTATAATATGATAGTTGACAACAGAACAATCTATTGTTATGATATAGAAACGAAATTATTACGAAAGAGGTGAATCTGATGAAATCAGGAATACATCCGGAATATAAAACAGCTACCGTCAGATGTGCTTGCGGAAACACGTTTGAAACGCGATCCACAAAAGATGAAATAAGAGTGGAAATTTGTTCTGAATGCCACCCCTTCTTCACTGGCCAACAAAAATCTGTTGAGCGTGGCGGAAGAGCGGAAAAATTCAAGAAAAAATACGGCATGGAATAGAACAGAATCAAAATCGTCGAAAAGGTTAGAGGGAAACCCTCTAACCTTTATTTGTGCAGGGGAGAAAATACCTGCAC
>DATFJE010000046.1:0-3034 GCA_035269385.1 Clostridia bacterium
AGCGCTTGTTAAAGCACTTGAAAAGGGGGTTATATCAGGCGCGGGACTTGATGTGTACGAAAATGAGCCGAAGCTTGCAGATGGCCTTTCATTGCTTGAAAACGCGGTTCTTTGTCCTCATCTGGGAAGCGCGACAAGAGAGACAAGGGGCAAAATGGCAGACATTGCCGCTGAAAACATCATTTCTGTATTGAATGGAGGACTTCCTAAAACGGGCATAAACGAGGTGGAAAAATGAAGCTCCAACAGATAAAGGGATTTGCCCATTACTTAAAGAGCCCTACGAACGTGGGTGTTCTCATTGATGGAAAAGAAGCGGTTTTGATTGATTCTGGAAACGATACGGACAAGGCCAAGAAGATTTGCAAGGCGCTTGAAACAGAAGGACTTATTATCAAAGCCATCTGGAACACTCATTCACATGCCGATCATTGGGGAGGAAACCATTATTTGCAGCAAAAGACCGGATGCCAAATCCTATCTTCCAAAATTGAGGCGGCCATTATAAACAACAACATAATGGAACCTTTCTATCTTTACGGGGCAGAGCCGCTGAAGGTGCTTAAGAACAAGTTTTTAATGGCAAAAGAATGTTCGTGTGGAATTTTTGATTCAAATTATATGGATTTTGCGGGAGGAAGGGTTGAAATCGCCGATTTGAAGGGACACAGCCCTGGAATGGTCGGCTTTAAGACAGATGAAGGAGTATTTTTTATAGGAGACGCTCTTTTTTCGATTGAGATAATTAAAAAATACAAATTGATGTATTCATCGGACATAACGGGTCATCTGAAAACACTCGACTTTCTGGAAAAATCGGATGCGGAGTATTATTTGCCAAGCCATGGAGATGTTTGTGAGTTTGACGGATTGAAAGAATTGATAGAAAAAAATAGAGAGGCAATAATTAGAGTGAATCAAATATTGCTTGATTCAATGGCCGAGCCGGCATCCTTGGAGGGACTAATGAAATCCACTATGGAAAGCCTTGGCGTTTCAATGAACATAGGACAGCATTTTTTGAACAGAACGACAATATCGGCTCACCTTAGCCATTTGTGCAACGAAGGGTTGTCTGTCGCTGAAATGGACAAAAATAGACTCCTTTACAGAATAAAATGAAAGCAACCGGTTTTTAACTCCGGTTGCATTTGCTTATGTCATCGACTTTGTTTGTTTTGAAATTTTTCGAGCTCCAAAGATATTTTATTTTGCAATACGTGAAGCAGTTGATCCGACGGAAAAGCGCTGTCTATGATTCCCTGGGCGTGGTGGGCCTTGCCGCCTCCTCTTCCATTGTATTTATCAAGCAGGTCTTTTAAAACAAGATTGAGGTCCAATGGGTTTTCCTGAGGGGAAGAAGCTAAAAGAACAGTTGTAAAATCGTCGCCGGGACAGGCCAGCATAAGTATTGCAGACGGGTCTCGTTTGAGAATCTTGGATGTCAAAATGCTCGCATCCTTGAGGTTGTCGGTTTCGAAAACATTTGAAACAAGACGATGATTGTTGTGCATTCGGCTTTTTTCGAACATATCGTCTATCTGATAATCAAGCAGCCTTTCGGAAACTTTTTTATTTTTCGATGCGAGGTCCTTAAGGTCGGTTTTCATTACTGCGCACCGCGTCGGCAAATCTTTTTCACTGCAAGAGAGTTCAGACTTGAGACTTGACAATACCGATGTTTTTTCGGCATAATCTTTTAAAGCGCGGTTTCCGCAAACAAATTCAATGCGTAGACCTTCCCGGTGCGTGGAAGAATTTCTTATCTTTATTATTCCCACTTCTCCGGTGCGTTTTGGATGCGTTCCGCCGCATGGAGAGTAGTCGAATTGGTCAATTTCAATTATCCGCGGGTCTGAATAGGCCCCTACATCTTTTCTCAAAGGGAAAGAGGACAGTTCTGCGTCGTTTTCTGGATAATGCATTTTTACGTAAAGATTGCCGTAAACTATCTGGTTGGCAAAATATTCAACACGACTGAGATCGCCTTCATCCAATTGCTTGTCTATGTCGATTGTAAGGTTTTCTTCAGTGAGATGGAAGCCTATGGTTTTCGCTTCGAATAGCTTTTCCAGAGAAGCGGAAAGTATGTGTTGTCCTAGATGCTGCTGCATGAAGTCGAAACGCCGTTTCCAGTCTATTCCGCATGATAGATTTTCGAATTGCTTGGGAATTCCGTCTATCACGTGGAAAATATCACCGTTTTCCTCAAAAACCTTTTTTACTTGAAATTCGCCAATGAAGCCCAAATCACATGGCTGTCCGCCGCCTTCCGGGTAGAAAGCAGTTTGATTCAGTTTGATATAAACCTCTTTGCCCGGTTTTTGATCGATTTTTGTTATATTTGCTTGAAACTCCTTTATATAAGGATTTTTGTGATATATTTTTACAGTTGCCATAAGCATCACTCCTTAAGATAATGATAACATAAATACGGAAAGAGGTGTCATATTGGACTATCATAAATTGTTTGAGATTGAAGAAAAGCTGCTCGACGATGTGTATGTTTACGGAGTCGAATCTGCAAAAGGCGAAATGGAGGATTTTCAGAATCTTTATTCCAGAAATATTGGGAGTTTGTCGGGATTTGACAAGTGGAGCATATTCAATGTGAATTTGGGAAAAAACAACTTGTTGGAATTGTTTTTTGAAGAAAACAAAAACATACCGGAAGAAGAGAAGGCTGTTCTCGATGGCTGGATGCATTCTAAAATGAAAATTTGTGAAGCAATCGATGTCGCCAATGGCAAACCTGCTGTGTGCAATGATATAATAAGCGGGCAAAAGATCGAGTTTCAAGCGGGCAACATGCTTAAAAAAGGCGATATTTTTATCGGACGCATATTTTCAATGGATGGTATTTTTTACGCAAGCCGCCATTTGTCTGCGGTAGTCGATCGAAAGATTGCCGAAACAGTGAAGGGAAAACTGCGGGAGGCGTATGAATCTTATTGCAACATAAAAGGGTATGTGTCTTTTAAAAATTATTCTGAAAAGAACCAATGGATTTTTTACAAGATGATTGAGATTATAG
>DATFJE010000047.1:0-28994 GCA_035269385.1 Clostridia bacterium
ATATGCCGCCATAGATAAGATATCTCCAGTTCGAGGATCCATCATTATTGCCATTATTCTTTTCGCATTCAAGGTTTCCCGGCCCTTTTCAATTATTTGCTCGGTATAATATTGAAGCACCTCATCGATGGTCAATATAACATTCAATCCGTCTTGCGCGCCATAGTACTTGTCAGTACCAAAAGGAAGCTGACGTCCGAATACGTCTGTATTCCTTATCCATCGGCCACTCAAACCAGTAAGGTAACGGTTGAGCTCCAATTCAATCCCCGCCAAGCCTCTATTGTCATCTGTAGTATGTCCAATTACAAAAGCCCCCAAATCATCCAGGGGGTAATATCTCTTTTCGACTTCTGTAAACCAGATGCCTTCAAGGTGCAATGAATCGATTTCTTCAACTTTTTCCTTGTCTATCCACTTGCCAACACTTATAAGCCCTGCTCCAGAACTTATTTTGGCATGCATAGCTTCAGGATCCAATCCTAAAATATCCGAAATCAGTTTCGACGAAGTCTCGGGGCTGGTTATCTTGTTTGCGTCCGCCCAAATATTGTACAAAGTCATATTGACTGCCATTTTTTTCAGGTTCCTGTCAAGTATTTCTCCCCTTTGGGCGGGTATTGGAATATCCTTTGTCTGTTGAACTACTGCCATATCGCTATATTTTTCACCATCGATTATCTGTATTTTTACCAATCTTGCCACAAGCAATGCAAAAGCAATCATTACAATGACAAGAGTAAAATTCAATCTTTGTTTTGGCGTTTTAAACAGGGACATGCAATGCCTCCTTCAAATCAATCCCCCATAAATCCCAAACTCAGTATTGAGGAATAAATATTTCCTATAAAACCTCTTTCCGCCGATTCAACCGATTGCGCTGCAATAGAGACGCGCTTTATTCCGCTTTCTTCTCCTTTTGCATTTATATACACTATCTGTTGTCTTTCAGGAACTTTCATTCCCAATTCGTGTACAGCCTTGTCTTCGATTATACTCGTTTTATTCATCGCTTCCAACTCAATTTTGTTTTTTTCGATTTTAATCTGCAAATCATTCATGGCTTGCTTGTGTTCATATACTTGATATTTTATTTCACTTATTGCAGCATACCCAAAAAGTATACTAATGAAAAGAAGACCTGTCAAAACAACCACCATGAACAGTTTTGTGGCATAAAAGGTTTTCTTTTTTTTATTTTTTCTCCTTGATGGATTAACGCTTACTTCATTGAAGTCATATTCTATGTATCTCTTATATGCAACTGATGTCATAAAAGGTCTCTCCTTCCTTCTAAACTCTTTCAGCGATTCTGAGCTTTGCGCTCCTTGCTCTCGGATTTTTTTCTATCTCGATTTCAGATGGAACTATTGGTTTTCTGGTGATTATTTTTATTTCCCTTCTCTTTTCACATTTACATACCGGCAATTCCGGTGGGCATATGCAATCCTTTTGCAAATATTTAAAAGTGTTTTTCACAATCCTGTCTTCCAATGAATGGAATGTTATTATGCAGATTCTACCTTTTTTATTCATGCATGAAACCGCATCCTTGATTGTTCTTTCTATGATTCCCAACTCATTATTTACTTCAATCCTTATTGCCTGAAAAGTTCTCTTCGCCGGATGGGGCCCATCTCTTCTGGCCTTTGACGGAATAGCCTTCTTTATTATTTCAACCAATTCTCCAGTCGTTTCAATCGGCTTGATTTTCCTTTCATTTTCAATGAATTCAACAATTCTGGCAGCCCAGTTCTCTTCGCCGTATTCTTGTATGACTTTTTTCAGTTTTTCATTCCCGTAAGTATTGACAACTTCATACGCCGTCAGGCTTTTGGAAGCATCCATTCTCATGTCAAGCGGTGCATCCTGCATGTAGGAAAAACCTCTATCCTTGTTGTCCAGCTGATATGAAGAAACTCCCAAATCAAGCAACAGTCCGTTTATTTTTTCTATTCCGTTTCTTTCAAGAATATTTTTCAATTCATAAAAATTATCATGGACAAATTTGATTTTTTCTTTATGTTCAGCCAAACGCACTTTTGCATGCGTCAAAGCTTCTTTATCCTGGTCTATGCATATAAGGCTTCCCGCGCCTTCAAGCTTTTTTGCAATTTCGATTGAATGACCTCCGCCACCTGTCGTTCCGTCGACATAAATACCGCCGTCCGTTATTTTAAGACCCTCAATCGATTCTTTTAAAAGCACCGATTCGTGTGAAAACTCCATTATTGTTGCCCCCTTTAAATTCCCAATAAGGCCATTTTTTCAGCAATATCGTCATAATCCACATTTTCGGCAGCATTGTATTCATCCCATTGTTCCTTGTTCCAAACTTCTATTCTTGTTGAAACGCCTATGATTACAACCTCTTTTTCCAAATCTCCGTATTGCCTTAATACGGGAGGTATTATTATTCTTCCCTGTTTGTCGAGTTGGCATTCCGCAGCTCCCGCAAAAAACATTCTTGTGAATACTCTTGCATCTTTGCTTGCCAATGGCAATTCTTTTAGTTTTTCCTCGAAGTTGGAGAATTCGCTTTTGGGAAAAATGAACAGGCATGAGTCCAGCCCCTTTGTTATATAGAAAATTTCTCCAAGAGATTCCCTGAATTTAGACGGGATATTTACTCTGCCCTTTTTATCCATCGTATGCTGAAATTCCCCAATAAACATGATTTCACCCCATTTTACGGGATTTTACCCCACTTTTCTCCACTTTAAACCTTGTTTATTAATTCTACGCCAAAAATAGTATCCCTTCTTTTTTTTTAAAAAACTTTTATTTTTGCAATAAAAAAAGACTCCTATAAAAGAAGTCTCCATTTTTGCCTTCATGTTTTTTTGATTTTCAAATGATTTTAAATTTTTTCCCTGCTTTTCACAAGATAAAAACCGGCTCCGGCAGCAATCATCGCCAAGCTTACAAGCTGTGCCACGCGAAAATTCCCAAGCATCAAACTGTCCGTTCTAAGCCCTTCTATAAAGAATCTCCCAAGTGAATAAAGCATCATATACAATGCAAACAACTGACCGTCAAATTTTTTCTTTTTCCTTGTCGCCATAAGGAATATGAATATTATCAGGTTCCACAAAGATTCATACAAAAATGTGGGATGGACACCAACTCCATTGATAGTAATGGCCCACGGCAGATTCGTCGGTCCTCCGTAAGCCTCTTTGTTTATGAAATTTCCCCATCGCCCTATCGCCTGTCCAAGAATAAGACCCGGTGCGCACAAGTCTGCCAATTTCCAAAATTTTATTCTTTTGTATCTTGAATATACAATCGCTGTTAAAGCTCCTCCAATAACGGCTCCGTGTATTGCAAGACCGCCTTGTCTTATATTGATCATTTTCAATATATCCCCGCCGTAATATGAAAGATTGAATAAGACATAATACGCCCTGGCGCATAAAACTGCAACAGGCACTGCGAAAATTATAAAGTCCAGAATGATGTTTTCATCAATCCCCAGCCTTGCAGACTCTCTCATGGCAACAAAGACACCAAGCACCAACCCTATGCTGATAAGTATTCCGTACCATCTGATTCCAATCCCGAAAACTTCGAATGCTATTGGATCCATCATAATGAAACCTCCCTGTCATTTGGATAAACAACACTCAGGGCTGTCTTCCCTTCAATTCTATAATTCTTTTGCATGCTTGCGTAAGTTTCATAATCAAATTTTTCCAATTCCTTGAAATAATTAAAAAAATCAATTCCTTTGTGATATGCGGAAACATAAGCATTTGCGATGTACTCCAATGAATTTAGGTAAATCAGTGATTCGCCCTTTAATTTTTTCTTTATTCTGTCGAAATCTTCTTTTTCCGGATTTTTCGCCAAAAATTCGACAAACGCATTTTTTAAAAGTTTGTACGTTTCTTCAGGCTTTTCACTTTCTCCGCCTATTATTATATGTCCATAAGCCGGCCCGTAGTTATAGTCGTATCCAAAATTCTTGCCTATCATTCCCTTTTCATAAAGATCATTATACAAATTTGAACCTTTGCCAAGCATGCTGTTTAAAAATATGTCTACAAAAATTTCCTTTTTCAAGACATCGGATTCTATTTCAGAATTCTGATGGCACTTGATTCCCATATAAAAAATCGGACTGGCTATAGAAAACGATTCTTTGTTGATTTCTTTTACAATCGGTTCCAAATCCTCATGAACAATTCTTTCTATTCGTGAATTTCTTTTCTTGAAATCCTCTGTAATTGTTTTTTCTATTACATCTATTGCCTTGAATCGGTCTATGTCTCCTATGAGAAAAACAACCATGTTTTTCGGGCTGTAGAAAGTCCGATAGCATGTTGCAAGCTTTTCCTTGTCAATTTCCTTTATGCTTTCCACCGTGCCTGCTATGTCTATATGCACAGGATGATTCGAATACATAAGTTTAAGTATGTTGATATATGCCTGCCACTCTGGATTGTCTTCGTACATCATTATTTCTTGCTTTATTATGCCTTTTTCCTTCTCGACACTATCCTTGTCAATATTCAATGTTTGGACAAATCCAATGAGCGTCTCGAGGTTTTCATAAAACCGATCGGTGCAACTGAACAAATAATTTGTGGAATCGTGGCTTGTATAAGCGTTTGATCTGGCTCCGGTCCCAGAAAAAATTTCAAAGACATCACCCTTTTCCTCTTCAAACACTTTGTGCTCCAAAAAGTGGGCAATTCCGTGGGGCATTTCATGGCATTGCCCATCTACCATGAAACTGTTGTCTATTGATCCGTATCGCGTACCGAAAAAGGCATATTTTTTTGAGAAGCCTTTTTTTTCCATTATGTGTATTTTCAAACCCTCTTTGCTTGTGTACCTGTATACCGTCTCATCCAAATGAGGTATGTCAATCTTATTGATTTTCTTCAATCAAACCACCCTTTTCATCTAAAAAATAAACAGTGTCTAAAAAAATCCCTTCAGCCGCCTTCAAAACCATTTCTTTATCTATCGATTCGAATTGCTTTATTATTTCTTCCGCTTCCATGTATGAATTTGTCAGTATCCTTGAATAGTAATAGTTCATTATCTTATTCGGTGAATCCTTTATGGAATTTATGGATGAAATGATTGATTTCTTGGCATTTTCCAAATCTTCTTCATCAAAGAAGCCCTGTTTCATTTTCCCCACTTCTTCTTGTACCAAATCAACCACTTTGTCTTTTTTGTCAAAATCTATTCCACTTGCGACAAACAAGGCTGACTTGAATTTTTCAACAGTTGAAAAAATACTATAACAAAGGCTTTCCCTTTCTCTGATGTTTTGGAAAAGCTTTGAATATGTTCCTCCGCCCAATATCTCATTGAAAACAAGCAAAGGTCTGTATAGAGGATTCTCATATGGAATATTTGTACGGAATCCCATAACCAGTTTTCCTTGGTATACATCCATCTTTTCCGTTATAAATGTAGGACTCGCAAGAGGATAAATATGTTTCTCTCTCGGTATAGGCTTTGACTTTTTATTTTTAAACTCAAACGATTCCAATATTTCTCCCGCATAATGATTTCTGTCATTCCTTGAAATAATGAATATGTCAATCTTGGACGTTGCTAAAACATTTTTATAATGGTCATAAAGTGTTTTTCCATCCAAATCCTCCAAGCATCTTATGTCCCCGTCTTCGTTCACAGAAAACGGCTCGCCCTTGTACATTTCCTCGATGCACCTGTCGAATGCATAAGCCATCTTATTGTTTATCCTGTTTTCAAGCTTAAGAATCTGATTTTTCTTTTCCTGCTCAAAATAGTCTTCAGAAAATGAATCTCCGTTCTTGAATGGATGGTTGACAATCTCATTGAGTATTCCTATGCTTTTTTCAAAAATACACTTATCTTCAATATAATTGCTGTCTGGAAACTGCATTTGGAACTTTATTATCTGCCGTTCTCCGTATTTGCTTATGTTTGAAGAATATACGGCACCATATAGATTGTCCAATTCCCTGTACAAATCCCGGCTCATCGGAAATTTTTGAGTCCCTCTTTTCATGACTGCGGCAAGCATGGCATTTTTTGATGCTTCTTCATTGGAAAGCCGCCTTTCAAAAAAAATCCCAACCGAATCCGTTTTGAATTGTTTGGTTTTCAATGTATATAAATTTATATTTGGACTCAATTCATGAACTTCTATTCCTTTGAACATTTCCCCACCCCGTCCTATCTTTTTTTACTTATAAAGGCTATCATATAGTATACCATTAAATCAACACGCTCCCGGACAAATTTGTAGTTACGGGTTTATTATTGTTTGTTTTTCGTTTATAATCAGATTTGAATAAGTTCAAAAAGGAGTCTTATATGAAACTTGGAATCGTGGGCTTGCCCAATGTTGGAAAAAGCACTTTGTTCAATGCTATTACAAAGGCGGGAGCCGAATCCGCAAATTATCCGTTTTGCACAATTGAGCCGAATGTAGGCGTAGTTTCTGTTCCGGATGAAAGGCTTGACCGCCTGACGGAAATGCATAAATCAAAAAAAACAATTCCCGCGGCAGTCGAATTCTACGACATAGCAGGTCTTGTAAAAGGCGCCAGCAAGGGAGAAGGCCTTGGAAACAAATTTCTTTCACATATTCGGGAGGTTGAAGCTATCGTTCACGTCGTGAGATGCTTCGAAGATCCGAATGTGGTTCATGTCGACGGAACGGTTGATCCTCAAAGGGATATTGATGTCATTAACCTGGAACTGATTTTATCCGACCTTGAAATGGTTGATAAAAGAATGCAAAAGCTGCAAAAAACATTAAAGAGCGACAAAAATCAACTTAAAAACATGGAACTGCTCAAGCGGATATATTCAGCTCTCGAAGAAGGCTTGCCGGCCAGATCGGTTGATTATGACGACAGTCTTTCCGATTTCGTCAAAAATCTTTATCTTTTGACGACAAAACCTGTAATTTATGTAGCAAATGTATCTGAAGACGATGCTTTGAATTCTTCCGAAAACCCGTTATTCGAAAAAGTCAACGAAATAGGTTTAAGGGAAAATGCTGAAGTTATAAAAATATCGGCAAAACTCGAAGCAGAACTTCTGGAATTGGACGATGACGAAAAGGCTTTGTATATGGAAGAGCTCGGAATGAATGAAACCGGATTGCATAAATTGATACAAGCCGGATATGCCATTCTAGGCCTTATTTCATTCCTGACTTCCGGAGAACCTGAAACCCGCGCATGGACAATCGTAAAAGGCTCAAAAGCTCCACAGGCCGCAGGTAAAATCCACACTGATTTCGAAAAAGGCTTTATCCGCGCAGAAGTGGTTTCCTATGATGATCTTCTTGAAGCGGGAAGTCTGCATTCAGCCAAGGAAAAGGGCATTCTCCGCCTTGAAGGAAAAGACTATGTTGTACAAGACGGTGACGTCATTCACTTCAGATTCAACGTGTAATTCTAAAAGCCTTCCGCGTCAAAACCGACGCAGAAGGCTTTTATTACAATGGTGTATATTTGTCAAAAGGCAAAATAGCATCATTATAAATGATATTGTACAAATCGGTCGCCATGTCCATTTGACTACCGAACCGAAAGTTGTTTTTACCAATAAAAGGTTTTATCCCATCATAGCCGATAAATGCGCCAATCATAGCACCAGTGGAAACTGATGCAAATTCCCCGGCTGCAGAATTCGAATACGAGCAATCGACCGCAGTGAACAAATCTTTGTTTCTACGCAAAACAACCACAATTGAAGCGCCCAAAGCCTTGTAAAACTTTGTGTCGTCCGAAATAAAATTTACGGTCTTGTCCAAATCCTTTCGACTCTCATACAAGGCAACCACCAATTTCATCATCTCAGTCAATTCTTCATTGCCTTCAGTCTCAAAAAACTGTCCCATTGCCCAGTTTACAGATTGCTTGATTTTTTCTCCCCTTGTTATTCCCGAGAGAATACCGGCCAACATTGCAAATGAAATCCTGTCTTTCACATCTTCTATTCCCCATTTTTCAGAAAGTGACAACATGCGTTTTAAAGACGATTCTCTTTCAAAGGCCATTCCCATTACAACTGCCGCACCCAAAACGTCAAGTTCGCAAACCGAATCACTTTCATTATGCTCGTTTTCAAAGTAATCAATCAATCTCGCTTCACCTTTTATTTTGCCTTGCTGATAAAATCTTATGCATGCCCTCATACTTTTTTCAAGGGATGAATATGCTTCCTTCAAAGATTCCCCGCCGTCTTTTTCGCCAGCCTGGATTCCTGCCAATGCACCGAACAAGCATCCCAAAATGCTATTTTTCATTTTCTTCACCTGATTCAACAATTTTCACCGAGGCGCTTGCTCCTATTCGAGTTGCGCCTGCTTCAATCATTTGCAAAGCCTTCTCCCTGTCTCTAATGCCTCCGGATGCTTTTATGCCAATTTTGTCTCCTACGATTTCTTTTATTGTCCGTATATCCGAAATTTCCGCTCCGCCAGTGCCAAAACCGGTCGATGTCTTTACAAAATCCGATCCGCAACCCAAAACAAGCTCTGTCGCTTTCCTTATCTCCGATTCATCAAGATAACATGTTTCGATTATTACTTTCAATATCTTGTCCTTGCCCGCAGCAAGCCTTACAGCCTTGAAATCTTCCTGCACATATGAATATTCGCCATTCTTGAATGCGCCTACATTCATCACCATGTCTATCTCGTCGGCTCCGTCCGCTATTGCCTTTTGCGTTTCGAAAACTTTTACTGCAGTTGGAGTGGCCCCCAAAGGAAATCCTACAACGGATGCAACTTTTACTTTTGTCCCTTTTAGCTGACTTACGGCCCTTAAAACATAGTATGGATTCACACATACCGCGAAAAACCCATGTTCGACAGCTTCACTGCAGAGCTTGTCTATCTCTTCGCCTTTTGATGCAGCTTTCAGAAGCGTATGATCTATCATGTCTTTCAATTTCATTTCAAACCCTCCTTTACGATCTTTTACTTATATGCATCTTCTTTCAATATGGCTACATAAGGCAAATTACGGTATCCTTCAGCGAAATCGATACCGTATCCAACTATGAAAGCATCAGGTATCTTGAATCCTATGTAGTCTATTTCAAGATCAACTTTTCTTCTGTCAGGCTTATCCAACAATGTACATATTTTTAGGCTCGACGGTCTTCTTTCCATCAAAATCCTTGTCAGGTATTTGAGAGTAAGCCCCGAATCTATTATATCCTCTACAATCAATACATCTTTTCCTTCTATGCTGAAGTCCAAATCTTTCAAAATCCTCACGGTTCCCGAACTTTCTGTGGACATCCCGTAACTCGAAACCGCCATGAAGTCAATATGCATGGGCAAATCGATTTTTCGTATCAAATCGCTCATAAAAATATTGGCTCCCTTTAAAACCCCTACAACAAACAGATCCTTTCTCTCATAATCCTCTGTCATTGACTTTCCAAGCTCGGCTATTCGTTTTTTAAGTTCTTCCTCCGAAATCAAAACTTCCCTTACGTCTTTTCTCATTGCAATCCTCTCTTTCACTCATCATCTTCAATTTCATAATCAATAACTATCGGGTCCTTATTCGGCTCTTTCTTGTAGCGGTTCATCTCAGGCAAAAAATGGCTCCAAATGTATGCCACCATTATCAAGTCATCAATGATTCCGATACCGAAAATCGGTTCCGGTATCAAGTCCAAAGGCGAAATGACGTATATCATCAACGCTGTCAAGAATATCTTTTGCCATTTGCTTACATTTGGATCCTTCATGTATTTGATAAAATACTTAAAGTTGTTGAATCTCATTGTCTTTTCCTCCAAATACTGCCTTACCCAAGGTTTCCCCTATGCTGTTGCGGACAACCATGTCAGCTTTACCGTCGAAAGGTGTCTCTTGGCGATTTATCAAAACCATTCTGCCTTTATTGAATTCGGATACCAGCCCCGCGGCAGGATAGACTAAAAGAGATGTTCCTCCTACAATCAACAAATCGGCTCTCCTTATGTGATTGGCAGCAGATTGAAAAACCGACATGTCCAAAGCCTCCTCATACAATACAATATCAGGCCTGACTATTCCCCCACAATCACTACAAATTGGAACCTTGGATTTTTTATCTGCAATATAATCCAACGAATATGATTTCCCGCAATTCATGCAAATATTTTTGTGTATCGTCCCATGCAATTCCAAAACATTTTTACTTCCGCCCAATTGATGAAGTCCGTCAATATTTTGTGTTATTACGGCAGACAGTTTTCCTTCTTCTTCCAATTTTGCCAAAGCCAAATGAGCTTTGTTCGGTTTCGCATCCCCGAAAAAAATTTTTTCTCTGCAAAATTCATAAAAAACATCCGGATGCCTTATGAAAAACGAATGGCTAAGAATTGTTTCAGGAGAATAATCGCCGTATTTGCAACTATACAATCCTGTTTGGGACCGAAAATCCGGAATTTCGCTTTCCGTAGATGTTCCCGCCCCTCCGAAAAATACTATTTCATTCGATTCTTCAATCCATTTCCTGAGCTCATTCACCATGGTTTGCCCCTTTTCTTTTGTCTTCAAAACCATTATACAAAAAAATAAAAATAAAAGCACTCTTGAGAGCGCTTTTATACAATAAGTAAATCGTAAGCCGAGTTCTGTATTTGACAGTCATCTATCTAGGCTCAGCGTTGCCGCTGAGCTCAAGCGACCTACCATCGGGACGACGACGAGCAACCGTCTTTTCATGTCCCTGCTTGGTCTTGCTCCAGATGGGGTTTACAGAGCCGGCAAGTCGCCTTAGCCGCTGGTGAGCTCTTACCTCACCTTTCCACCCTTGCTATGTTTATAGCGGTTTATTTCTGTTGCACTATCCTTGAAGTTGCCTCCACTGGGGGTTACCCAGCACCCTGCTCTGCGGAGCTCGGACTTTCCTCATATTTTCATATGCGACCGTCTGACTTACTCATTCATGGAGATAAGAATATCACAAAGAAATGCTCCTGTCAAAACTCTCATTGATAGTATCTAAAAGGATTTATATCTGTTTCAGACACATGAATATCGCATTTTGAATCTATGGATTCCATTTCTTTCGCAAGCAAATTTTTTATTAAATGCTTGAATAAATCCTCACTTTCGTAATGGCCGATATCGACAAGCGCGAGATTGTTAATTCTTGCAAATTGCGCATCGTGATACTTGATATCTCCGGTAAGAAAACATTCGACACCGCTTTTGTAAGCATCCCTTATGAAATCAGACCCGCTTCCAGTACAAAGCCCCACTCTTTCTATTATTCGATTTTCATCTCCTGTATACTTCAAGATTTCTGCAGACAGGACATTTTTAAGTCTTTCAAGCAGTTCTTTCAATCTTGTGGGTTCGGTTAGCTTACCGACTCTTCCGCCCCCCGAATCTTTCCGAATGTTTTCAAGGGGAATTATGTCATATGCCATTTCTTCATAGGGATGGACCGACCTCACTTTTTCAACCACCGCTTCTATTTTTTCAAAAGGCAAAATTGTCTCTACGCGCATTTCATCAACAATTTCAATTTTCCCTATCTCTCCCAAATGCGGATTTGCCCCATCAAGCGGTTTAAATGAGCCTGTCCCCTTTGTTGAGAAGGTGCAATTGCTGTATGACCCAATGCTTCCTCCACCCATTTCTCCCATCTTTTCAATTACTGCCGAAGCATGTTCGGCCGGAACAAAAACAACAAACTTGCAATATGCTCGCTTCAGGGGATTTAGGGCTTCAGTCCCTTCCAATCCTATAAGATCCGAAAGATAATCATTGGTTCCACCTTTATGATTGTCGCAATTTGTATGAATCGAAAAAACTGAAATATCATTTTTTATGCAATCCATTACCAAGCGGTCCTCGGCCAAACTTGCATCAAAGCTCCTGATCGGTTTGAAAATCAGTGGATGATGCGTTATTACCAGGTCGCACCCTTTTTCAACTGCTTCCCTCATAACTTCAGGCGTCAATTCGAGCGCTGTTAAAATACACTCATATGACCTTCTGCCGCAATCAATCATGAATCCAGTATTGTCCCAATCCTCTGCATATTCATTCGGGAATTCAACCCGCAAAATATTCAAAAGCTTTTCTCTTTTCATATAGCTTTCAAAACCTCCTTAAGCCTCTCGATGCGGTCAATTATTTCAAAGGTTTTTTTATCCATCAATTCCGATTCTGCAGCATTTCGTCTTATGTTTTCAAGTATTTTTTCGTATTTCGTTATTTTATGGTTCACAAAATCCATAAGCAGAGGATCCTTTTCCTCAAGCATTTTAATCCCTATTTCATCATGTGCCAAATTCTCACAAGACTCTTTTCCTCTTTCAACCAACATAATTTCATAAAACTTTCTTCTATCCTTTGCTATCCTTTCAGATATGACCCTGTAGCCGTTTTCTCTCAGCCATTTCCTCAATTCCGGCTGGGCCACCATGGGCTGAAGCACAAGGCTTGGTTTCATCTCTGAAATGAATTTTTCACCTTCAACAAGAATATCTCTTATAAGGAAACCTCCCATCCCTGCAATTATTACCTTGTCAATATTCTCGCCGATTATGGGTTCCAGTCCGTTTCCAAGTTTAAGTTTTATTGTTTTATCCATTTCCCGGGCTTCAACCATACTTCTTGCATTGTCCAAAGGTCCCGGATTTACATCGGTCGCGAATATTTTAGGGCTCATGCCATTTTCAACCAGATAAATCGGTATATATCCATGATCCGTTCCGATATCCGCAACACGTTCTCCTTTTTTTACGTATTCCGCTATGGCTTGAAGCCTTGGGTCCAATTTCAATTAGAATCCTCCTTAAAAATAAAGATTCGCATAAGCGAACCCCTATTCCAAATAATCTTTAAGTTTTTTGCTTCTGCTTGGATGTTTCAATTTTCTCAATGCTTTTGCTTCAATCTGTCGAATTCGTTCTCTTGTAACGTCAAATTTTTTTCCGACCTCTTCGAGCGTTCTCGCTCTTCCGTCTTCAAGTCCGAAACGCAATTTTAAAACCTTTTGCTCTCTCGGCGTCAACGTATCCAGAACTTCAATCAATTGTTCCTTAAGCATTGAAAAGGCGGCCGCCTCTGCCGGTGCCGGTGCATCGATGTCCGGTATGAAGTCTCCAAGATGGCTGTCCTCTTCTTCCCCTATAGGCGTTTCAAGCGAAACGGGTTCCTGCGCTATCTTCAATATTTCTCTTACCTTTTCGACCGGCATGTCCATTTCTTCTGCAATTTCCTCTGGTTTTGGCTCTCTCCCGAGTTCCTGCAGCAATTGTCTTGACACACGAATCAATTTATTGATTGTTTCAACCATATGCACAGGTATTCTTATGGTCCTCGCCTGATCTGCAATTGCCCTTGTTATTGCCTGCCTGATCCACCAAGTCGCATAAGTGCTGAATTTGTATCCCTTTCGCCAGTCGAATTTCTCAACTGCCTTGATAAGGCCCAGATTGCCTTCCTGTATAAGGTCCAAAAACAACATTCCTCTTCCAACATATCTTTTGGCTATGCTTACAACCAATCTCAAATTGGCCTCACACAGTTTTCTTCTGGCCTCTTCATTTCCGGCTTCCATTGCCTGGGCAAGCTCAATTTCTTCCGTAGCCGTCAAAAGTGGAACTTTGCCTATTTCTTTCAAGTACATTCTAACGGGGTCATCTATGTTTACGCCCTTTGGAACTGCTATTTCTTTTTCTTTAACTTCTTTGACCTCCGATTCTTGTTCATCAGCCAAACCTATTATATCGTCTTTGTCACCAAGGATTTCAACTCCTGCAGAAGTTAAAGAGTCATAAAGTTCTTCTATATCGTCTTTGTCCAGGTCTATTTCCTCAAAAGCTTCGGCAATCTCCGAATATGTCAGATTACCTTTTTTCTTTCCCTTTTGAACTAACAACGATACATTCTTGTCGTTTTTTTTCTTTTGTTTTGGATTTTTAATTTGACTCCCCTCCCTTCTTTTTCCCCGGCGGCAACAAATCGAATTCATTCAATTCATCATTCCGGTTTCTTAAATTTCTATAACGATTCAGTTCGTTATATAGTTCTTTAATCTTAACCAAATCTCCTTCTTTTTCAAGCTTATTTTTATCGAATCCTTTCAGTTCATTTTCTATCCTGTTCATACGCATGGCGACAATGCATCCAAAAATGACTTCTCGCGGGTTTTTATCTGAAATTATGGACGAAATATCCATTGAATAAATTTGGGTCAATTCTTCAATGCTTTCAATATCAAGCAGCTCTGCCATTCTATCTTGAAAAACAGTCTCATTATTCCCATATTCCGTTATTAAGGAATCGAAAATATGTTTATGGGCCCCCAATTCGAAATCGGATTTTTCAATGAATTTCTCCATGCTTTGGAAAACTTCTTTTCCACTCATCAAAATTCCTAATAGTATTCTCGCCGTTTCGTATTTCTTTTTTTTATCAACCTTGTATATTCGGTTCCTATCTACGCGCTTGTATTTTTTGCCCGCTTGCCTGTTTGCAAAAGCTTTCTCAAGCAGACTGCCGATTTCCGGCTCTTCATTGTTGATTTTCTTTAAATAGACCTCTTTTTGCAAAGGTTCTTTTATTGTATCAAACAGATTTTTCATCGCTTCCAAATATTCAATCCTTTCCTGAGGATTTGACCTTTCAAACTTATTTCTCAAAAGTGATATTCGATAATCCAAAACAGGCAAAGACTTATGCATTTTGTCTTTGTATGCATCTATCCCGTTTTTTTTGACGTATTCATCCGGATCCTTGGCTCCTTGCAGATGTATGACCTTTATTTTACAATTCGTTTTTTCCAAAATCCCCATAGCCTTTATTGTTGCCTTTTCGCCTGCGGAATCTGAATCATAAGACAAAATTATTTCCTTTCCGTAACGCTTGAGCAAATTTGCATGGTCTTCAGTTAAAGCCGTTCCAAGTGAAGCAACCGTATTCCTTATCCCTCTGGCATACAAGGCTATGACATCCATGTATCCTTCCACAATGACAATCCTTTTTTCTTCACCTGTATACTTTTTCGCAAAATTCAATCCAAACAACAAATTCCTTTTATTGAAAAGTTCAGTCTCTGGGGAATTTAGATATTTTGGAAGACTGTCGTCCAAAACTCTTCCTCCAAAACCGACAACGCGGCCTCTTATATCAAATATAGGGAACATGATTCTATTCCTGAATCTGTCATAGTATCCGGAACTTTTTTCCCTCTTTATAATTAAACCGCATCGTTCCATATCATTCAGCGAAAAACCTTTGACTTTATTAATATGCCTTATCGCGCCATCCCAATTTTCAGCCGCATACCCCAAACCAAAGGTTTTTATTGTCTTAACGTTTATTTCCCTATTCTTGAGATACTCAAGAGCGGAATCATTGGTTTTAAGATTTTTATAGTAGTAAATCGCAGCTTCTCTCATAAGATCATATAGAACGGACTTGTCCCTGACCGGCTTTGTATTGTCATGTTTTTTCAAATAATCCTCAAGCCTTATGCCGTTTTGCTCAGCCAAATACTCCAATGCATCTACAAAATCGAGTTTTTCAATGTTCATTATGAATTCTATCACGTCACCTGAAGCCCCGCAGCCAAAGCAATGGTACCTCTGACGTTCTTCCGAAACTATAAAAGAAGGTGTTTTTTCATTGTGGAAAGGACAAAGCCCCTTATGGTTTTTTCCGGTCTTTTTCAATTTCACATATTGTGAAACCACAGCCACCATATCCGACCTGTTAACCACCTCTTCAATTAATGCGTCCGTATAGGATCTTTGCATCATTATCCACCCCGCAAATTTGACGAATTAATTTACTTCTACAAATCTCTTTGTTTCCCTGCACAAAATCAAATAGTCGTAATATTCAATTTCTTACACCCAATATTTAGGGATGTATATGTCCTTGAATTTATTTACCGCAAATCTATCCGACATTCCGGCTATATAGTCCTTGACCCCTTCACTTTTTCCGCTCTTCCTTCTGATGTTTTCAGGCAACTCTTCAGGATGGACCGTAAAATGTTCATAAAGTTGTTCAATAATCTTTTGGGCCTTTCCCTCTTCACCTTTTGCTTCCGGGTTTAAATAAATATTTTCAAACATGAAGTCTCTCAATTTGTTCGTGTGGTACTCAAACTGTTCACTCATTTTAATGCCGCCCCCGTTTATACTGTTCTCAATTACATCCACCACCATAGCATTTATACGCTCTCCATGACTGTTCCCCAGACATTGCAGACACTCCTTGGGTATTTCTCTTATCTCAAGCATTCCCGCCCTTGTTGCGTCGTCAATGTCATGGTTTATATATGCGATTCTGTCGCTTAGACGAACAATATTTCCCTCCAATGTTTCGCATTCCTCATTCCCTTTATGATGCAGTATGCCGTCTCTGACTTCATGAGTCAAATTCAAGCCGAAACCTTCATTTCTGCCGTCTTCAAGCAGATCAACGACTCTGAGGCTTTGCTCGTTGTGAATGAATCCACCCGGGTGGATTCTATTCAATACAGTTTCTCCGCAATGTCCGAAAGGTGTATGTCCCAAATCATGAGCAAGGGCTATGGCTTCTGTAAGATCTTCGTTAAGTTTTAAAGACCTTGCAATCGTTCTTGAAATTTGAGCAACTTCCAATGTATGAGTCAAACGCGTCCTGTAGTGGTCGCCTTCCGGAGAAAGGAAAACCTGTGTTTTATGCTTGAGTCTTCTAAATGATTTTGAGTGTATGACCCTGTCTCTGTCTCTTTGGAATGATGTCCTTATGCTGCATGAAAGCTCAGTTTTTCTTCTTCCAAGCGTTTGAGAAGAAAGGCACGCTTCTTTTGAAAGCCATTGCTTTTCCATCTTTTCATACTGAAGTCTGAAATCCATAACACAGCCTCCGTTCCTTTATATTCTATATTCATTATACAACAACAAAATGGAAAACCCTTTAAAAAGAACATTTCAGTTCTCCTTAAAGGGCTTAAAATCATTTTATGATTATCGATTCTTTATTGCTGCGTGTGCGGCAGATAATCGCGCAACCGGTACCCTGAACGGCGAGCATGAGACATAATCCAATCCTATCCTATGGCAAAATTCTATTGAATCCGGCTCTCCGCCATGCTCTCCGCAAATCCCAAGTTTTATTCCCGGCCGAGTTTTTCTGCCCAGATCTATTGCCATGGTCATCAGTTTTCCTATACCTTTTTGGTCAAGTTTCGCAAACGGATCACTTTCAAAAATATTTTTTTGAACGTATTCATTGATGAACTTGCCGGCATCGTCTCTGGAAAATCCAAATCCCATTTGAGTAAGGTCATTGGTGCCGAATGAGAAAAATTCAGCATGCTGTGCTATTTCGTCAGCTGTAAGTGCCGCTCTCGGAACCTCTATCATTGTCCCTACCATATACTCCAAAGAAGCTCCTGTTTCTTCAAGTATCGCATTTATCGTCCTTATTACAAGTTCGCGGTTGTATTTGATTTCATTTTCATGTCCCACCAAGGGAATCATTATTTCAGGTTTGATTTCCAGACCAGTCTCTTCTTTCACATTCAAAGCCGCCTTTGTTATAGCCGCAACCTGCATTTCGTAAATTTCAGGATATGTTATTGAGAGTCTGCAGCCTCTATGTCCCAGCATCGGATTAACTTCTTTTAAGAGCCCAACTTTTTCTTTGAGTCTTTCAAAATCAACCCCTATTTTGCCAGAAAGATCCATTATTTCCTCTTCATCCTTTGGAAGAAATTCATGAAGGGGAGGATCAAGAAGCCTTATTGTCACAGGACGTTCTTTCATAGCTTTAAAAATCCCTTCGAAATCTTCCATTTGGAAAGGCAAAAGATGTCCAAGAGCCTTTTTTCGTTCCGACAAATCATCTGCGACAATCATCTGTCTCACATAATTGATTCTACTTTCATCAAAAAACATATGCTCAGTCCTGCATAATCCGATGCCTTCCGCGCCGAATTCAACAGCTGCTTGAGCATCTCTTGGCGTATCGGCGTTTGTCCTGATTTTAAGGCTTCTGACTTCATCCGCCAATTCCATAATTTTTGCAAAACTTCCTGTAAGATGCGCCTCGCTGGTCTTGATGACGCCATTGTATACTTCACCTGTATTTCCATCAAGAGATATATAATCCCCTTCTCTTAAAATCAAATCTCCCACCTTGAACATTCGTTTTTTTTCATCAACCTTGATGTCTCCGCATCCGGCTATGCAACATTTGCCCATCCCTCTTGCCACAACAGCCGCATGTGATGTCATTCCTCCTCTGGATGTGAGAACACCCTCAGCCGCAACCATTCCTTCAATATCCTCCGGAGATGTTTCCATTCTCACGAGTATTGCCTTGCCACCATTCGATACTGCCTCTACTACGGCTTCAGCAGTAAAATAAATCATTCCGGTCGCAGCTCCCGGTGAAGCAGGCAATCCTTTTGTCATCGGCTTGCGCTCGGCCAGTTCTTTTTCTTCAAATGTCGGATGGAGAAGCTGGTCTATCTGTCCAGGCTTGACTCTAAGCAAGGCCTCTTCCTTGTTTATCAGTCCTTCTTCAACCATTTCCACGGCAATATTGACTGCCGCAAAAGCCGTTCTCTTGCCTGTTCTTGTCTGAAGCAAGAACAGTTTGCCTTTTTCTATTGTAAATTCGATGTCCTGAGTGTCTTTATAATGCTTTTCAAGTTTATCGGCTATATCCATGAATTCATTGTAAACTTCAGGCATTATACCCTTCAACTCATCAATTGACTTTGGCGTCCTTATGCCTGCAACAACATCTTCCCCCTGAGCGTTCATTAGGAATTCACCAAAAACTTTGTTCTCTCCAGTTGCCGGATTCCTTGTAAATGCAACTCCTGTACCAGAATCATCACCCATGTTCCCGAAAACCATGGATTGGATATTCACCGCAGTTCCGTAATGATCCGGAATGTCGTTTATTTTTCTATATACTATTGCCCTTTGATTATTCCATGAATCAAAAACCGCCTCAACGGCTTTCAGCAGTTGTTCCTTGGGTTCCTGTGAAAAATCTTCGCCTGTCTCTTTTTTGACTATTCCCTTGTATTCCTTGATTATTCTCTTCAAATCGTCAACTGTCAGCTCTGTATCGTTTGAGTATCCATTCGTTTCTTTTACATTTTCCAACACCGCATCGAACTTGTATTTATGTATGTTTAAAACAACATCGGAAAACATCTGTATGAATCTTCTGTAGCTGTCATATGCAAAACGCTCATTTTCTGTCAGATTGGCCAAGCCTTCAACAGCTATGTCGTTCAGCCCCAGATTCAATACCGTGTCCATCATCCCCGGCATTGAAATCACAGCTCCAGAGCGAACCGATACCAACAAAGGATTGGCATTGTCTCCAAATTTCTTCCCTGTCATTTTTTCAAGCTTTCCGATTTTATCGAAAATTTCTTTTTTCAATGTGTCTTTAAGTCTTTTACCTTCTTCATAATAATTGTTGCATGCTTGCGTAGTAATAGTAAAACCTTCAGGCACCGGCAGTCCAATATTATTCATCTCGGCCAAATTTGCGCCTTTACCCCCCAAAAGGCTTTTCAGATCCTTGTTCCCCTCACTGAAAAGATAAACAAATTCACTCATTTTAAAACCCTCCTTTTAATAAATATTGTTTTCTTTCATTATCTGTATAATCGTGTTTGCACTTTCTTCAATGGCTTTATTGGAAACATTGATAAAAGGGCATCCGATTTTTTTCATCAGTTTTTCTGCATATTCCAATTCTTCCATTATTCTGTTCATATCAGCATAAATTGCTCCATTGCTAAGTCCCATACTTTTAAGCCTTTCAAGACGTATTGCGTTTAGCTTTTCGGGTTCGGTAATCAAACCAACAATCCTTTTTGCAGGGATTTCAAACAATTCATCTGGAACAGGAACTTCCGGAACCAGCGGAATATTCGCCACCTTGATGTTTTTATGTGCCAAATACATGCTTAACGGGGTCTTTGAAGTCCTTGAAACACCTATAAGAACAATATCGGCTTTCTTTATCCCCCTTGGATCCTTTCCATCGTCGTATTTTACTGCAAACTCGACAGCTTCCACTTTTTTAAAGTACTTGTCGTCAAGTCTTCTGATTGTTCCCGGTTGATTCAAAGGTTCAGCTCCGATGGCTTTTTTGAATGTTCCCAAAAGCGGACTGAGAATGTCATTGTAAACCACTCCACGAGATTTGCATTCATCGACCATCATATTCCTCAATTCAGGCACTACTATTGTAAAAGCAACAACTGCATTCTGTTTTTCCGCTTCATCTATAACATTGAATATCTTATCCTCATTGTCGGTAAATGCGTATCTCTTCAAAACATAATCGTTGCCCTTGAATTGTCCCAGCACCGCTCTCACAACTTGTTCAGCCGTTTCTCCAATTGAATCGGAAACAATAAAAATCACAATCTGATTATGCATCTTCCAGCCCTCCAAATTCTTTTGTCCCCAATTCCACGAAAAATTTGGTTATGTTTGTTTTTGAAATTCTCCCGACTACTTTATATACTTCCGAATTGTCTATCAAAAGCCTCTCTACGACAGGCAAACTGTCTATTTCACAATTAATCAATCTTTGTGCGGCTTCATATATCGATTCATTTGAAAAGGCAATAATCAAATTCGGCATTCTGGTCATTATTACATTGATTGGTATTTTCCTGATGTCATTTCCACCTATTGCCGTTTTCAAGAAGTCCTTTCTTGAAACAACACCACTCAAATATCCCTTTGAAGTCACATAAATCGTGCCGACATCTTTCATGAACATAAATACAATGGCATCGTATACTGTTGTTTTTTCATCCACTACTGCCGGCATTGATTTTAAATCATTAACTTTGACATTGCGTATGTGATTGGCAATAACCTTGTCTTCCTGGTCTCCAACATAAAGGTATCCAACCTTCGGTCTTGCATCGAGTATGCCGGTCATTATCAGTATTGACAAATCCGGCCTTATCGTTGAGCGGTTCACATTAAGAAGATTGGATATTTTTTCACTCGTTACCGGCTGATATTCTTTTACTATTTCAATAATTCGCTTTTGCCTATCGTTGTATTGGATTTCAATCACCTCTTTCGGCTTTATATGTTACACTATTTGTTATTATAACAGAAATAACGTTGTGGTATATCTATTTTTATAAAAAAACAGGCCAAAAGGCCTGTTTTTTTACAACATTGTTTTATCGTCCAAAAATTGTTTCAATTCTTCTATCGACATCCTGGTCTGCACCATTGTATCCCTGTCTCTTACGGTTACCGAATTGTCTTCAATCGTATCAAAATCTACAGTTATGCAATAAGGCGTTCCTATTTCGTCATGCCTCCTGTATCTCTTGCCTATGCTTCCCGACACATCATAGTCTACATTATGATATTTTGAAAGTTCGGCAAATATCCTTTCTGCTTCTTCGCTCAATTTTTTTGAAAGTGGGAATATTGCAGCTTTGAACGGAGACAGGAATGGATGCAGTTTCAGTACAACACGTTCGCTTCCGTCTTCCAATTTTTCCTCGTTGTACGCATCCAAAAGGAAGGCCAAAGCAACGCGGTCGGCTCCCAATGAAGGCTCTATACAGTATGGAATGTATTTTTCATTTGTGATCGGATCCTGATACCTCATGTCGACACCAGAATGCTCTATATGCTGCTTTAGATCATAATCTGTCCTGTCGGCAATGCCCCAAAGCTCTCCCCACCCGAACGGGAACTTGTATTCAAAATCCGTAGTGGCGTTGCTGTAATGTGACAACTCTTCTTTCTCATGGTCTCTGAGCCTTATGTTGTCCATATCCATCCCAAGAATCTCGAGCCAATTTTTACAGTAGTCCTTCCAATAATCAAACCATTTCAAATCTTCCCCTGGTGCGCAAAAGAATTCAAGCTCCATCTGTTCGAATTCCCTTGTTCTGAACGTATAGTTGCCTGGTGTTATTTCATTTCTGAACGACTTTCCTATCTGTCCTATACCAAACGGTATTTTTTTTCTTGAACTTCTTTGAATGCTTTTGAAATTAACAAAAATGCCTTGCGCGGTTTCCGGGCGAAGATATATTTCGGCCATTGAATCCTCGACAACTCCCTGAAATGTCTTGAACATAAGATTGAATTGACGGATTTCCGTGAAATCGCTGCTTCCGCATTCAGGACACTTGACACCCTCGTCCCGAACAAAATCCTCCATTTTATTTTTTCCCCATCCATCAACAATTACAGGCTCTTTTCCTGTTTCTGCAATATGGTCCTCTATGAGCTTGTCCGCCCTAAATCTTGATTTGCAATTCTTGCAATCCATAAGCGGATCGTTGAACCCTCCGACATGTCCCGAAGCGACCCAGGTCTGTGGATTCATAAGTATCGCCGCATCAACACCCACATTGTATGGCGACTCTTGAATAAATTTCTTCCACCAAGCTTTTTTGACATTGTTTTTGAATTCAACCCCCAGCGGTCCATAATCCCATGTGTTGGCCAATCCACCGTAAATATCCGATCCTGGGAATATAAATCCCCTTGACTTTGATAAAGCCACAAGTTTTTCCATTTTGCTTTTTTCTTTTTTAGCCATTTTCTCCTCCTTAAAAAATAAAAAACTCCCGTCCCTTGCTCTTGGCAAGGGACGAAAGTAATTCCGCGGTTCCACCCTTTTTGGCATAATATGCCCACTTCTTTAAAAGTGCTCGAAAGCGCCATCCTTCAACTGTGAATACCGGTTTTCAGCACCACCGGCTCTCTTTTATTCTTTCATATAGGATCTCTTCTTCATCGCACACGCTATTCATTTAGATGAATCTTACCACAATCAAAAGATTTTGTAAATATATTTTCCTGCAACTCTACTCTTTTTCGTCATCTGTTTTCTTGGTTATTTTCTCTTTTGCTTCAGTTGCCTTTTCTTTTACTTCCGTTGCTCTATCAACAGCTTTACCCCTTACTTCGGCTGCTTTGTCCGCAGCCTTTTCTTTTGCTTCACTCGCTTTTTCTTTTGCTTCAGCGGCCTTCTCTTTTGCCGATTCGCCGAATTCTTCAGCCATTTCCATGACCTTTTCCATCTTTTCTTCAGTCACGTCGTTTACATCGATTATCTCTCCGCCTTCTTTTTGGATTTCTATCTTGCAACCGGTTGCCAGAGACACAATTATTGCCGCTACTGTGGCGGGCGCAAATACAATCGCTCCGACAGCTCCCGCAGTAACCGGTATGTCAAGTATCAAGCGATCTTCTTTTTTAAGCATTATCCTTGTTACATTTCCTTTTTTGACCAATTCCTTCAGTTTGTCGACTACTTCATTTCCCTTTTCTTTTGCTGTATTGCAGGTTTTTTTCTTTCTTCCTTCCTCCACCTTTATTATCGCTTCGAGAACATCTCCCTCAGCCGCTTCAAGCGCTTCTTTGGCTTCCTTATAGGTAGCCCCGGTCCTTTGTATTACCTCGTCCACATTTTCAATCGTAAATGACATTTTAAAGCCTCCTTTATTGAATTGTTTTTAGGAATTCCAGACTCTTGAAAGATTTTATATCCATATGGTACTTTATATAAAGTTCGAATATTTTATCCAAGTGCCTGACCATCCCTGCATTGATTTTAGTTCGGCAAATTACATCAACATCTTTTTCATTCAAGTATCTGATTAAATGTATAAACTGCTTGCTTACAGCGATGCCTCCTTGCTTCTTCCTCTCATCAACACAGCCCTTGCAAATTACTCCTCCGTCCTCAATGCTTAAAACAGTCAAGGACTCTATACTATTTATTCCACATTTGAGGCACTTTGAAACTTCCGGTTTCAATCCCGAAAAGTTTAACAGTTTTATTTCGTATGCAAGCTTGATTTTATCCAAATCGCAACCTTCTTGATTCATTATTTCCAATACTTGCACCGTAAGGTAGAACAGTCTGTTGTTCGTCATGCCCTCATGTATGGAATATCTGCAAAGTTCTAAAAAATACGAGGCATAAGACAATTTTTTGAGATCCTCCCTGATTGAATAATTTGACTCAATTATTTCAGCAGAGGAAATGCTGTATATGTCAGGTTTCCCTCTTAATACAAATTCTCCGTATATGAAAGGATGCGCAACTGATGAAATCATTGTCTTTGACTTTCTGGCGCCCCTTGCATATGCACTGATTTTGCCGAGTTTTTTGGAAAACAGCGTCAATATTGCATCCGAATCGTTGTAAAATGTTTTTCTAAGAACGATTGCTTCTGTTTTTATATACATTTCAGCCTCATCTTTTAAAATAGGTTAAATTGGCTCATCAGGATTGTTGTCAAAGTAAAGTATATTGAAATTCCGGTGATGTCTATAGTAGTTGAAATGAATGGTGCTGATGCCACTGCCGGATCCACTCCAACTCTTTTGAATATCAATGGAACGAGAGTTCCGATTGTCGCGGCAGTAATCATGTTTGCCCACATCGCAACTCCTACAATCAAGCTCAGGACCATCTCTCCGTTTAAAACAAATGTCATGAAAGCTACAAGAATACTGCATATCAAGCCTACCGAAAATCCAACCGAGAATTCATGCAATACTATCTTTAAAACTTCCTTGCTGTCTATTTGACCCGTTGCTATTCCCCTTACGGTAAGAGTAGAGGATTGGGTTCCTACATTCCCCCCCATACCGGCAAGCAATGGTATGAAATATGCTATTGTCGTATTGCTGTTAAGCGTAGCTTCAAAACCCCCGATTATTTTCGCCGACAGCAATCCACCAAAAACAGTTACTACAAGCCACGGCAATCTTGAACTGACAGATGCACCTATCCTTTTTTGGAATGAGTCCTCCATCTTGTATTCGCCTTCAGTCGTCCCGGCAAACTTGTATATATCCTCAGTCGCTTCTTCCTCTATGACGTCAATTATGTCGTCGACTGTGATTATTCCTTTTATTATTCCGTTGTTTTCAACAACGGGAATGGCAATCAGGTTGTATTTGGCAACCATTCTGGCTACTTCTTCCTGGTCGGTTCCGACATTTACCTGGATTACCTGCTCCTTCATTATCTCTTCAACAATTTTATTAGCTTTGGTAACAATCAATTCTCTGAGTGAAAGTACTCCAACCAAACGTTCCATATGGTCTACAACATATACGTAGTAAACCGTTTCCGCTTCGGATGCCTGCACCCTTACTTCTTCAATCGCCTGATAAACTGTAATGTCCTTTTTTACCGTTATATAATCCTTTGTCATGATACCGCCGGCGGTATCTTCGTCATAAATAAGCAATTCCTTGATTTCGGATGCCTCTTCACGATCAAGTAGTGAAAGAAGTTCCTTTTGTTTGCCATCGTCAAGTGAAGCAATAAGGTCAACTACATCGTCCTGACCCATTTCCTCAAGAATCATACGCTTTTGGTCTTTAGTGAATGCGCTTAATAAATTTATGAAAACGGGAGTCTCGACTTCTTCGAAAACATCACTTATTTTATCCCATGACAAAACGCTTATGAGTTTTTTGCGATTCTCCTCTTCAAGATCCATTATTATTTCAACTATATCAGCTGAATGCATGTCTTCCAGATATTCGTTCAATTCAACAAACTTGTTTTGATCCAATTGCTCAGTGATTTTGATTATTTCCATTTCCAATGTATCGTCCAATTGCTTCACCCCCTTTATCTGTATCCGAATTGATTAAGCAAACTGTCCCTGTCTCTCCACTCTTCCTTTATCTTGACCCATATTTCAAGGAAAACCTTGTTTCCCAATAAATTTTCAATTTCCTTTCGGGCTTCTATTCCAACCCTTTTTAGAACTTTGCCGTTCTTTCCAATTATTATCCCTTTATGGGATTTTTTTTCACAATATATCGTCGCATATACATCTGTTATTTCCGCATCTTTTCTTTTCTCCATTTTTTCAATTCCGACAGCGATTCCGTGTGGAACTTCATCATAAAGTATATTGAGCAATTTTTCTCTTATTATCTCAGATACAAGAAATCTCTCTGGTTGGTCTGTAATCATATCTTCGGGAAAATACTTTGGCCCTTCCATCATGTAAGATCCGATTGCATCTGTCAGTTGCTTTAGATTCATTTGATTTTTTGCCGATATTCCTATTATTCCGTCGAAAATATCCATCTTCCCATATTTCTCATGAAGCTTTTTAAATTCCTGTGGAGTTATCAGGTCAAGCTTGTTTACTACAAGCAGGCACGGTGTTTTTACATCTTTGAGGGATTCAATTATATGCATGTCACCCGGACCGATGCTTTTTGAATTGTCCACCATCAGTAGGATCAAATCCACTTCATTGTATGTCGTCTTGGCAGATCGAACCATGAATTCTCCCAATTTATTTTTGGGCTTATGAATTCCCGGAGTGTCTATGAAGACTATTTGCTTTTCTTCATCAGTATAAACCGCACTTATTCTGTTTCTTGTCGTTTGTGGCTTGTTTGATATTATTGCGACTTTTTCTCCTACCAAAGCATTTACCAAGGTAGATTTGCCCACATTAGGGCGGCCGATTATCGTCACAAATCCAGATTTGAATTTTGGAGCTTCCATAACTATAAGTCCTCCCTTGTAAATCCAAAAGGCAACAATTCTTCTATTTCAAATATTTTATAATTCTCAGGTACCTTTGCAACAATAATTTTTATATGTTTGCCGAATTCAATAATGAATTGTCTGCATATTCCGCAAGGATAAGTATATGAACCTTTTTTCCCTACAACGGCTAAAGCAGTAAAATTCCTGTGGCCATTGCTGATTGCCTTTACAAGTGCAGTGCGTTCGGCACAAATCGTCGCTCCGTAAGACGCGTTTTCAATATTGCAGCCTGTGAAAACTTTACCGTCATCTGTAAGTACCGCCGCACCCACCTTGAAGTCCGAATATGGCGTATATGCATCTTCTCTCGCCTCTATAGCCATTTCAATCAATCTTTTGCATTCGTTTCGGTCCAATTAACACACTCCCTTCAACTGTTGATTTTAATTTCCAAGTTCATTGGTGTAATTACAATCCATGTGTTCCCGGGATTCAACAACAGTTCTTCCCCGTTCATAGTATAGACGGTTTTAGCCCTCCTGTCTTGTTTTTCCCATTCAATGTCGATTTTCTTTCCCGATGTTATATAATAACCGGATCCTTTGCCAACTGTTTTAATATCAAGCCTGCCCTCGCCATCAATAACCTTTGTATTCATTTTCAAAACAATTATGTTCTTCGCTAGAACAGGTTCCGAACTGAACTCCTCAAGCTGCGGAACACCTTTGACAATCCTCTCATACAATTCATCCTCCTCGTTGTATACGAACGAAGGATTGTAGTACCTGCTGAACCCGAAACTTATGCTTTCAAGATTTTCAGCATAAGCAAATGGTTGATTTTCTTCACTGAAAGATGCAAATCCAATGTCAAAATCCGTTCTGTAGCCGCTCCTGTCCGCTGCGGCCCGCAGCGCCTTGGTGCTTGTGTACATGTTGTGGGGTATCTTTTTATGGTTTACCCTCCAAAATGTGTCCTTCCCTCTGTTCATTCCATCTATGTCAGCCATATTGAAATCATCAATGTCGGAAAGTGCTGCCAAACTGCCTCCTACATGCACATATAGGGCGTCAAATTCCAAAGCTTTGTCGATGAAATAAGGTCGGGCGCTTCTGACAGGTCCGATTGAGTTCATATCTACTTCTTGAAGAATAGCCATATATCGGGTTATATTGCCTTCTGCGAGGATTTCAAAAACAATTTCAGCTTTTGACAATCCCGATTGCGGACGCGCTCCTATGTGGTTGTCGAGCATGACAGCTATAGGGCGCTTTCCCAAAACCTCTTCTTCTACTTGCAAACCAGTCAAAACCGAACGAAAAAGAGGCTCCGGTTCTGGTTCCTGAATCGGTTTTTCGTCCGCCGGCTCTTCTATCACAACCTCTTCCGGCGACACTTCAACTGCATCCTCGGGATCTGGTGTTTCATCTTTGACACAAGACGATGCAATCGCTATAATCATGCACATCAACAATAAAATGTTCAGTTTCCCTTTCAAAGCGTTCACCCCTCTATCTCTATATACCCATGCGCTTCATTATTTTCTTTTCTTTTTCTCGCATTATCATTTTTTCATTTTCTTTCATATGGTCATATCCAAGCAAATGCAGTGTGCTGTGCACCGTGAGATATGAAACTTCCCGTTCTGTACCGTGCTCAAATTCTTTCCCTTGCGACTTGGCTTTTTCAAGTGATATTACTATATCTCCAAGAATCACAGGCCGTTCCGACTCCATCTCTTCCATTATTTCTTCCATGCTGTCATACATTGGAAAAGACAACACATCTGTTTCTTTGTCGACATTCCTGTGTTCTCTGTTCAAGACTCTTATGGCCTCATTGTCAACAATGAGCACATCCACTTCATCAATAAAATCCAACCCTTCAAATTCAAGAGTTTCTTTGATTGAAATCCTTATCAACTTTTCTAAATCTTCACCGCAAACTATTTTTTCCTGGCTGTTTTCTATTGACACATCCAACACAATATCACCTGCTTTTTTTGTATTCCATTCGTTTTTCGTACTTGTCATAGGCTTTTATTATCTTTTGAACCAATTTATGCCTTACAACATCCCTGCCTGTAAGGTTGACAAAGCCGATTCCAGGTATTTCTCCAAGAATCTCCGATGCCTGCTTCAGACCCGAAGCCTTCCCCTTTGGTAAATCTATTTGGGTAATGTCTCCAGTAACAATGGTCTTTGAACTGAATCCTATCCTCGTAAGGAACATTTTCATTTGCGCCTGCGTAGTATTTTGAGCTTCATCCAATATTATGAATGAATCATCCAATGTTCTGCCACGCATGTAAGCAAGCGGAGCCACTTCAATCAAACCTCTTTCCTTGTATTTCAAATACGTCTCACTTCCCAGAATATCATACAGAGCATCGTACAAGGGTCTCAAGTATGGATCTATCTTCATTTGCAGATCGCCCGGGAGAAACCCCAAACTCTCTCCAGCTTCAACAGCCGGTCTTGTCAATATGATTCTG
>DATFJE010000048.1:0-17248 GCA_035269385.1 Clostridia bacterium
CGAAATGGGGACGGGGGATATTTCGTTGATTTTGACTGTTGATGTTTCTGCAAGTATCAATGAGTAGTAATCCACATCGAGAGGAAGCTGTAAAACCCCTGTGTTTTCTCCAATGCAAAGTGCCGATCTTTGGGATTCCTCGTCGTTCCCGTCCAAAAGTGGCGGAGAATCCTCAAGAATTGCCGACGCTATATCGAGTTTTCCGCTTCCGTAGATGCTATCCCAACCTATATCTCCGGCGTCTTCTGCAAAGTTCTCTATGGACCAGCGTATTTGCGCTGGTGTCCACGATGTGTGAATGCTTTTTATTAAAGCTGCGGCTCCGGAAACATATGGCGCTGAAAAAGATGTTCCGTTTGCATATGTTTGCCCTGATTCGTCTCTGCTTTCAAGTATCTGCCCCGGAGCTGTTACTGATATTTCTTTTCCTCTGCATGAGTATTCTTCGATATAACCATTTTGTCCGAATGCTCCAACCGCCATTGCCTCCGCGTAAACTGCAGGATATTGTACTTCATCGCCAGAATTACCCGATGACACTACAAGGAGAATTCCATTCTCCTGAGCGTAGCGCACAGCATCTTCAACGACTGTGCACGGCTCAGGTCCTCCAAGGCTCATATTAATAATGTCCACGCCGTGGTCTACGGCATAGTAGACAGCTTCGGCTACCGTGTCAGAACATCCCGATGCATCGGGATTGTTTTCATCGAAAACCTTAAGGGGCATTATTTTGCAATTCCATGCCATTCCTGCTGTACCCCAATATTCGCCATCAACCATGTTTCCCGCCTCGGCCCCGATTATCTTGGAAACGAGGGTTGCATGGGTAGCGCCATCTGAATTATCGGGTATGCTGTCGCGGTTTACGAAATCGTATCCGGATACAAGATTTGCCAAGAGATCCGGATCGGTTTGATCAACTCCAGTATCTATTACTGCAACCGTCACTGCAGCACTACCTGTGCTTATGTCCCATGCCTGGTAAGCGCCCGTTGCCTGGTGACCCCAGTTGTACTCAAGGTCGGGGTCTGATGGCGTCTGCGCCAGGCTGTATTTTACGACAGGCTCGGCGTAAACAACGGAAGGGTTTTCTGAAAGCGATTCCATCATGCTTTTGTATTCTTTAATGTCCCCGGGCTGAAGGCTTCGTATGTTCCTTTTTTCAAGCACTCCCACCTCAAGAGAGGCAGGCGACATTCGAACCGTAGAATTGTATTTCACTATAATCCTGGGAACATTTCCGACCTCCACTGCGGCCGCATTGCACGGAAAAAGCGCAATCGAAACCGCTATCAACAGTGCTGCTGCTTTTTTCATTTTTTCTCCTGTCTGTCCTCTTTGTCCGAAGGGACCCTTTGCCGGCGGATAAGTCTCCGCCGGCAAAGCCCCCCTTCGGGGGAGAAGGCGCGCAACCGCGCCTTCTTTTGTTTTTCCTAAAGCTCTCCCGCTGCCTCAAGGAGACGCTTGATCATCACTATGGCCTGGGCTCTTGTGGCGTTTTCCGCCGGAGCGAATTTGTCCGCCGTCATTCCGTTTATTATTCCCAGGTCGTTGGCTATGAGCACCGCATGGCTTGCCCAGGATGCGATTGACGTTTGGTCGTTGAATCTTACCTGTGCCGTGGTGGCGATATTCATGTAATCGACATCCTTGAGCTCGTTGTAGGCTCTCATTATCATTACCGCCATCTGCTCGCGGGTTATGTTGGATTCGGGTGCAAAATTTCCTCCACCCATTCCGTTTACGAGCCCTGCACGGTATGCTGTCATCACGTACTGCCTGTACCATTCGGCCGCTGCAACGTCTCCGAATGCGCTATCTTCATCCACGAGGGTAAGGCCTATGGCTCTTACAAGCAATGTCGCGAATTGAGACCTTGTTATCGTGCCTTCAGGCGCAAATGTGCTTTCGGTCATTCCGTTGGCTATGTGGCGAGATGCCATCACGCCTATGTCGCTTGCAGCCCAGTGTCTTGCCGTGTCGGTGAAGGCTTTTTCGTAAAGCATTACTCCGTAGGTGCTGAAATGGTCTAAAACGATTGTCACGGTATTGTTTACCGGATCCACTTTTCCGCCAACGTATATCCATGTGCCTGTTTCCTCGTCCAGGAGGTATACGCCAAGCTTCTGCGGGTTGTCGAGTCCGCTTATGTCGTTGTATGCGAATGTGACCGTCACAGGCTGGCCGAATGTCTCTCCCTCTGCATCGAATTCGAACACGCTGGAACCCAGTCTGAGAACTGTGCCACTTTGTCCATAAAGCTCCGGCTCTTCAACATCTACTGCAGTTACTGTTATGTCGGTTTTGCCGTCGAATGTTCCGGCTGCAAAGTCCATTACAACCTCGCTGTTGAGGAATTCGGCTTTCTCGGCTGTTGCTCCGACCTCTGCGGTATCTGAAAGTCCGGATGATGTAGGTCCTCCGCCTCCGCCTGCGGATACGACAGGCGATGTCTTCGTTACGCTTATTGTTTCGACATCTTCCTTTGCCGCATCGGTAAAGGATACAGCCTTGATCTCGAAGCTGTTGGCGCCTGTAATAATCGAAAGTCCGCTTATAGTGAAGTCTCCCGCTTCCTGTCCGTATATTTTGAGAACATTGTTAACATATATGTTCGACTTGATGTTTACGTTACCTGAAATCTCTGTAAAGCTCTGCGTTGTGGATGATCCGTCAACAGGCGCTGAAACTGTGAGCACCGGGTAAACCCTGTCGACAATGAAAGCGATTGTAGCCGATGCCGTCTTCTCTACGCCTTCGACTGTCTTGGTGGCTGTTATCTCGAATGTGTAATTTCCGTATTCTCCGTCAGAGACGTCTGTTGCCACTGCCAAAGCGAGTCCTCCGTTTTCAACTGTCCTTGTGCCGATTGTATTTCCTGATGCGTCCTTTACGGTGAATGTGTAGTCTAAGTCTCCGGTATCTGTCGATATTGAAATCGTCCTGTTGTTGTTGTAGGTTTCTCCGTTTTCGGCTCCGGTGATTGTGATTGAAGGAACTGCAGTGTCAACCGTAAAGCTTATGTCAAGTGTTCCCTTGTTTCCTGCCGCGTCTGTCGCCTCGGCTGAAATGGCATGGGCGCCGTCCTTGCCTGCAACCGCATAGACGCTTCCGTTTACAAAAGCCACTCCGTCCAACTTGACCGATGCCGTACCCTCTGTGGATGTTACCGTTATTGTCTTGTCGGTTCCTATTACGTCGCCGTCTGAAATTCCCGCCGCCGAAAGCACAGGCGCCGTAGAGTCCCTTGTTATGGTCACGGTTTCAGTGTCCGTGTTTCCAAGAGCATCGGAACCTGAAATGGTAAATATATTTGCCTGGTTGTTGGCAAGTGAAACCGTGAATTCTGTTATACCGCTTATTGAGCCTTCTGGACTTCCGTTTATCGTGATTGAAACATCCTCGTCGGGCGTTACCGATATGGTCCCGGTCTCGCCGTTTGTCAGGGTCTTTGCGGCTGAGGCGCTTATGTCGGGAACCACTGTGTCAACGCTGTAGGTCAGGGTCTTGTCCCTTTGGTTTCCCGCCGTGTCAACCGCCCTCAGGACCACCTGGCTGTCTCCCTGCGCGAGCGTAAGGGATATGGAGAAGCTCTTGTCAGTGTCCTGACCGGAAATATCCATTGCCACCCCGTTTATCTTGACGCTCTCGACATGGGCCGCAGGGTCCATGTCCGAAAGCGTTCCTGAAAGTGTTGTTCCGCCTGCGGCGTCCGCCGCGTTTATTTCAAAATCCGTGCTGCTTATTGAAATTGCCGGAGCCGTAATGTCGACCGCCGGATTGTATTCCGAGAAGTTCCTGGTCTTTATTACAAGGAAGCCCGTGTCCAAAATGTAATATGGTTGGTTCTCGAGCGCCGCCGAGAAGTCCGTAAAGCCCGGGAAGGAGCTTGAAAGCGCATCGATCGCGTAGAGTATCTGGGGCGATGTCATGGTTTCGGGGTCGTAGTGGAACATTACCATCCCGCTTCTTCCTGTTCCCACGAAGAACTTGAGCACAAGCGGCTCTGCCGGGTCCTGTCCGAATATGAAGTCTATCGGTGACATGAGGGCGCCGAATTCGCTGCTTCCCTGCGTCAGTGTCGACTGTATCCTCATCATCGTGGCGCTGTCAAAGGCGCCTGCCGGTATGTCGATGTATACTCCGTCGGCTATCATGAGGTTGTATATGTCCACTGCGGGTGGTATATACTGCCAAGTGTAGGCTCCCCGTCCTATGTTGCCTGCCGCGTCCTCTGCGAATACCAACAAGGTGTTGGCTCCCTCTTCGGGGGCTTCAGTTGCAACTGTATAGGTGTTTGGCGCGCCTCCCGCGGAAACAAGCTTGACCTCGTTGTTGAATATGGCCGTTACGTTCGCCTGCAATACATCCTCGTCAAATTCCAGGGTGTAGTGGGTGGCGTCCGTCTTCTCGATTGCAACATTGGGAGCAACCATGTCCAGGTCTATTTGCGCCGAAACCGAGCCGCTTCTGTTTCCGGCTATGTCCTCGGCTATCACCTTGAAGCTGTTTGTTCCCTGCTTGAGTACTATTCCGTCTATTGTGAAGCTGTCGTCTACGGCTATGGATCCCGCCGCTATTGTTTCAGTCCCTTCGAGAAGTATCACCCTGGAGCCAGTCTTTGCGCCCTCTCCCGCAACGCTTCCTGAAAGCGAGGCATACATTTTATTGCTTGTCGAACTGTAGCCGTCAAGCTGGGGATCTGCCGGAGCAGTCTCGTCGAGTCGCACATTGAAGGTTCCCAAGCTGCTGGTGTTGCCTGCCGCATCCGTCGCGTAGTATTTGATGATGTTGGATGTCTCGTCGCTCAGGTCATCGGCATCCAATGTGAAGGAACCTGTGTCCCCGAGTCCGTTTGCTCCGTTTACTTCCACGTTTATTCGATCCGTTGCTCCTGCTTCAAAGAGTACTGAAAATCCGTCTCCGGTGTAGTATCCGTTCATGCCGTCCGGAGATTCCGGCGAAATTGTCCTTGTTACGGATGGAGCTGTGTTGTCGACATTTATTGTTCCAAGAGAATCGCTTGCGGTGTTTCCTGCAGCATCCTTGGCCCAAATTGTAACATCAAGACCGGTGAAGTTGCCTCCCGGGACCATCCATACTCCCTGCCATGTTTCCGATCCGGGTCCCGAAGCGGTCATTGCCATAGGCACTCTGCCTGAAACAGAACCTACCGTGAAATACGGTTTTTCCGTTCCGCCCGCTCCTGCTATTACTGCCGAAACTTTTAATATGTCCCCAACGTTATATATTGAATATCCGTCGTCGATTGCCTTTTCGAATCCGTCCGATATGAATGCCGGGGCGGTCTTGTCTATTGTGAACCCTACTGTTTTTGTCGTTTCGCCGTTTGTCGCAACCAGCGTGTAGGAACCCTGGTCCGATACGGTTCCGCCCGCAAATGGAGCTGCGTCGAGTGTTGCCTGCGTACCTTCAACAGGCAATCCGTCCGCGTCGTATGCCGAGATTGAGATTGCCCTGTCAGCGTTGTATATGCCTCCGTTGGCCACGCCGGTTATTACTATGTTTACCGGCTCCTGGTCGACCGTGAACATTACTTCGCTCTGGCCGGTGTTGCCTGCGGCATCCTCAGCAGTTGCGATAATTTGGTAGGTCACTATCTCTCCCGGGGTACCTTCAAAAGTGTACGGAGCTGTTGTTTCTTCAAAGCTTAAAAATCCGCTTCCCGTTATTTCACCTTTCTGCACAGAAATATCCGCTATTTCACTGGTCGAAATTGAAAGCGTTACACCTTCTCTGTATGTGGCTCCGTCTACTGCACCCGTTATTGTGACTACTGGGCTCTGCGTGTCTATTTCAAACGTCGTTTGGGCTGTTTCAGATTCGTGTCCGAAGCGGTCTACGGCCTTGACCCTGAGTGTGTAGCTTCCATCGGCCGAAAGCGGGTCTCCTATGTCGTAAGGCGTAAGTATGCCGTCCTTAAGAAGCGTTACCGTGGCATGCTCCCTGAGATATGCACCGCTTGCTACCGTATCGGTGAGCGTCACTCCGGGAACTACTGCGCCGTTATAGCTTGCCCCGTCTGCAATGTCTATTTCAGCCGTCGGATTTGCGCTGTCTATCTCGAAAGATATCTGCTTGGTGCTAAATACATCTGTATAGCTCGGGTTTGTTGCCAAAACATCCAGCACATAAACTCCCTCTTCGTTTATCTCTGTACCCGATGTGAAGGCTCCTCCCGGGCTTAAAACCGCCTCGTATGTGTAGTTTTCTGAGTTGCTTCCACCTGAAAGCGAAATATCGATTGCCGCGCTCTCATATACGCCCTTGTCGGCTGCGCCGCTTATATCTATTTTGGGTTTTTCCATGTCCCAGGCAATACTGAAGCTTACTGACTCTGTTGCCGTGTTTCCTGCCTTGTCTGTCGCGCTTGCGGCAAGGACATAGTCTCCTTCCTGTTTTATAGTGCTTCCCTGCTCGAACGTTTTACCGTTGAGGAGAACTGATGTCTTTTCGTCTTCATAATTGCCCGTGAAGCTGAACGATGGCGTGACCCCGTTTTCCGGGTTCTCATATGTCCGGCCGTCGATCGCTCCGTTTATGGAAACGCCCGGCGCCGTCTTGTCGATTGTGAAGGAAAGCGTTTCACTGCCGGCTCCGTCGCTTGCCGTGATTGAAACGTCGTATTCGCCTTCGGATGTGAAGCTCATGGCCGCGCTTCCGTCCCCCTCTTCGGTTCTTGAACCGTCTGAAATTGTTATTGTCTTGCCGGGAAGGTATCCCGTTATTGTCACATCGGTGTTTACGGTGGACTTGTTGGTGGCTCCGCTCACTATGAGGGCAGGCATTACACTGACCGATACGCCGTAGGTCGATGTTGCCGAACCGTCCTGGGAAAGGACCTCATATTCAACAAGTCCGCTGAAGTCTGCGCTTCCTTGACCGGGGGTGAGGCTTGAGCCCTCGGAAACGCGTATAGTTGGGACTAATGCTGATACAACTGTTCCGTGTGGCAAAGATACGGAAACGCTATTCCCACTTATGACTCCTACAACATCGCTTTCGAGTCCTGCGTTGTTTGCCGCCTCGAATACGAAAGAGAGCATTGCCGCCTCGGTATTGTCGGCTTCAGAGACCGTTACGGTGTATTCGTCCGTAGTCTGACCGTCCTGGGCGGTTACCGTATATGTTGCCGGTCCGGTGAAGTCCGAAACCTCGCCAGATGCCGGGGCGACTTCCGCTCCGTCCGAAAGGGTTATTGTGGACAAGAGAGCCGAAACATCTGTTCCGTGGGGAACGGTAACCTCTATGGATGTTCCAGTTATTTCCCCGGATGCATCTTCCTCAAGCGCCGAGTTTTCAGCCGCCTCGAATACAAACGACTCTATGGCTGCAGCCGCGTTCCTCTGGCGTGTTACTGTAAAACTGTATGTCGCCTCGGTGACTCCATCCTGGGCCGTTACCCTTATTTCTATTTCATTTTCTCCAAATGAAAGATCTTCTATTGTTACCCCTTCTCCTGTAGCCGCCTGGCCGTTTATCTCGACTGATGAGAGGGGAGACTGGGGCGTAGCTGTTATTTCGGCGAAATCGATGTCGTAGCCTACAATAGCGGAGTATGACGTTACAGCAGAATCAAAAGCAGGAGAAATGTCAATCTGCTCCCCGCCCGCCGATGCAGAAAGTCCCGAAAGGTCCGCCGTGGTGTCAGCGTCTCCGGCAACGACAGTTACCGTAAAGACCCTGGTGCTTCCGTTCATGGCCGTGACAGTGTATTCTGCCGCATCTCCGAAGTCCACCGCATGTCCGCTGAGCGGGCTTGCAATTGCATCCTCTGAAATAGTGAATGTCGGAATGAGGTTTGATGTATCTGTTCCGTAGGGCACTATCACAGAAACGCTTGCGCCCTGTGGATCCACTGTGCCTTCCACACCCTCTTCAAGGGCGGGGTTGAAGGCTTCGAATTCGAATGTGATAATGTCTTTTGAATCCTCGTATTCAACTCTTTCCGCAAGAGCCGCATCGAAGACCGTTGCAATCTCTTCAACTGTGGAGTACTGCTGGCCATTTGCTACTGCAAGGAGCACATCTGCCTTATCCACGAGATTCTCATAGTTTCCTGAAAGGTCTAGTCCAAGAACCTCTTCATGTGCAGCAAGTGACGATGCCATAGAATCCGCATCCGCTGCGTTTACGGCGTCCACCGCCTCCCCCTTGGAGCTTTGGGGAACCGTCACGGTAATCTCCGCTGTGTCTGCCGTTTTGCTCGTTGTATCATTTACAAGTGTAAGAACCAATACTAGGTCTGTATCGTCATATGGAGGAATAACACTTCCATCCGGTGATATTGTCTCCTCGTCAGATGACGTCTTTATTGTCACCGCGTAGCCGTCAACAAGGGGAAGTGTCAGTTCCGTTGCGTCCTTGGCCGGCGCTTCTATTGATGTTACGCCTGCAGCCGCCTCGTCTGCCTGCCTCTGGTAGAGGTCATCCTGAGCGGTGTCAATTGCTGTCTGGACTGTGACAAGGCTGTTTACCAGCTCGACCTTCTTCACTGCCTCGTTTACAAGCGATGAATAGTCGTTTGAAGTAAGCGAATCCACTTCAGCCGATGCGGCGTCCTTTGCGCTTTGGGCCGCGTCTATGTCTTCCTGGGTGGTTTCTGCATCAAAGGCCGATACAAGTGCCGCGGCCGATGTCACTTCCGTTTCGGCATCCTCAAACAGGGAAGCCTGGGCCGAATCTATTTCCGAGGCAACAACGGAGAGTCTATTTTCAAGCCCTGTTTTTTCGAGTGATGCAGGCATCTGGGAAACCGCGTCTGCCGCCGCCTGGTATGCCTCGTATGCGGCGGTCACTTCAGGCTGAAGGATTTCCGGCACGAATTCATCTGCAAGGTTTTCAGCCGTTTCAACAAGACCCTCCGGTCCCGCATTGTATATTATGGTGAATCCGATGTCGTCTGTTCCAAAGCTGTTTGCAGCCAGAACGGTAACTGTGTTGTCTCCCTCGGAAAGTCCTGTCATTTCCCAGGAAATCTGTCCGAGCGTCCCGGTCTGGACGCTTGTTCCGTTTATGGTTACATTTGCGTCGTAGGGATCTATCAGGGCTTCAAGTATTGTCGAATCCTTGTACAAGGTGATAGTATCGCCCTCCGAAACCGTATCGCCGTCAAGACTTACATCCGAAAGGAATGGTGCGAAGTCGGCGTCCAACTTTATGTCGTAGAAAGCGTCGTATACGGCAGCTGGCAATTGCAACTCCTGGCCGGATGCATCGAGAAAGACCAGATTGTCCACATATACATCTGTGAATCCGCCGGGCGCGGCTTCAATGGCAAAAAACTCTGCTTCAACCATTTCAAATGCGCTTTCCGTCGATTCATTTATACCGCCATTTTTGGTGGTGACCGCCATGGTCATTTCACCGGCAGCCTCGTCATTGTCAATCAGGACGATTTCATTTCCGAAATCCATTGAATCGGAGACGACTTCCTGGTCACCGATAACGATTTTGTCCAGTTCCAAAGCTTGCGGCGAGTAGTTAAGTGTAAATTGAAATGACCCCACTCCCAATTCGGCTATGGTTCCCATATTGTTGAACAAGTTTATTGAAACATCGATTGGCTCCTGCGTGTCGCCTGCCCTCATTGTCTCAAGGTAAGGGGCCAGGCGGATTGAGGATGGGTCGGCATTCTGAAGCAGATTGTAATCTGAGAAGAAATTCTTTACCTCCGATTGATCGGTTATTCCATTCAATTCAACAAGCCAAGTGGCAAAGATGTTGTTAAAGCTTGTACTTGAATCATAATCAGCACCGTTTATCCCAATACCTGTGAAAGCAGTGTCAAAAGATGACTTCATAGAAGAAATATCCGCCAAAGCCATGCCCGATTCGGCTGCGTCAACAAATGCTGGCGCTCCACCAAGAGCCCTGCTAAGCAGATAAGCATTTAAACTGGCGTTATCAATATTTGCCTCTAGTATGTTTAGAAGGCCCGTCCAGTCAATCATCTTGCCGTTAATAGCGGTTATCTCCGTGCTATCGGTGACAAAAGATGGTATGTCTTCGGCGTCAAGCATGTCGAAAACATCCGTCCACGCATCTGCATCAAGCATCATAAAAATTCCCGCAACCTGGGCAGCCTGGCTTTTGGTCATGGCCCGGCCAGTAAGCACTGCAAGAAAACGATTTGTCATTTCCGTTCCCAAGGCCGCAGAAGAGTCGCCCTCAGTCATTGCCTCTATATCCGCCTGAAGCGCAGACACGCCCCCCTCCGCTGTCAGGCGACTTTCCAAGTGCCTGAAGGCTATTTTTACATCCGCCGGGTCCATTCCATCTGTCATATCTGTTATGAATCCCTCAACAGCTGTATTGAAATCCGTGTATGAAACATTCCCTTCGGCCGATACTACAAGCCCGAAAGGAAATGCTGTCATCAACATTGTAACAACCAACATCAAAGCAATTTTTTTTGATTTCAACTTATCCTACCTCCTTGTTTTTTTATGTGCATTTCTTGATAATCCGTCTATATTAAAGGTACAAAAAATAAAATTTTAATCCCTCACCTCCGATGTATCGAATATTTCCCGAAAATATTCCTGCGTATTTCTTTTTTTATACATTGAAGTACTGAATAAACTTCAACTTTATCCTATTCGATATATAAATACCTTTTCCTTACTTTTATATAGTACTTGCACATTTTTTTACATATTTCCTATTGTTTTGCGCTTTGCAATCTTATCTTGCCTTTCGCCGTTTTATTTCATTGTTTGTACTAATATTCATAATTATATTTTTATGATAGAATATAGGCAATAACCCCTAGGTACCATATTCACTTGAAGTATTACAATTCCTTAAAAGGAAGTGATTATATGCCGGCAAACATGTCGAATAAGGTCGAATACAAGCTCAGTCTTTCAATTGTTCTCATTTACAGCTCAATCATAATTTTCCCGGCTTATGGACCGATTCTATCTTTATATGTGGATCAAAGCAGCGCTCTTTTGCTTTCCACCCTGTTTCTGTTCTCGTTTTCCGCAGGAGTTTTTCTGCTTCCCAAGTTCACGAAGGCCTTGGGCGGAAAACTTTGGAGGGTCATTTCAATATCGGCCGTCATCTTGCTTCTGCTTTTCCCTTCCTTGGAATTTTTCATGCAAGGATTTGTCATGGTCTTGATAGGTCTTTTCTCTTCCAGGGTTGTTCTTCTTTGGTCCATAAATTATCTTTGTGAAAATTCGTCTGTTTCCTACGGCAAGTTTTTTACTACAATATTATTCCAATCATATACCCTTTTATATGTGTTTAACGCAATATCTCCTATATTGAACAGGGCTATATCCATTTTCTTTCCTGTTACAGGCTTCTCTCTGCTTTTTGTTGTGTTCGGTTCAACTTCTAAGCCTGTAGCCAAAAACATGGATCTGGCCCACGTACCTCCTTTAAAATATCTTTTCCCTATTTTCTTAATCTACATATCGGCAGGTATAACATATTCGGGTATTTACCCTGAAATTGCTAAATTCGCTTTCTATGATCGCTATTACAATGTTCTTCCCTTTCTAGCCTCTCTGCCAATAGTCTTTTATGTTCATAAAAAAAGAAACGTAAAGACGCTTCTTTGGATTGGAATAAGCCTGCTTGGCTTTTCTTTCCTTTTTAATATATATGAACTTCAATTATGGAACTACCTTATAGTACAAACCCTGCTCCAGGCAGGATGGGCCTTTATGAATTCCTTTGTCTGGCTTTTTGCTTCAGATATTGCAAGAATGAACCGCAACCCCTTTTATTTCAGCTCAATTATAGCAACTTTTCTTTTGGGCGCTTCTGTCGGAAGCGCAATATATATTACCCTTTCGGGTATTTTACCGTCCATAAATATTACATTCATTGGTCTTCTCCCCATCTTGGGTGTACTTGTTTTCACACAGACGATACCGGTCAATCTGAAAAACGACATGGAAAATTTCGAATCACAAAGCCTAAATATCCTAACAAGGCGGGAAAAGGAGATTTTCCTGATGCTGCTTGAAAACATGAAGAACAAGGATATTGCCCAAAGCCTTAACATTAGCCCCAATACTCTAAAGAAACATTGCGGAAATATATACAGAAAGCTTGATGTTGAGAATAAAACAGAACTCATAAAGGTATATGGCTACATGAAAAACGCAAAATAATAAGGGACGCACCATTATTGCTTGCGTCCCCTTGTATTTACCCTTGGAAATGTGAATTTTCTACTTGTCCGACCGCTTCATTTTATACATGTAGTTTTCCGCTTTTTTTATTATCTCTTTCATGCTATGCTTTTCTTCCTCTTTGGTTTCCCAACCCATTGCAACCGAGAGCGGTCCTGTATCCAGATGCACTTCATCTATAGCATTCATTATCCTTTCGACAATGGCCTTGGCTTTTTCCGAAGACGTGGAAGGAAGAAGAATGCCGAACTCGTCTCCGCCAAGTCTGGCGATTATGTCTTCGGCCCTGCAAAATTCTCTAAAAATCCTTGCAGTTTCCGTGAGCAGCTTGTCGCCCTCCCCATGCCCGAATTCATCATTTATGCGCTTGAGGCCGTTGACATCGGCATATATGACTGAAATAGGCATGTTTCTGGCCGTGTCGAGCCTTGATGTCTCCTCCTCGAAGAATCTCCTGTTGTAGAGGCCCGTCAAATGGTCGTGGTAGCTCATGTATTCTATTTTTTCTCTATAGCTGTTCTCCTCGCTCATATCCCTAAGCACTGACACAGTTCCATAGACAGTGCCCTTCGACCCTATTATAGGGGAAGTGGTAATTGCGACAGGGACATTTTCGCCGTCCTTTCTTGCAAGAAAAATGTTGACGGTCTTTTCTTTTGCAGTCCTGCTTGAAAGCGTATCCCTTACCTGTGCAATTTCGACCAAGCTGTCGTCTCCGTCATACAGTTTGAAAACTTCTTCGAATTCTTTTCCGTTTGCGTCCTGCTCGCTCCATAGGGAAATGTCTTCCGCCGCTCTGTTAATGCTTTGTATGATTCCTTTGCCGTCCGTCGCAATGAATCCTTCTCCAAGAGAATTTATGGTCGCCATGAGCCTTTCGGTTTCCTTCTCCAGCGCCTTTTCCATCTCCATTCTTTCACTTATGTCAAATAATATTGATGCAAACTGGCCGTATGCTGAAGAGAATGCGTGTATGCGGAAATATTTTTTCAAATCATGCGAATAATGATCAAAATGCACCGGTTGTCCTGTAAGAGCAACTCCGCTGTATTTTTTCAGCCAGCTTTCTTCAATGCCGGGAATGATTTCTTTTATGGTTTTACCGATTGGATCAGTTACTCCCGTAATTTTTATGAAAGCGCTGTTGGTTTCAGTGTATATGTAATCTTTGGGATTTCCATTTTCATCCTGAATCATTTCGTGGAGAGCAAAGCCCTCCTGCATGTTGTCGAAAAGCGACTGGTACTTCTCCTTGCTTTTGGCAAGCTCCTTCTGAATGCGCTTGTTCGCAGAAAGACTCTTTTTCAGAATTAAGATTATTGCAGCCTGCAGCATTATAAATATTGATCCCAGCCAATACATTGTTTTTTTGCGATCTTCTAGCTCATTTGCAAGAAGCGTTTTTTCGGTCACATCATGTATTATTGAAAAAAGCATGGTTTTCCCATCTTCTTCAAAAGGATATGAATATACTTCAACATTTCTTATTTCGCCCGAGGCAAGCTCATGCTTGAATTTGAAATAGTTTCTCTCCTCGCTTGAGGCAAGGCTCATTTCGGCTTTTGTTTCATCCGCCGAAAGAATATTTATGTCCTGTATTGTCATCGCAGTCAGTTTTTTATATGAATAGCCGTAATAATCGACAGCCGTATTGTTGGCTTCGACAATGCGGCCAGAATCGACATCTATCAGAAGCATTACGGAGCCGTGGGAATCAAGTACGTCTCCAAAGACAATGTCTTCTACGGCCGCGTGCGCAGAAAGCGATGTAAAACATATGCAAATTGAAATAACGCATATAGAAATCTTTTTCTTAATTGAAAAATTCATTGTTCCTCCGCTCTTTATCTATTTTGCAGCAATATTGAAAAATACCTAATTCTGCGACATTATATTTTTTAAATTTTACCATGTTATACAGCAAGTTTCAATACTCCAAAAGTCGAGAACCAAAAAGGGACGAACCAAAAAGGGACGCACTTTTTTTAGTTCGCTTCATTTATTTTTTTATAATATTTGGTCTTGCCTATTCCAAGAATGCCTATTATATTCTTGTCAGACAAACTCGTCTCTTCTTTTAGTCTTTTGCGGATTTCCTTTAGTTCATCAATCTCCAATTCAGCTCTTTCCCCCCGCAATTCTTCCACAATGGATTTACCCCTTATGTATTCGGAAAATAGTTCTGATGAATTTGCCGTCTCATAGTCAAATCCATCCTCTTGGTTTGAAAAGGAAACGAATCTTCTACGCGCCTGTCTGAGGCCTTTATCGAAAATATTTAGAATTGGATATATAGAAGAAAGTCCCTCGCCGGATAGATATTCATGATAACTGGACCAGGGGTAGTCGCCGGGGTTTTCGACGATTCCGGCTTTCACTGGATTGTTGTGGATATATCGCAAAACGCAGGTCAAGTATTCCTCGTTTTCCACAGCAAAACTTTTGTATCGACCCTGGAACACATGTCCTACCGTTTTGTTCTTGGCATTGTAATAGTGTGCATAGGTCTGATTGATTTCCTTGCAGAAATCAGCAATATTTCTTGATTCAACCAGCAAGTGGTAGTGGTTGCCCATGATGCAATAGGCATATATTTCCGTATCATGCCTGTTCTTTGCTTCGATAATCAATTTCAAAAAATATCTGTTGTCTATTTCATCAAGAAATATTTCCTGTTTGCCGTTTCCGCGTGCCGTCACATGGTATATTCCCGTATTGCTGGTCACTCTGGCCCTTCTCATTACAACATTCCTCCCTTGCGTATTCTAATATTTCCGTTCTATTTAGCATTCTTTAGCTTATTCTATTTATTTAAAAAATCCGTCCTTATATTGATTCCATTATATGTAAGGACATAAAAAGGTACGTCCCTTATTGGTTCTTTTACAAGCTTTTCAAGTATTTTATGTAACGTCCGAACAATACGGTCATTTCGGCGCGCGTTATAAGTGCATCGGGCCGGAAGCTTTCATCGGGATAGCCTTTGAAAATCCTTTTTTTGAAAGTGCTGACTATCGGCTCGCAATACTGGTTGCACGTTATGTCATCGAATGGAATTCCGTCTTCAAAAGCATCTGTCCAGTTTTCGCTTTGAGCTAGCAAAAAGGCAACCTGCCCTCTTGTCACAGGGACATCGGCGTCTATCTTCTCTCCGAATGCTCTTTTTACTTCATCCATGTCCATTCGGCTGAAAGCCGACAGGCAGTAGTTGCGGCTCCAGGTTTCGGCAATTATTTCAGGCTCCTCGCAAGGCCTTGTCGAAGTCGCCATTCCTCCATTGTCAAGACGCACTCTTTCCAGGATTGTCAAACATTCTGCCACGGTCATATTGTTTTGCGGTCTGAAAGATCCGTCTCCATATCCGAATACATATCCGGCTTCACTAAAGCAGAATATTGAATCCTCCGCCCAGTGGTCTTTTGCATCGATGAATTCGACTGATTCGACTGATTCGACTCCCTTTAGCAGCCCATCAACTTCAATTCCAATTTCAAAGGGCGCATCAGTTTCAGGATCGGAAACGGTCAATTCGGCAACTCCCGGATTTTTTGCCATAATCGATCCGTCTTCCATTACTTCCAAAATATCCGGATTGGAACTTTCGATTTCAAAGCTTGAAATGTCGATTGGCTTTCCGTCCATGTCGTAGAATGAACCGATTGCGCTCTTTTCCAGTTTTGTGCCCTGGGCTACAAGATATGGCAGGCTGACGTCATAATGGTCCACGGCTCTTGAAGGCTCAACGGTTTCTTTCTTATGCCTGTTTTTCAGGATCAGGCTCTTGCCTGATTCGGGGCTTGCATTGCCAGCTGCATCGGTAGCCCTGGCATGCACATACCATACGCCTTTCTCGCTTACTGAAAATGGAGATTCGTAAGGAAGCCATTCCATTTCCCCTCCACTGCTTACACAATACTCAATGGAAACAAATTCAGCCTCGTCATGGGTCAATGAGACTTCTACATTTCCTGTTGAAACCCCGCTTTCCGGATTCAAATGGATTGCAGGCGAATTCGGAGCAAGGGTATCGATCCATGTCACTTCAGCCGCCTTGATTCCTGTGTTGCCTGCCTCATCGCGGAATTCGAATGTGAAGCTGCCGTTTGTCGTGAATTCGTATTGACTCGAGCCCTCATTGTTTATCACAGACACTTCATTTTCGTCAATGGTGATCAGGGTTGCGACTACCGGCTCGTTTGTGGGAGATAATGTGCTGTATTCTACTTTTCCATCAGGTTCTGTTTTATCAATCCAGTCAATAGTAATGACCGATTCTGTGCTCAGGTTCCCCGCCCTGTCTCTTTGGAATGCCCTTATTTCAGCATTTTCTTCAACTGCAAAGGGTTTTTCATAAGGCAAGGCTGTATTTCCATCCACGCTATAGAATATGCTTGCATTTTCTTCGCCCGAAATGGAAGCAAGAACGGAGCCGCTTGTGAGGCCCGTCGGATCCGTCGATATTTTCGGGGCTTGGGGACTAGTTCTGTCAATCGTCAAGTCATTTGTCCAGTTCAAGACGGTTTTTTCCGTGCCTCCGCTGTCCGACAAGGCGACTGATACACCTGGCTGGATGCCTTCAGGCAAACCGCTCAAATCCCAAACGGCGCTCCACGTTGTTCTTCCCGCATCAACGGTTCCTTCAACTTCTCCGATTAACGCGGTTATTGACACATCATCGCCGTCTTCATCGCTATAAGTTCCACTAAGAATGAAAGCTTGTCCGTCTTTTAAGTATGCATCCTCATTGGGAAAAACGATTTCTCCTTCAGGCATATGTTTTGTGGTCCCGGTCCAGAAGAGATGGGAGGCGCTTTCAACCGAGTCGCTGTTTCTTGTTATTGACTGAACCTGGTATTGCCCGCCTTCCGCAAGGCCTTCAAATGCGCCGCTTGTTTTTTGACTAAAAGCTGTTTCCGAAACAAGTCCTCCGGCATTTGACAAAATAACCTTGTTGTCCGTTCCATCGGTCTGGTTGGAACTGTCGATTACATAACTCAAACTTGTATTTGTCCTTTCGCTCACCGAAAGCGACAAGGGGTCGGCAGACAATGTGCGCATGAATGTGAGTCCTG
>DATFJE010000049.1:0-7341 GCA_035269385.1 Clostridia bacterium
AATTGGGGATTTGCTGGCCTGAAAAAATATCTCCGTACGATTTTCATGTTCTTGTGCTCAATTCAAAAAAAGAAGATCAGGTGGCCTTGGGTGAAAAAGTGGCAGAGGAACTTTCATCCGTGGGAATCGATGTTATATTGGATGACCGTCCGGAAAGAGCGGGTTTCAAGTTCAAGGATTGTGAACTTCTTGGAATACCGAAGATTGTTGTAGTGGGGAAAAACGCATCAGAGGAGATTGTCGAATATAGGGACAGAAGAATGGGAAGCGAAACGATTATGAAGTATGAAGAACTTGTGAAATTGGCCAATCATTAGATTGGCCAATTTGTATTTTAGATAAATCCGCTTCATGCCAGCCCCTTTACAATCTTTCTTGATAGCCCTGTCCATATAAGATATAATTAACGAAGAATACCAATTTAGGAGGAAGGCATAATGAGTGTAAGAGTAAGATTTGCGCCCAGTCCGACAGGCTATGTACATATTGGCGGACTCAGGACGGCATTATATAACTACCTTTTTGCAAAGCAGCAGAATGGAGTTTATTTATTGAGAATAGAGGATACCGATAGGACTCGCCTTGTTGAGGGTGCTGTCGAGAATATTATCGAGGCGCTCGAATGGACCGGGATACATCATCAGGAAGGACCATTTGTAGGAGAAGACGGAGAACTCGATGAAAATGGGGAATTTGGACCATACATACAGTCTGACAGACTTGAAATCTATAAGAAATATATAGATCAGCTGTTGGAAAGCGGTCATGCATATCATTGTTTCTGTACAAAGGAACGATTGGACAAACTCAGGAATGATCAGAAGGCAATGGGGCAAATTACAAAATATGACGGACTTTGCAGAGGGATAAGCCTGGAAGAAGCCAGAAAAAGGGTTGCAGAGGGCGAACCGCATGTTATTAGGCTTAAGCTTCCCGCCAACCACGAAATAGTTTTCAACGATCTGGTGAGAGGCCGTGTATCGGTAAATACGGACGACATGGATGACCAGGTGTTGATGAAAAGCGACGGATATCCAACATATCACCTTGCTGTCATAGTGGACGATTATCTTATGGGGATAACCCACGTAATAAGAGGCGAGGAATGGGTGCCTTCGACTCCAAAGCATATATACACTTACCAAGCCTTTGGATGGGAGGCTCCGCAGTTTGTTCATCTTCCAAACATACTCAACAGGGATAAGAAGAAACTCAGCAAGAGGCAGGGAGATGTAGCGGTTGGGGATTTCAGAAAGAAGGGCTACCTGCCGGAGGCCTTGGTCAACTATATAGCAATGGTTGGATGGGCTCCGGAAGACAACCAGGAAATAATGTCAATGGAAGAGCTTGTGGAAAAATTCAGTTTGGAAAGGGTTTCCAAAAGCGGAGGCGTTTTCGATGTCGACAAGCTGAATTGGGTAAGCGCGCATTATATAAGAGAAGCTGACATAGACAGGCTCACGCGTCTCTGCATACCATACCTCAAGGAAGCGGGACTTGTAAGTGAAAAAGACTGCAGCTGCCGTTACGATTGGATTCGGCTGGTGGTAAAGGTTTCAAGGGACAATCTTTCGTATTTGAGCCAAATAGGTGATGAAGCGAAAATTTTCTTCGGGAAAGAGGTTGCTGTTGAAAACGAAGAAGCAATGGATCTTCTGAGGATGGAGCATGTTCCCGGTTTATTGAACGTCTTGAAGGAAAAGGTTGAAGGAGCGGAGTCAATTGACTCCGAGTTCGGAAAAACGATTTTCAAGACGCTTAAGAAAGAAACAGGAATAAAAGGTAAAAATCTTTTCATGCCTGTAAGAATTGCCCTGACCGGGCAAATGCATGGACCTGAAATGGTAGAGATAATTGAAGTATTGGGAAGAAAAACAATAATCGAACGTATAGATTATATGCTCGAAAACAATATGGCATAAGGCTTTGAAGAGGAAATAATATCGGCTAAACTGGAATACAGAGAGCAGCCGCATTTGCTGAAAGCGGTTTCATTTCAGGCGATGAGTGCACCTTGGAGCTTCCGGATCGAGAATGGTAGATTCGGACGTGAACCGGCGTTGACGGTAAAAGAGAGGTCCCTTTTGCGAGGGGCAAACAGAGTGGAAACGCGGAAATCTTCGTCTCTGTGCATAGCACAGGTGCGGAGATTTTTTATTGCCGCGATACGATAATCGAGAAAGGGGAATCGACATGAGGATTTACAATACTCAAAGCAACAGGAAAGAAGAATTCATACCTTTAAATGAAGGCGAGGTGAATTTTTATGTTTGTGGTCCTACTGTGTATAATTTCTTTCACATAGGAAATGCGCGTCCTTTCGTGGTATTCGATACCGCCAGGCGCTATTTGGAGTATAAAGGGTATAAGGTGAATTATGTGCAGAATTTCACCGATGTCGACGACAAGATAATCAAAAGGGCTATTGAAGAAGGGATAACTTCTGAGGCAGTGGGAGACAAGTATATCAAAGAATATTTTGATGACGCGGATGCACTGGGGGTAAGAAGAGCTACAAAACATCCACGCGTGACTGAAACCATCCCTGAAATAATAGAATTTGTCAAGGTTCTTGTGGACAAGGGATATGCTTACGCCGAAAAAGGGAATGTCTATTACGATACGAAAAAATTTGAAGGTTACGGAAAGCTTTCAGGACAAAGCATTGAAGACCTTGTAAGTGGATCCAGAATAGAAGTCAATACGGAAAAGAAAAGTCCAACCGATTTCGTTCTTTGGAAAAACCAAAAGCCCGGCGAACCGGGATGGGAAAGTCCATGGGGAATGGGAAGGCCGGGTTGGCATATAGAGTGCTCGGTCATGTCTACAAAGTATCTTGGAGATACTCTCGACATACATGCCGGAGGACAGGATTTGATTTTTCCGCATCATGAAAATGAAATAGCCCAAAGCGAGGCTGCTACAGGAAAGCCATATGTGAAATATTGGATGCACAATGGATACATTACAATCAACAATGAAAAAATGTCCAAATCGAAAGGCAATTTTTTCACGGTCAGAGACATAAGAAAGGAATACGAAGGAGAGGTCATAAGATTTTTTCTTTTGTCGGCACACTACAGGAATCCGATTAATTTCAACAGGGACTTGATGGAACAGGCAAAAGTAAGTCTTGAAAGACTCTACAACACCAAAAAAAATCTTGAACATATATTGAAACACTCGGTGAGAGTTGAAATGGACGATACTGAAAAGAAAGCTTTGCAAGACATGGATTCCCACAAACTGAAATTTGTTTCGGCAATGGACGACGACATGAACACCGCCGATGCATTGGCGGCGATATTCGAACTTTCAAAGCATATAAATTCTCAAACAGACGGAAACAGTTCAAAAGAGTTTGCTGAAAAAGAATTGGATAAACTCGTTGAGCTAAGCGGAGTGTTGGGATTCCTTGAAAAGCAGGAAGAAATGCTCGACGCGGAAATACAGGAACTCATTGACCAGAGGCAACTTGCGAGGAAGGAAAAAAAATATTCTCTTGCCGATGAAATAAGGGACAAGCTGAGTGAGCAGGGCATTGCGCTTGAAGACACGCCTCAAGGCGTAAAATGGAAAAGGCGGTAATCTGTATGGAAAAAGGAGAGGAAAGAACTTATCCTCCGCTTGTTCTTGCCTATGTGGGAGATGCCATATTCGAGGCTGGCATCAGAACCCACCTGGTTGAAAAACACAGGGGAAATGTCAATAAACTTCACAGATTTGCGACCCGCTATGTAAAAGCTTCTGCGCAGGCGGCAACTGTCCACGCAATAAAGGGAATTCTGTCAGAAAAGGAATGGGGAATTGTAAAAAAAGGCCGCAACCAAAAGTCGAATTCAATACCGAAGAATGCTACGCTTTCGGACTACAAATACGCCACAGGGTTTGAGGCCTTGATTGGATACCACCATCTTCACGGCAATCATGATCGAATAAATGAAATAGTGGAGGCCGCCATAGCTTTTATTGAAGATGCCTCAGGCGGGAGGTAACCAATGGGTAATAGGGAAAGAATCTATCTATTGGCGATTATGGCAATGCTGTTGCTTTTGACAATGAAATCGCTTTTTCTTGACGGCGTCAATGATTTGAATGAGGAGGAAAAGGAATTTAGTCAATATGTAGAGCAAACAATAGAAAGTCGCGAAAAATGGGCCTTGAACAAAACCGATGTGCTCTCCTATAAAATTGTGAAAATCAAAAAGACAGACGAGGAAGCCGCGACAATAATAGTTGAGGATAATGAAAAACGGCCTATGGAGTTTAGCGGCCACTACACGGCGAGGGTAAGGAAATATATTTTCTGGATTTTGCCGTATGGAGATTTTTCGATATCCATGGAAAATGCACAGGAGGAGGAATGATATGAGAGTCGAGTTGATTCAGCACACACCGGATCCTGAAAAGGTGGTTGCATCGGCAGCAAAACTTTGCTATTCACCGGTCGGGGTGTCCGAAATAATGGAAAAGCTTGAGGAAGAAAGCACCGAAAAGTTCATTAGAATACTCATGAAGATGGGGCACATGTCGCCTATCGAGCACGTGTCATTCACATTTGGAATAGAGGGCATAAGCCGCGTATGCACCCACCAGCTTGTACGGCACCGCATAGCTTCGTATTCACAGCAGTCGCAGAGATATGTGAAGATTGACGACTTCAATTATATTGTTCCGCCTGCAATATCCGAAAACCCTGAAGCGCTCGCTGTATTCGAGGAAGCCATGGAAAACAGCCGCAAGGCGTACAAGCAGATTTCAGAGCTTCTTTATGATTCGTATGTGGAAGGCGGAGAAGAAATGACAAAAAGGCGGATGGGGGAAATGGAAAAGAAGGCCATCGAAGACGCCCGTTTTGTTTTTCCGAATGCATGCGAAACAAAGATTGTTGTGACAATGAATGCGAGGACTCTTATTCATTTCTTTGAACAGAGATGCTGCAACAGGGCCCAGTGGGAGATACACTCTGTGGCTGATGAAATGCTGAAATGCGTAAAGCGAGTTGCTCCTACCATTTTTGAGAAATCGGGACCATCGTGCATAAAAGGCCGCTGCCCTGAAGGTCCAATGAGTTGCGGAATGATGGACGAAGTGAAAAACAAATATGAAAACATGGTGTAAAGAGGTGTCCTATGAGTGAAGAGAAGGCTTATGTTGAGGGGCGGCATCCGGTTGAGGAAGCTCTTGCTTCGGGCCGTACAATAGACAAAATATACATCGCAAAAGGCGGCAAGAGCGCCAACGTAAAGACCATACTCGATATGGCAAAAGAAAAAAAAATACCCGTTTCATTCGTAGACAGAAAGAAAATCGATGAAATGTCAGAAAATCGCGCCCATCAAGGCGTGTTGGCAAAAGTTTCCGCCCATTCATACCTGGAATTGGATGAACTGATTGAAAATATAAGGGCAAGCGAAACGCCGGCATTCCTGATTTTGCTTGACGAGATACAGGATCCGCACAATCTTGGTTCTGTTTTGAGGACAGCCGATGCATCAGGGGCGGATGCTGTAATCATTCCAAAGCGACGTTCGGCCACGCTAACCCCAATTGTGGCAAAAACCTCTGCCGGAGCCGTTGAATACGTTCCGGTATGCAAGGTCGTGAACCTGGTCAAAACAATAGAGAAATTGAAAGAAAACGGTGTGTGGGTTACGGGAGCGGATATGAATGGAGACAAGTTGTATTATAATGAAGATTTCAAAGGGCATACAGCATTGGTAATAGGAAACGAAGGGCAGGGAATAAGCAGGCTGGTAAAAGAAAAGTGTGATTTTCTGGTCAGGATTCCAATGAAGGGAAGAGTGAATTCCCTTAATGCATCTGTTTCAGCCTCCATTCTCATGTACGAAGTTCGCAGACAGAGGGATTTAGAGTCATGAATCAAAATAGGATTCTTATAGTTGACGGGTACAATGTGATCAATGATTGGAAAAAACTTATTGATGCCGGAATGGAAAATCTTGAATCCGCAAGGGATATGCTCATAGAGGAATTGTCGGAATACGGAGCCTTTACAGGAACATCGATAGAGATTGTTTTTGATGCCTATCGAAACAAAAGCAGAATGGCAAGAAGACAGGTATTCGACAATGTTTCCGTTTTTTATACAAAGATTCATCAGACGGCGGACTCTTATATTGAGAAAAGGACAGCCGAACTGACGGTCAGCCGCAAAAACATCGTAATTGTTGCAACATCTGACGGAGCGGAACAGCAATTCATATTGGGCAAAGGCGCTTCGAGAATGTCATCAAGGGAATTGCGCCTGGAAATGGATAGAGCAAAAAGGAAAATCGCTTTGAAAATCGATGAAAAGGAAAAAGCCAAATCTTTCCTTTCCGATTCGCTGGACAGGGAAATTCTTGATGCTTTGGGCAAATGGGGTAAAAAGTAGATTGATGCTTGATATTTTAAATGATGCAAGTTATAATAATATCGTTATCAAAATCGGGGGGCGTGCATTTCATGGAACAATCCACTAAAGCGAAAAGCATAGCGTATCCCGAATATGAGTGCATGGAAGACGAACACATCGTCGAATGCGCCAGGGACGGCGATCTGTATGCACAGGATTTTCTTATAAAGAAATATAAGAATTTCGTAAGAGCAAAGGCGAGGTCGTATTTTCTTATAGGAGCCGACAAGGAGGACATCATACAAGAAGGCATGATAGGGCTCTTCAAGGCAATAAGGGATTTCAGAGCCGACAAGATATCTTCTTTCAGAGCTTTTGCTGAACTTTGCATAACAAGGCAAATAATAACAGCAATAAAAACGGCAACAAGACAGAAACACATACCGCTCAACTCGTATGTGTCGCTCAACAAACCGATTTATGACGAAGATTCAGACAGGACACTTTTGGACATTCTTACGGGTGCAAGAATCACCGATCCCGAAGAATTGATTATATCCAGGGAAGAAGTAATAAGCATAGAGGAAAAGATAGGCGAAATCCTCAGCAAGCTAGAGCTTCAGGTGCTATCTTACTATTTGCAGGGGAAATCTTATCAGGAAATTGCTGTTTTGCTTGACAGGCACATAAAATCAATCGACAATGCGCTGCAGAGAGTCAAGAGAAAACTGGAAAAGTTTTTGGAAATGAGATCGATTTAAGTGCCCATGTAGCTCAGAAGGTAGAGCAACGCCATGGTAAGGCGTAGGTCAGCGGTTCGAATCCGCTCATGGGCTCCAAATAAATAAATCAACCAAATAAAGGAGGACGAAAGGAAATGGGAAAAGCTAAATACGAAAGAACGAAACCGCATGTCAACATCGGAACAATCGGACACGTTGACCATGGAAAGACGACACTTACAGCGGCCATAACATACACGC
>DATFJE010000050.1:0-9579 GCA_035269385.1 Clostridia bacterium
TATCTTTATGTCAAGATACTTCGGAAATCCCACTATGTTCATTGCTATTACGGGTTTGCCTCCCATTGCGTATACATCGCTCAGAGAGTTTGTCGCCGCAATTTGTCCAAAAAGATAAGGGTCGTCAACAATAGGCGTAAAAAAATCGAGAGTCTGTATTATTGCAGTGTCGCCGTTTATTTTATATACTGCAGCGTCGTCAGATTTATCGAATCCGACTAACAAATTTTCATCATCAAACTTAGGCAAATCTCGCAGAACCTGCGATAAGGTCTCAGGACCTATTTTAGCCGCTCAGCCGGAGCTTTTTGAAAGTTCCGTCAGACGCTTTATGCTTCTTTCATCCATTTCCAATCATCTCCTCCTCAATAAATGCAAAAGCATTCTTCCATCCCGGCATAGGTCTTTTCACCTATACCCTTAATCTCCATTAATTCCTCCTTGCTTTTAAAACCCCCATTCTTCTGTCTGTATTCAACTATGCGTTCCGCATAAGCTGGACCTATTCCCGGCAAGTCCTCAAGAAGAGCCTTGCTTGCCGTATTAATGTTTATAAGGCCATCTTCTGTTTCTTCTTCTGTCAAGCCGTCACCAAATGCAGGAATGATTATCTTTTGCTGATCATATACCTTTTGCGCCAGGTTTATTCGCTTTGTGTCTGCATTCTCCAAAAGCCCTCCTGCCATTTGCACGGCATCGTAAACACGGCTGTCAAATGGCAATTCATAAAAGCCCTCTTTCGCCACGGCACCGCATATGTCAACATATAAAAATTTCGGGTTTTCTTTTTCTTCATCCTGCAAGGACAGTTCGCTTTGGGTTTCGGACGCTTCCAAAAGCTGTTCTCGTATATTTGATTCCCGATCCCTTTTAGATTTGAATCCCCAGATTCCAACAATAACAATTGCCACAGCCAATAAAATTATTGCCGTATTGAATCTGCCGTCTCTTTTGTCAAACATGAGAAATACCTCCGCAATTCTTGACAAACTAATAATACCACATATATCCAATCAAGTGTAGAAGCACTTTCATGGAACAACCGAACGTTTTCTGCTATAATAATTAGTTGTATAAGAAAGAGGTGATCAGTTGGCACATATAAAAACTCCATTAAATAAATTGCTTTTGACCTTCCCGCTTGTATTATCTATTCTTTTCACAACCGCGATTCAATCTCATGCACTGTCTTCATCCGAGATAGTTGGAGAATCCGCGATAGTGATGGATTACGATTCGGGAAAAATACTTTTTTCAAAAAATCCGGACAAGAAAATGTACCCTGCCAGCACAACCAAGATAATGACCGCTCTGCTTTCCATTGAAGCTCTTGAACTTGATACGAATATCCTCATAGACGATGAAACACCTTTTACGGAGGGAAGCCGCATATACCTGTTTGCGGATGAAATAATTTCAGTCGAGGATCTTCTCCATGCTTTGCTTCTTGAGTCTGCTAACGATGCAGCCGTCGCTTTGGCAAAAGCTGTTTCAGGAGATGTTGAAAACTTTGTCGAACTTATGAATGCCCGCGCAAGAGAACTTGGCGCAACAAATACGAATTTTGCAAATCCCAACGGTCTTCCGGACGAGACCCATGTAACGACAGTTCACGACATGGTCCTTATTGCCCGCCAAGCTTACGAAAATGATGTATTTCGGGATATTGTACATACTGTGAACTATGTTATAGCTCCGACCGAAAAACAGCCCGAATCACGCTATTTGAAAAATGGCAACCGTTTCCTTTGGGGCACAGGCAGCGGCAACCAGATTTACTATGACGGGAATTGGATAGACATAAAGTATCCTATAGTGGACGGTATAAAAACCGGCTACACCATGGCAGCACAGCAATGTCTTGTTACAACTGCCTCTAAAGGGGGCCGCAGGGTCGTAACCGCAGTTTTCAAATCCCAACAAAAGAATATTTACACCGATACCAGGAAACTTATAGACTTTGGGCTCGACTCGTTTGAAAACATTACACTTTCAAACAAGGGCGAAAAAATAATTACAGCGGATGTGGCAGGCGGAAAGGAAGATTCCCTGGAAGTCGTGAGCAGTGAAAATCTTATTCAAACCATTCCGGCCGGAACGCCTATGGATGCCGTAAAAAGTGAAATACATCTCAATAAAAATCTTAATGCACCTGTTGTCAAGGGCGACCTTGTCGGTGAAATAACCTTTTCAATGGACGAAAAACTTATAGGAACCGTTCCTCTTACAGCCGAAAAAACAATACTCGAAAAAACATTGAAGGACAAACTTTCCGAATTCACGAAAAATATAAACTGGCTTGCCTCATTTTCAATCTTTTTTCTGCTCTATCTCGCCTGGAGAACCCATGTGACAGTGAATAGACTCAAACGAATCAAAAAAACAAAACAAAAAAACAGAAACTCCCGATGATATTTTACATCGGGAGTTTTTTCCTTTCAGCCTATAGAGCCGCAATCACTTCAATTTCTACATTGACACCCAAAGGAAGTCTTGCAACTTCAACGCAAGCCCTTGCAGGTTTGTGTTCGTTGAAATATGTTCCGTAGACTGCGTTTATTTTTCCGAAATCGTCCATGTTTTTGATGAATATTGTAGCTTTTACCACCTTTTCAAGATTGGTTCCCGCATCAACCAGAATTGATTTCAAATTCTCAAGACATTGTTTTGCCTCATCCTCTATTCCGGATTTCACCAATTCGCCCTTGGCAGGATCGAAAGGCACTTGGCCGGACACGTAAATCATTTCGCCGGCAATTACGGCATGCGAATATGGACCTACAGCCGCAGGCGCATTTTCAGTGTTGAACATTTTTATTTTCATCTTTCTACCTCCAAATAGTATTTGCAGCATTATTTTACTACAATATTGACCAATTTCCCAGGAACGTATATGAATTTCTTCATTTCCTTTCCTTCTATAGCAGACTTGACTTTGTCAATTCCCATAACGAGTTTTTCAACATCATCTTTTCCGGCTTTTCTTTCAATCATTAACCTTTCTTTGACTTTTCCATTTATTTGCACAACAATCTCAACAACATCACGCACCGTCTTCGCCAAATCATATTGCGGCCATGACAAATCATGCACGCTTCCTTTGTGCCCCGATATTTCCCAAAGCTCCTCCATCATATGAGGAGCAAATGGAGCCAACAATGTCAGTATGGTCTCAATGGCTTCATTCATTGTCGCATGATCGTATTCCGTGTCCATGTATTTGTAGGTTTCATTTACAAGCTCCATTATTGCGCTGATTGCAGTGTTGAAGTTGAAACGTCCCTCAACATCGTCAGATACCTTCTTTATTGTTGCATTTATGTGGTATTGCATCTCTTTTTCCATCGGGCCGTCGACCAAGCGTCCTTGCGACTCAATCTCTTCCAAAGCATAATGCGTAAGTCTCCAGACTCTGTTCAAGAATCTGAACGAGCCTTCCACTCCGGCATCGCTCCACTCGAGGTCTTTTTCAGGAGGTGATGCAAACAATATGAAAAGCCTTGCGGTGTCAGCACCGTATTTCGCAATTATCTCCTCCGGGCTCACTACATTTCCTTTGGACTTGGACATTTTGGATCCGTCTTTCAATACCATTCCCTGGGTCAAGAGGTTTTTAAAAGGCTCGGTTTCAGGGGACAGTCCCTGGTCATAAAGGAATTTGTTGAAAAAACGGGCGTACAGCAAATGTAGAATTGCATGTTCAACCCCGCCGATGTATTGATCGACATTCATCCAGTATTTTGCATTTTCCCTGCTGAATATTTCTTTGTCGTTTCTCGCATCCGCATATCTCAGGAAGTACCATGAAGAGCATACGAAGGTATCCATTGTATCGACTTCCCTGCGTGCTTTGCCGCCGCAAATCGGACATATTGTGTTGACGAAACTTTCGCTTGTTCCGAGAGGAGAATCCCCCTTTCCGCTGAACTCCACATCGGTCGGGAGCTTGACTGGAAGATCATCTTCCGGAACAGGAACCTCGCCGCATTTTTCGCAGAACATTATCGGTATAGGTGCTCCCCAATATCTTTGCCTTGATATTAGCCAATCCCTGAGCCTAAAGTTGACAGTTCTCTTTCCAATTCCCGACTCTTCCATATATTCGCTTACTTTGTCTATTGCATCTTTGCTGTCGAGTCCGTTGAACTTTCCGGAATTTATCATCTTTCCGTTTCCAATGTAAGCTTCTTCCATTTCTTCGGTAAGCATCTTGTCTTCTGGAGTTATTACCGGAATTATTTTGAGGCCGTATTTTTGGGCGAATTCAAAGTCTCTTTCGTCATGTGCAGGCACAGCCATTATTGCTCCGGTTCCGTAACCCATAAGAACATAGTTTGCTGCATAAATTGGTATTTTGACACCGTTAAGCGGATTAACGCAATATTTACCTGTAAAGAAACCTTCTTTTTCAACATTTGCAGACGTTCTTTCGATGTCGCTCGAAGATCTTATCTTGTCCATGAAAGCATTGTAATCCGATTCGTACTCAGTTCCTTTGACCATTTCATACACAAGCGGATGTTCTGGAGCAAAAACCATGAAAGTTACTCCGTATGTGGTATCCGGTCTCGTTGTGAAAACTTCCATACTCTCTTCCATTCCTTCAATTTCAAAGGTCATTTCCGAACCGTAGCTTTTCCCTATCCAATTCTTTTGCATCGTCTTCACTTTTTCAGGCCAGCCTTCGAGCAAATCCAAATCATCGAGAAGCCTTTGAGCGTAATCGGTGATCTTGAAATACCACTGCTCAAGATTTTTCTTTACAACTGTTGTTTCGCATCTTTCGCACTTTCCGTTTACAACCTGTTCATTTGCCAAAACGGTTTCACAAGACGGGCACCAGTTGACTGCAGATTTTTTCTTGTATGCAAGACCATTCTTGTAAAGCTGAACAAAAATCCATTGTGTCCATTTGTAATATTCCTCGTTGCATGTAGTGACTTCCCTGTCCCAGTCGTAGCTCAGTCCCAATTGTTTTAACTGCCGCTTCATTTCGGAAATGTTCTGCTTGGTCCAGATATCGGGATGGATGTTATTTTTTATTGCCGCGTTTTCCGCCGGCAAACCGAAAGCGTCCCATCCAATAGGATGAAGTATGTTGAATCCGTTCATTTTCTTGTAGCGTGCAACTACATCGCCTATGGAATAGTTTCTAACGTGTCCCATATGCAATTTTCCTGAAGGATACGGGAACATCTCAAGCACATAGTATTTTTCTTTTTCAAGATCTTCATGCACTTTGAAGACATCTTTGTCTTCCCATTCCTTTTGCCATTTTTTTTCGATTTTATTAAAATTGTATCTTTCCATAAAGGTACTCCTCCCTCATTAAAATCTGCAATAAAAAAAGCACCACTAGAAACAATCGTTCCCCATAGGGACGAGATTTTCTCGCGGTACCACCCTACTTGGCAATAAAGCCCTCTTAGAGCCTGATAAAGGAAGCCACTCCTGTTTATATTGGGGCGAGTTCAGATTGTTTCTGTGACGGCTTCCAGCAATCACCGGCTCTCTTAGACAGAAGGATCTTCTTACTGCTCCCCTTGTTCCATATTCAATTACTATCTATTTTAATTATTTTCCAGCAGACTGTCAACATCCAATCGCGCAGAACCGCTCCAAAGCTTTTCCAAGCTGTAAAACATCCGTTCCTCCGGCTTGAATATATGTACAACAACATCTCCATAGTCGAGAAGTATCCAGCTTCCATTCCTGTATCCCTCTTTGTGGGACGGGAACATATCTCTCTTTTTGAGATTGTATTCCACTTCGTCGGCTATCGCCATTGTATTTCTATCGGTTTTTCCAGTCGCGATGATGAAAACTTCCATTTCGCTTGTAAGTTTTGAAATATCTAGAACTTCTATGTCTTTGCCGTTTTTAGAATCAATCGCTTTCACTATTTCTCTTATTTTTATATTGTCTATCTTAGACGCCTCCTTTACCCATTGTCCTTTTTCAACTGCCCGCCAGAAAATCGTTTCTTGCACATATCGTATTAATGTTTATCGCCTCGCCTCGGCCTATAAGATAAAGAAGCGTTTTATCCAATGCCATTACCATTGCATTGTCCAAATCCAAAAATGCCTTTTTTCTTATTTCCTCCACGCTTTTGAAATTCCTGGAAGGTTCAATCATATCTGAAAGATATATTATCTTTTCAAGCTTCGACATGCCGACCCTTCCAAATGTATGATTTCTTATGGCATTTAGAATATCCCTGTCGTCTATTCCGTATTCTTTCTCAGCGATGCTCGCCCCGACTATGCCATGGTAAAGATTTATCGATGCGCAAACAGAAAGATTTTCATCCTGTAGACTTTCATCTTCGATACGCGCTAGCATTTCTTCGTCGGAAAAGTTTTTGGCATAATCATGAAAGAGAGCGGCCGTTTCAGCTTTTTCCATTGAAACTCCGTGAACTTCAGCAAGTTCAATCGCCATCTTCAAAACACCCATCACGTGGTCAAACCTCTTTTTTTTCAAATTCCTGAAAAGCCATTTGACGACATCTTCCCGATTACTCATCATTCCCCTCCGAATACAGTCCGTTCTTCATTATATAATGCTCTACAGCTTCTGGAAGGAGATACATGATTGGCCTGTTGCCGGCAATTCTATTCCTTATGTCCGTGGATGAAATATCCACAGCCGATACAACCATCGTCTGTATGTCGGCGGCATAGCTGTCTTTGTAATACTCTATCATGGAAGACATGTTGCTGTTTGTCACACCGGGTCTTGTTGCTGCTATGAATTTGCACATCTTCAGCAATTCAGCCGGTTCCTTCCATGATTCAATTGTACTTATTGCATCCGCCCCTATTATGAAATAAAACTCCACATCTTTGTCGACGTATTTTTTCTTAAGTTCTCTCATGGTCTCTATTGTGTATGAAACATCCTTCTTGTCTATCTCGATGCGTGAAACATCCAAGTACGGATTGGTCATAGTGGCAAGTAAAATCATCAGATATCGATGTTCGCCTTTTGTTATCCGAAGTTCTCTCTTGTGTGGCGGTATTCCCACTGGAATGAAGATAACCTTGTCAAGATTGTAATTTTGCCTTATCTGTTCTGCTATGACAAGATGCCCATAATGGATGGGGTCAAAAGTTCCACCCATAATGCCAATCCTGTATTTTTTATCGTCCTCCAGCACCAATTGATTTTTATACATTCCATCCTCCGCGAAAATTAAATTTTCAAAAAATCTACGGCAATTCAATGGTCTTATTATCTTTTGATTCTCTATATATGACGAATTTCCTTCCTATCGCCTGTACGAATTCTGCTTTCAAGTCTTTTGCGGCTTGATTTGCCGCTTCCTTTGCCGATAATTGGCAATTTTCGAGCACGTGGACTTTCACAAGCTCTCTCGCTTCAAGAATTTGATCCAATTGAGCCAAAACCGCATCGGTAATGCCTTCTTTTCCTATCTGGGCTTTTGTCCCAAGTCCGTTCGCCAAGGCTTTAAGATAACTTCTTTGTTTACCCGTCATTCAAACACCCCCTTATTCGATATAATCGAATTCATATCCTTCTATCTCAATTGTCGAACCGTCTACTGCGCCCATTTTCTTCAGTTCTTCGAAAACACCCTTCTTTTTTAATATTCCCTGAAATCTCTGTACGGAATCCCAATCCTCGAAATTGGTTGATTTCATAAGCTTTTCAACCGAATATCCCGTAATCCGGAATTTTTCATTCGTTTTTTCAATTTCCCAGTCACGTTCTTTCTTCTTATACCGGTAAAGCTTGTGATCTTCCTTGTCTTGTCCAATGTCCAATGTTTCGGCCGGCTGCAGCTTGTCCAAGATGCCGGTTATGTTTTTCATCAAATCATCCAAACCGTCGCTCGCTGCGGCTGAAATGAAAAATACATCGTATCCACGACTCTCCATTTCATTTCTAAAAGAATCTATGTCGGACGAACCTTCAGCCAAATCAGTCTTGTTGCCTACTACGATCTGTTTTTTGGCAGCCAAATCAGCCGAATAGGACCTAAGCTCTTCATTGATCATTTCGAAGTCATTTAAGGGATTTCGTCCTTCAGAACCCGATATGTCGACCACATGCACAAGCAATCTGGTTCTTTCAATATGCCTCAAAAAATCGTGTCCCAAACCGGTCCCCTGATGCGCTCCTTCTATCAATCCCGGAATGTCGGCCATTACGAAGCTCTTTCCCTTCACAGCTTCGACCACGCCCAGATTGGGATGAATAGTAGTAAAATGGTAATTGGCTATTTTGGGTTTTGCTTTTGAGACTTTCGAAAGGATAGTAGATTTGCCTACATTTGGCAAACCTATCAATCCTACCTCGGCAAGAAGCTTAAGTTCAAGCACAAGAATTTTTTCTTCACCCGGATCGCCTGACTCAGCAAAATTAGGAGCCTGGCGTATAGAACTCTTATATCTGGTATTTCCATTTCCACCATTTCCGCCTCTTGCTATTATCACGGATTGTCCTTTTTCTACAAGATCCGCGATTATCAAATTTGTTTCCGCATCTTTTATTACTGTTCCCGGAGGTACACTCAAAGTCAAATGGCGGCCATTCTTTCCGAACATTTTCTTTTTGCCGCCGTTTTCTCCATTTTCCGCACTGTACTTTGTCTTGTAGCGAAAATCCATAAGCGTTTTCATTCCGTCGTCTACTCGAAGTATTATGTTTCCACCATTTCCTCCGTCTCCGCCGTCGGGTCCGCCGTCAGGCACATATTTCTCATGCCGAAATGAAATCGCTCCGTCTCCGCCTTTTCCTGCCCTTACCGATATTTTTGCTTCATCTATAAACATATTTCCACCCTCTAACAATAAAAAGCCCACACCTCATAAAGGGCATGGGCCTTTTTTCTATTGAACGTCAACACTTGCCGGATAAACACTGGCCTGTTTTCGATCCTTGCCTTTTCGTTCGAACTTAAGAATCCCGTCAGACTTTGCAAACAGCGTATCGTCGCCACCTCTGCCGACATTCAAACCCGGATGGATTTTTGTGCCTCTCTGTCTGACCAGAATGCTTCCAGCGCTCACAAATTGGCCATCAGCCCTTTTGACGCCTAATCTCTTTGATTCACTGTCTCTACCGTTCTTCGAAGAACCGACACCCTTCTTGCTTGAGAAAAGTTGGAGATTCATTTTAATCATCATAATCGTCGCACCTCCTTACACGAATATTCACATAATCGGGATAGCTTTCAGCAACGCTTTCATATCCCACATAAATCGTCTTCATTATTGTCGCCACCTTTTGCTTTTCATCTGATGGCAATTTCTTCGGAACAAGACATCTTAGATAGCCTTCCGCCACCTCATATTCAAAATCGATGCCGGTCAATTCGCCTAATGCGTTTACGGCGGTCTGAGCGAGAACCGAAACGCTTGCGCAAACTATGTCCCTTCCGTATTCATCGCTTTCAGCATGTCCGGAAATTTCAAACCCCATGATTTCGGTGTCTTCTCTATAAAGCATTATTTCTATCACGACGTTGCTCCAACTTTCCTATGCGTTGATTGCGTCAATCTTGACTTTTGTATACGGCTGTCTGTGTCCTTGCTTTCTTCTGTAGTCCTT
>DATFJE010000051.1:0-8925 GCA_035269385.1 Clostridia bacterium
AATCAAAGAAAGGCTCCCCTATCCCCACGGGAACTCCAATGGCGGCGGTCTCGACAAGCGCGCCCACTGAATCTCCAAGTTTTTTCATTTTTTCCAAATAGCTCGAGGCGTTTTCATTAAGACCATCTTTTAAAAAAGGCATGTCCATACCGCAAAGACGTTTCAATTCTCCTGAAGGTATTTCCGTTTCAAACGTTTTGTCCTCGACTTGACCCACCTTAAGCAAATGGCTTCCTATTTCTATGCCCTGGCTTTCCGATAGAACGGATTTTGCCAAAGCCCCGGCGAACACCAAGAATGCCGTAAGCCTCCCCGAAAAACGTCCTCCTCCCCTATGGTCGCCAAAACCCTTGTATTTTACCATTGACACATAGTCTGCATGAGACGGTCTTGGTTTTTTTCTCAGTTCCTCATAGTCTGCCGATCTTGTGTCATTGTTTCTGAAAACAACAGCAAGAGGAGCTCCTGTAGTCCTTCCTTCGTAAAGGCCGCTTATGATTTCATATGAATCGTCTTCCTTCCTCGCCGTCGCAAGGTTTCCGCCTGGTTTCCTCCTGCGCAATTCGAATTCGATCAAATCGACCGGAAAAACCATCCCTGGCGGCAATCCGTCCACTACTCCTCCCACACAGGTTCCATGAGATTCTCCGAATATTGTAAGCTTTAAATTTCTACCCCATGTCGCACTCATGAATTTCACCCCCCAATTTCTTAAAGTCATTCACAAACTCCGGATAGGACTTTCTTATTGCATCCATTCCTTCTATAACAACAGGCTCTTGGCAAACCGTGGATGCAACTGCAAGAGCCATTGCTATCCTGTGGTCGTTGTGGCTCCAAACTTTTGCTCCTCCCTTTAAAGCTTTGACTCCACGAACAACAAGTCCGTCATCTGTCTCTTCAATGTTTGCTCCAAGCTTGCTTAGCTCCTCCTTTGTTGCTTTCAGCCTGTCCGACTCCTTGTATCTCAGCCTCTCTGCATTCTTTATTATTGTTGTCCCCTCCGCCAAGGCAGCAGCGACTGCCATTATCGGCACTATGTCGGGGCAGTTTGAAGCATCCATTATTATGGACTTCATGCTCGAACGCTCCGCTGTCATCAACCCCGGCGATTCGTAAAGCATGCCGCCCATTCTCCTGAGCAATTCGACCGCCGCCCTGTCGCCCTGCGGCGAATCCTTTTTGAGGCCTTCCATCTCAATTCTTTCTCCTATGAGCCCGGCAACCATCCAGAAGGCGGCTTGCGAATAGTCGCCTTCCATCTCGACATCTGCAGGATGATAGCTTTGGTTTTCGATGCGGAAGCTCTCGTAGCCATCTCTTTCCACCTTTACCCCGAAGTCTTCCTGCACTCTAAGTGTTATGTCCACATAAGTTCCAGACTCGAGAGGACTTTTCAAGATTATTTCCGAAGTGCCCCCCGAAATGGGGAGTGCAAGCAAAAGCCCTGTTACGAATTGCGAGCTCACATTGCCCTCGAGGCTGTATTTGCCGGCTTTAAGCCTTCCTTTTACGGTCAACGGCAATTTCCCTTCATTTGTTTCAAACGATATTTCCTTTTCCTTGAAAATCCTATAATAATCATCCATGGGTCTTCCCGGCAATTTGCCTCGCCCCACGAATTCGAATTCTTCTCCAGTAGTCAATGCCAAAGGTATTGAAAATCTGAGGGTTGATCCCGATTCTCCGCAGTCTATAGTCTTCCTGGTTTTCCCGAGGAGTCCTTTTCCAGATACAAGCAAGTCTGACAATTTGCCGTTCCTGCCGCTTCCGATTTTAGCCACTTCCGCACCGAAAGCTTGAGCAGCTTCAATTGTTGCCGATATGTCTTCCGAAATAACAACATTCCTGATTGTCGAAATTCCTTTTGCCATTGCGGCACACAGTATAGCCCTGTGTGTCTCACTTTTTGATGTCGGGATTTGTATTTTACCCTTTAATTTCCCGGGGAATATTTTTACCTTGTCCATCTTCAACCTCTTTCCTCTGCGAAGAAAGCTTCGATACCACCAACGGGCACCCTATGTATGAAAGCTTCTCCGATCCTTTTAAGCAAAACCAAATTCAGGCATCCGTCAATCGTCTTTTTATCCTGCCTCATTATGTCCAAAGATTCCTTTCCAGCCTGGATTTCCCTGAACGAACCGGTGTCGAATCCCAGAGCGGACAGTATCTGTTCGATTTCATTAGCGGTTCCCGGCTCTGTCAAGCCCCTGGCCTCACTCAGGCGGGTTATCTGCAGCATTCCGCATGCCACAGCCATTCCATGGCTTATGGATTCATACCCTTCCATTGTCTCAAGCACATGGGCGATTGTGTGCCCGAAGTTGAGAAGCATGCGCCGGCCTCTGTCCTTTTCATCTTCTGAAACATACTTCATTTTCGTCAAAAGCGATTTCTCGACGCAGAATCGGGCATTTTTTTCCAAAAATTCGCCTGTAACGATATTCTTCATATACATGAAGATCTCCTTGTCTCCTATGCATCCGTATTTTGCCATTTCCGCCATTCCGTCAAGCAACGTTTCCTTGTCAAGCGTCTTAAGAAAGGACTTGTCCGCAAAAACAGCCTTGGGATGGTGAAACATCCCCACAAGATTTTTCCCCGACTCAAGATTGACAGCAGTTTTGCCTCCGACAGAACTGTCTACCTGAGCCAAAAGCGTAGTCGGCACGTTTACATAATCCATTCCTCTTTTGAATGTGCCTGCCGCAAAGCCTGCCATGTCGCCAACAACTCCGCCTCCCACGGCAACCAGCACATCGTCCCTGTCGGCCTCCATTTCAGAAAGGCGCTTGTATACCATCTCCAATGTTTTTATGGACTTGTTCGACTCTCCCGAAGGTATCAAGATTGTCCTTTCCTGCGAAAACCCCTTGAATTCTTTTTGCATCAGGTTTCCATGGATTTTAAAAACATTCTCATCAATCATGAAAAGAGCCTTGCCGTATTGGCTTTCCACCATAAATTCATTGAAATCCACGGATGCGCTTCCGACAAAAATAGCCGTTTCAGATTTTCCAATCCCAGAATCAAAAATTTTCATTTTCGGCGAGACTCCTTTTCTTTTCGTTTGTTTTCTCAAGCATTTCATAAACCGACCCGTAGTCGTCCTTGTCTATCATATCCTTAAGTCCCGAGAGGCTTGACATAAAATCTTCCAAAACCTCCGTCACATACATTTTATTATTTTTTATGATTTGAGTCCACAAATCAGGATTTATATCTGCAATTCTTGCCAAATCCCTGAAGCTTCCTCCATGAATCTCAAAATCGTTTCCATTGAACGCAGTCAGAAAGGCTGATGATATGAGATGAGGAAGGTGGCTTACTACTGCAACTCTCCGGTCGTGTTCACCTGGAGACATTTCAATTATCTTTCCTATCCCTGCCGCTTTTAAAACATCTTTCAATTCCTGCAACTGTTTTTTTCTGTCCGGTTCTGTATTTATAAGAATATAGCTGGCTCCGAAGAACATTCCGGGAGTCGCTTTTTCATGGCCTCTGCCTTCAGAACCGCAAAGGGGATGTCCGCCTATTCGGCAAATGCCTTCCGCTTCAGCTTCTATACGGCTGCACAATTCACCTTGTATCCCTGAAATATCGGTTACTATAGTGTCCTTGCCTATATCGTTTCTATGGTTTCTTATGAATTCGATAATCTCATCCGGGTAGAGGCAAAGGAAAAGTATATCAACTTCGTCTTCTCCGACAAAGTGTTCCATTCCTTTGTCTATATATCCATTTGAAAGAGCGTTCCCTATTGCATCGGGGTTTGTGTCGACTCCAGTCACCCTGAAGCCTCCGTTCATTTTCATTGCTCCCGCCAAAGAACTTCCCATAAGCCCCAATCCCACAACGGTGACATTCTTCATGCGGAAAAGCCTCCCCTTCTAAAGGCCTCCATGTTCCTTATGGATTCCATAAGATTCTCGAACCTTTCAGGCTTGAGCGACTGTTCCCCGTCGCAAAGTGCTTCCTTGGGCGATTTATGAACCTCAATCATGAGTCCGTCAGCCCCGGCTGCCACAGATGCAAGCGCAAGTGGTTCAACCAGCCACCAGTATCCTCCGGAATGGCTCGGGTCGACAATTACCGGCAAGTGGGTTTTCCTCTTGAGGACAGGTATCGCACTTATGTCCAAGGTGTTTCTTGTCGCGTTTTCAAATGTCCTGATTCCCCTCTCGCACAAAACAATTTTTTCATTGCCTCCGGCCGCTATGTACTCTGCCGCCATAAGAAAATCCTTTATCGAAGCGGACATCCCTCTTTTGAGCAAAACCGGCTTGTCAAGGGATCCGACTTCCTTGAGCAATTCGAAATTCTGCATGTTCCTTGCACCTATCTGAATCATGTCTATGTCGCATGCGTGTTCATCGAGTTGCCTTACTGACATTATTTCCGTAACTATGGGAAGCCCTGTTTCCTTCTTGGCTTCGAGGAGAAGTTCTATCCCTCCCTCTCCAAGCCCCTGAAAACTGTATGGAGATGTTCTCGGCTTGAAGGCCCCTCCCCTGAGCAGATCGGCTCCCGCCTTCTTTACACCCATGGCGGTCTCTACCATCTGGTCTCTTGTCTCAACGGAGCATGGCCCCGCTATTACCGCAAAATTACCGTCTCCGATTTTTCTTCCGGCGACATCCACAACAGTATTGCCGCTCTTGAACATTTTGTTGACCTTCTTGTAGGGCTCCTGGATTCTGACTATGCGCTCGATCCTTTCGTCTGAAAGATTGAATCTGTCCTGAAAAGAGATAGTGTCTCCCACCAAACCGATTATTGTCAACTCGTCGCCTTTGGAAACATGAGGTGTGAAACCCTTCGCCGCTATCTCCTCTTTCAAGTTTTCCATTTCACAATTCGAAATTCCCTTTTTTAAAATTAGTATCATTTTTATTCCCCTTTCAAAAAAATAAATGAGGACCTATAAATAGGTCCTCTGTCCAATCGCCATTCGATTATCAACTTCAGGGATCATTTATCTCCGCAAATTTTCATATTCATTTCCACGACTAATAACCGGCGCATAATAATAGCCCCAGCTAAAAAACAGATATGAATATGTGCTTTGCGTGTTTCTGTTTTGCTCTTTCATAATGATCACCTTTTTAAATAATAGTTAAAACCAAGTATAGCAGGTTAAAAGCAACTGTCAAGTTCTATTCCTTTATTTCTCTCATCTTTTCATCAACAAGCTCCAAAAGGTCCATTATTTTAAGATTTTGCGGACATTTAGCTTCACACGCTCCACATTTCCTGCAATTTGAAGCCCTGTTTTCTTCGGTGAAGAAGCCCCAATATACACGGTTCGCCTCTTTAGGAGTGTCGAACATGAACATGTCGTTATAAAGCTCGAGGCTTCTGGGAATCCTTACCCCATACGGACAAGGCATGCAGTATCCGCAAGCCGTACATTGTATTTTGATGTACTTTCTGTACATGTCCCTTACCTCTCCAATTATTTCATGCTCCTTGCGGCTGAGCTTTTCCGGCTCCGCGTCTGACATTGTAAGGATATTTTCAATAACCTCGTCGAGTTCGCCCATTCCGCTGAGAACTACAGAAACTTCCGGAAAATCGGCAATCCATCTGAAAGCCCATTCCGAAGGAGTTCTTACCACATCAGCCTTGGCCCAAATTTTTTCCGCTCTTGGATTCGGCTTGACAATCTTGCCTCCCTTTAAAGGCTCCATTATAACGACTCCCAAACCTTTTGATGCAGCGTACTTGAGACCCTCAACACCGGCTTGGTATTCTTCATCCATGAAGTTCAATTGTATTTGGCAAAAATCCCAATCCCAACCATCCACTATGTCCTTGAAAATATCGATTGTGTCGTGGAAGGAAAAGCCTACATGTCCCACTTTCCCCGACTCCTTGGCCCTTTTTATGAAATCGAAAAGTCCTACTTCTTTAAGCTTGGGCCACCATTTTCTGTTAAGCGTATGAATGAGGTAGTAGTCTATTTTGTCGGTCTTTAGATTCTCAAGCTGTTTGTCGAGCAGCTCGTCAAAATCTTCCGGTTTATTCACAAGCCACGAAGGCAGTTTTGTTGCGAGACGGACCTTTTCCCTGTATCCGTCTGAAAGGGCCTGCCCTACTGCTTTCTCACTCATTCCTCCATGGTATGGCCATGCCGTATCCACATAGTTTACCCCGTGGTCTATTGCGTAGCGAATCAATTTTGTCGTCTTTTCCAAATCTATATCCTTGGGATTACCATTGTTTATAGGCAGCCGCATAGTTCCAAACCCAAGAAGGGACACTTCCTCGTTAATCTTTCCAAATTTCCTGTATTTCATATCATCACTCCATTTTTATTTTCATCCACGATTCCCGATTGTCGACTATGGTTTTCTCTCTTAATGATAACAGATTTTTCAGTAAAATTACAAATTGAAACTTCCTCTTAATAATAAGAATTTTCGCCACAGTTGTTGTATAATTAAAAAAAGACAAATTCCAACGAGGAGACTCCCAATGAAGAAAATATTATACCTGCTTTTTATTATAACCCTCATTACCGTCGGATGCTCGCCTGGGGCTGTGAATGACGAAGGCGCAGAAAACGGGGATGAAATTTCAGAACCTGTTGAAAACAACAACTTGGGCAACGCCACAATAATCGGCATCAACATATCCCTCAGGGAATCACCGGATACTTCTTCAGAAAGAATTGACCTGCTGAGTTTTCCTTCAGAGGTATACCTGATTGAAAAATCCGAATCCAAAGAAAAAATAGGAGATCACGAAGAATACTGGTACAAGGTTAGATCGGGAGACTCGACCGGATGGTGCTACGGAGCATTCATCGCCTCGGAAGACGAATTGCAGCAGGCTTTAAGCGACCGTATAAACGATTTGTTGCCGGTCGACAAGAGCACTCCCGTTTCAAAATCGGTTTCAACTCTGAAAAGCATAATTTCAATGACCGAAAACGTAGATTTGGCAGACAAGGGAGTCATTCGTATAAAAACGCTTCAGGAAAATCTTATGCCGGCCTTGGAAGCTGAAATGCTTCCGTTAACCGAAACGCTCTATGGCTACACAGTCGAAGATTTGCGTCAACCCGAAAATCTTCCAGACGGATCCATTCAAGATCTTATGAAGAAGTACCGAGACATGGGCTACAGCGTATACATGGCCGAGGGCATGTATTACCTTGATCCGAGTCCCCGCTTCCTGCTCGGCAACTTCAAAACAAACATTTCAGATGATCTTTTCGATTATCTTACCTATCGCGCAGATGAAGTTGAAAACCACACCTACAGCGATGCGGCAGTAATGATTTCCTGGGACGAACTCGGCAAGCGCATGAACGACTGGGAGAAATTCATGGACAAATATCCGGATTCGGATTATTTCAGCGAAGCCGAATCCATGTACAACATGTACCGCTTCACATTCCTTGTCGGAGCAAGCAATACCCCTGCATATGAATACCCTACAGAAATACTTGACCCGGACCTTCTTGAGGCATATAAAAATTATGTTTCAAGATTCCCAAAGAGCTCTATGACTCCTGTCATTGAAGACCTTATGGTCCTGCTCGAAGAAGAGTCCTACAAAAAAACAGAAAAGATCATGGAATTCATTAATCCATACAACGTATGGTAGAAAACAAAGCGGAAGCTAAAAGCTGTTGTTTCCGATTAATTCGGATACAACAGCTTTTTCAGTTGGCAGTTGGCAGTAGGCAGTTGGCAGTTGGCAGTAGGCAGTAAATGCAAAAACGTTAAAACCTTAAATACATTTAAAACGCAAATACTTTGCAATGTTTTTTTGTCCTTCAATCTTTTCCTGAAACCTGATATCTGCTTTTAATTCTTTTACTGCAAAACAGTTGGCAGTTGTCAGCAAGTACAAAGCATTAAGATAAAGAAATTTTGATTCTTTGCTTTTAATCCTTTTCTGATATCTGACATCTGGTATCTGCTCATTATCTTTTCCTGATATCTGACATCTGATATCTGCTCTTCAATCTTTTACTGCATACTGCCAGCTGAGAGCTGAAAGCTGTTCTTGCTTTTTTGCTTTCTGTTTTTGCTGTTTCTTTACCCTTGTTTTTCCTGATATCTGACATCTGATATCTGTTCTTACATCTTTTCTTTCCACTTTCCACTTGATTTTCTACCCACTGCTCAATCTTATGCAAAATGGAGTCTAAAATGTCTGTCCCTTTTTAGTCTTTTTCTTTTTCTTTCCACTTTCCACTTTCCACTGCCTTTCAGTCAACGCAGAAATCAAGGCATTAATTTTCAGAAACAGACTGACGAGATGCCTTTAGTTCAAGGCGTCAAGCAGAATCTGTCGCCGGAGCGTATTTCTTATACGTGACTAGACGATTTTGCGCAGTCAACGCAGAAATCAAGGCATCTCGTCAGTCTGTATATTCTCGGAGTTCTTCCTCTCCTTTAATTACGCGCAGCGCTCCCATAGCAAGTGCCTCGAGTTCGTTTTCTCCCGCCATTATATAAACCGGAGCAATGAATTCAACGCTTTCTTTTATCCATCCTGTCATCATTTTGGAATGGGCGATTCCTCCTGTTATGACTATTCCATCAACCTTGCCTTTTACGACTGTGGCAAGTTCGCCTATTCCCTTGGCAACCTGATATGCCATGGCCTGATACACCAGAAGAGCCTCTTGGTCGCCTTTTTCTATTCTGCTTTCAACTTCCAATGCGCTGTGGGTATCGAGATAAGACTTTATTCCTCCAAGTCCGCGCAGTTTCTTCATCATGGTTCTCTTGTCGAACTCACCCGAATAGCACATCTCGATAAGTCTTCGGCAAGGCACTCTTCCGGCCCTTTCGGGAGAAAACGGCCCTTCATCGTCGCTGATTATATCAATCATTTTTCCTTTTTCATGCACGCTTACTGAAATGCCTCCGCCCAAATGAGCTATTACGAGGTTCAGGCTTT
>DATFJE010000052.1:0-2899 GCA_035269385.1 Clostridia bacterium
ATCCATTGCGGCACATGGTGACAGAGAGACTTTCTGGAACCGCAATGGCATGTATCCTCAGATGGGATATGACGGGTTTTGGGGTATTGAAAAGTTTGATCAAAAGGACATGTTGAAGATGAGTAGCAATATTGGGCTGGGTCTGAGTGATGAGTCGTTTTTCCAACAGTGCGCAATCAAGATGGAGGCGCTGAAGGAACCATACATGATTAGTTTAATCACTTTGACAAGCCATGCTCCATTCGTGATACCGGACGGGGTGAAAAAAACACGTTTTGATGGCGTTGAAAATATGGCGGTGCGGCGGTACCTTGAGAGCATATCCTATATGGATGGTGCTATCGGCGATTTTGTGAAAGCATTGGATGACAATGGAACCTTGAACCGTTCGCTTCTGGTTATTTATGGTGATCACGAGGGCCTCAACAAATATTATGGGAATTTGGAAGAAGAGTGGGATAACCGAGGGAATTTGCCTCTGATCATTTGTTCCGAAGGTTTGCCGGCTGAGATTTATGAAAGTTGCGGAGGGCAAATCGATATTATGCCTACGTTGATGCATATTATGGGAGAGGAAACGGAAGGGAAAAAGCTTATGGGTCAAAATTTGCTGGTGATTAATAACAATGAAGAGGATGAGAGGTATGTTTCATCTAAAGAGAGGCTCCTTTCGGAAATTGTCATCAAGAGCTTGACTTCAATGCCGGTATCCAAGGACTAAAATCAAGGGGTGTACTATAACAATGGGATTTTTCAAATATTTAATAGCGGTTTTCATACATTCTTTTGATGAAAACGCTTCATCAAAGTGGGGGCTTTAGTGAATTCTCTGGGACAATTCTATTTGAGGATAGACCGCGCTTTGCAAATCACATGCGGCCCATTGGCAAGGAAACACTGGAGTGATAAGCTTGATTAAAGAAAGGATTAGGAAAACAAGGGATGCATAAACAAACTTCGGGGGAAATTGCTCCATGGGCAGAATAGGGACAGAGAAAATTTTAAACAGAGAGGTAATTTCATATCTTGTTGCAGGCCTTGCGACGACGGCAATAAACTACTCCGTCTACCTCATTTGCAGGTCATATTTCGGGGTCGGTTCTGTCGTCAAAAATACGTCGATTGCTTGGATAATAGCCGTGCTGTTCGCTTATGCGGCAAACAGGATTTGGGTTTTCAGGAGCCCCAATACCGGATTCGCACACGTTGCCAGGGAGATGTCGATTTTCGTTGCATCAAGATTGTTCTCGGCCTTTGTGGATATAGCTCTGATGAAGATATTCGTGGATTTTGTGGGCGTAAACGACTTGATAATGAAGGTGCTTTCTAATGTCGTAGTCATGTGCATGAATTATTTTTTGGCCAAGAGAATCGTTTTTAGAAAAAAATGAGGCTTGAGAGATTGCTATTAAAAGCTATTGGATTCCACTTATCTTTATAAGGCTTTGGGGCCGGGCGGATCCGATGATATGTTCAAATCTTATTATTCGAATAGGGAGGAAACGCTGTATGAAAGTAGCTGTGCTGATACCTTGCTATAATGAGAGTATGACAATCAAAAAAGTGGTTCTGGATTACAAGAGGGCTTTGCCCGAGGCGGAAATTTATGTATACGACAATAATTCGGACGACGGCAGCGATGTCCTTGCCAGGGAAGCGGGCGCAATTGTCAGATACGAGTACAGGCAGGGCAAGGGCAATGTCATACGGACCATGTTCCGCGAGATTGATGCGGACTGCTATCTCATGATTGACGGGGACGACACCTATCCCTCGGAACATGCAAGGGAAATGGTGTCTCTTGTTCTTGACCGCAAGGTGGATATGGTAATCGGCGACAGGCTTTCCAAGGATTATTTCACGGAAAACAAAAGGGCGTTTCATGGGTCGGGCAACATGCTGGTGCGAAGAATGGTCAATTTGTTGTTCGAGGGAAACATCACCGACATCATGACGGGATACAGGGCTTTCAGCCGGATGTTTGTCAAGTCTTTTCCTGTGCTTACGGAGGGTTTTGAAATCGAAACGGAAATGACCATCCACGCTTTGGACAAAAACATGCATATAGAATCTGTGGCGGTTTCCTACAGAGACCGGCCTTCGGAGAGCCCGTCCAAGCTCAACACCTATTCCGACGGCTTTAAGGTAATAAGAACAATTTTCAAGCTTTACAAAGACTACAAGCCGTTCTCTTTTTTCGGCCGGCTGTCCGCACTCCTGCTATTTGTTTCCGCAATATTCTTTTTTCCAATCCTGATAGAGTACCTTGATACCGGCCTTGTTCCCAGGGTGCCAACATTGATATCCTGCGGCATTCTTTTCATTGCATCGATTCAGTCCTTCACATGCGGATTGATATTGGAGACGGAAGCGCAAAAGGCCAGGCGCAATTTTGAGATTCAGATGAATATTGAAAAAATGATTTACAATAACAGATTCAAATGAACCGTCGAAGACTCGTCAGCGGATAAAGAGTCGGGGATTAATGATGCTTTGTTGAATATTCCTATGACATTGGGGTAGAAATGTAAGTGCTAAGGCATAGGGCGCCAGGTTCAAAATCTGTCATTGGGATAAAAGACAAAGGGAGGTGCGAAATGGCAATACTCAAGGTTATTGAAATTTTGGCTGAATCCAAGACAAGCTGGGAAGATGCGGCTCAGGATGCAGTAAAGGCTGCATCGAAGACGGTGGATAACATCAAGTCTGTAAATATAGAAAATTTGCAGGCAATTGTTGAAGACAACAAGGTTGTGAAATATCGTGTAAATGCCAAGATATCATTTATGGTTCACGATTAGGGACAGACAAGCATACATATATTCTTCTTTGTGACATCGACTGAAAAAAACAGCAAAACGAAGCAGATTGGAGAGAATGTTTGCCGGTCTGTTTTTTT
>DATFJE010000053.1:0-2734 GCA_035269385.1 Clostridia bacterium
ACCTCCTGTGATTTGCATTGATTCCGTTTTTCCTACGCAGTATATTTATGCAACTTGCGTGCCAATTGCCCTAAAATGCAAATCTTTTTTTCGAATGTGTCTTTCCAACGGTTTCATGCCTGTTTTTCTTTTGCTTTTGGTTTCTTTTGATTATTATTTCGATTCTTTTTTGTTCAGTTTTTTAGCATGTATCCTGTACGACTCCCGAAACCTTGCAATTGCAACAGGTTCGTTTGAATGCTCAAAATTTTAGCACCGCTCAATTTTTGAGCAGTGCTAAAAGTACAATTTTTGCATTTGTTTGTTCAAATTAAAAACGCATTGATTTTGAGTAATTTTATTACATGCCCATTACGCTTGGCAACCACAAAGTAATCTGAGGAATGAAGGTTATCATCATGAGAGCGACAAGCATTGCAATAATGAACGGCAATACCTTGTAAGAAATTTCTTTCAATGGTATATTTGCTATGTTGCATGCAACATAAAGATCGATTCCTACAGGTGGTGTGGCAAGACCAATAGCCAGGTTGACTGTCATGAATACACCAAAGAGGACAGGATCCATTCCAATCTCATTGACAATCGGGAGCATAATCGGCACCAGAATATAGAAAGCCGATATGGCATCGATGAAGCACCCTGCAACAAGGAAAATCACGTTCATCAAGAGAAGTATTCCAATCTTGCTGCTCGTTATGCTTAGCAATCCTGCAGCCATTGAAGATGCAATTCTCCCAGTAGTAAGCAGCCATGCAAAAACGCTTGCATTTGCAACAATGAACATTACCGTTGCTGAAGATATTGATGCCTTTACAAACAACTCGCCCAGTTTATCCAATTTGATTTCTTTATAAATGAATAATCCTACAAACATTCCATAAACAACAGCAACACCGGCAGCTTCGGTCGGCGTCATAAATCCACCGTATATTCCGCCAAGTATTATGACAGGTGTCATCAGACCCCAAAATGCATCTTTGAACGCATTCCAAACCTCTTTGCCTGAACTTTTTTCCATTTTTACAAGATTTTCATTTTTTCTGAGCATATAAAGACTTGCAAGCACAAGTGCCAAACCTACAAGCATGCCCGGGATAATTCCTGCGATAAAAAGCTTTCCGATGGATACTTCAGCCAAAACTCCGAAAACTACGAAGGCTATGCTCGGCGGAATTATTATTCCAATACCGCCCGAAGAAGCAACCAAAGCAGAAGCCATTCCTTTGTCATACCCTGCCGTAACCATTGCCGGAATAAGTATTGTTCCAAGCGCCGCAACCGTCGCCGGTCCGGAACCTGAAATGGCAGCGAAGAAAACTGATACGATTACTGTAACCAGAGCCAATCCGCCCTTTAGATGTCCAACTGTTACATTTGCTAGTTTAATGAGTCTTTTAGATATTCCTGCGTATTCCATAATGATTCCAGCCAAAATAAAAAATGGCACTGCGAGCAATGTGAATTTCCCTATCGACGCATACATCATTGAAGGAAACATAGCTAGCGGAAAATCATTTAGAACCAAAGATATCATTGTCGAAAGTCCAAGCGACACTGCTATTGGAATGTTTAAAATAAGCAAAATGAAAAATGTTCCGAATAATGTCAACGCCATCTTATTTCCCTCCTTCCTTCAATTGCATTTTAATTTTCTTTTGTTTCAAATCCAATACTGTAGCCTGAATAACCCTGAGTATAATTACAATTGCTCCAAAAGATATAGAGATTCCTGCAATCCATTCAGGCAAATCCATCGCAGGTGTCTTTTGATTATATTTTATTTGGTTTGCAACCATGTCAACCCCGTAACGCGCAAGAAGCGCCATAAGTCCAATTGTTATAACAGCTCCGAAAACAACAACATACTTCTGGAATCGCTCGGGGAATAAATCCGTCAATACGCTCAGGCCAAGATGCGCTCCATGCTTGAATGCCATGGCTGAAGCCAACATTGTATTCCAAACGAAAAGGATAACTAAAAGTTCTTCTGTAAAAGCCCATGATGTGTGAATAAAATATCTCGACAAAACATTTCCAAAGTTAATCGCTACCATAATTACCAAGCTTACAGCCAAAAAATATTCTTCAAAATTATTGATCATCTTTTTCATGTCAACCCTCCTTTGCCAAATTCAAGAGCCGTATGGACCCTCTACGGGCCCATACACACTCTTTTCTATGATTCTTATTTCTCGTATCCAAAAGTCTCAAGAAGGTCCATTCCGATAATCTCTTCATAAGATTCGTATACCGGCTTAGCCAATTTTTTGAATTCAGCTATTTTTTCAGGAGCAACTTCAATTACTTCCATGTTAGCCTTCAAATATTCGAGGTTTTCTTCGTCTTTCATTCTGTTCTGCTCTTTTTGATAGTTCATTGCTTCTGTTGCAGCTTCTTGGAAAATGACTTTTTCTTCGTCTGTAAGCATTTCCCAAGTCTTTGTGCTTGCACTCATTAGAAGAGCGTCATATACATAGTTCCAAAGTGAAAGATATTCTTGCACTTCTTCCAATTTTGAAGATTTGATAATGTCAAGAGGATTCTCTTGTCCGTCGATAGTTCCTTGTTGCAATGACGTGAATACTTCAGCAAAGTTCATTGTTGTCGGGTTGGCTCCCAATACATCAAAAAGGTCTACAAACATCTTGATTCCAGGAACTCTAAGCTTTATGCCGTCAAGGTCAGCAGCCTCAGTGATAGGTCTCACGCTGTTTGTGATTTGTCTGTATCC
>DATFJE010000054.1:0-22305 GCA_035269385.1 Clostridia bacterium
ACGATACGTGCATAACAATCCAGTAAAGGCAGGCATGGTCATAAAAGCGGGAGACTACAAGTGGAGCAGTTTTAAAACGTATCTCGAAGAAGACTTCGATAGCGTAAACGCGAAAATGCAATTTGTTATGAATCTGTTCAATAGCAGCAGAGAGCAGTTCGTATTATTCCACGAGGAAAAAGACGATAACGAGTATCTGGAGATAAAGGAAGATAGGCAGAAATACAGAGAAGAAAAAGCGCAGGAGATAATAAACGAGTGCTGCAAGAGACATGGAATAATCGAAGCCCATCAAATGAAGGGTGACAAGACTGTCATACATGGCTATAGCTTGTTTGCTTGATGTTTCTTACAGTATCGTTAGAGGAGCCGGTAGAAAAGGCGAATGACAGCAATCAAAAATAACCGTCCCCGGTGATTACTTACGATTGAAATATGGGAAAAACATGTTTCGGGAGAAGGTCATTATTTCACCGTGCCAACGGTTGGCATATTTCAGCTCCTTGTCAAACAAGAGATGAAGCAGTTGAAATATCTAATATGGTATTACGAAAATTGTATGGCGATACTCATCCTATAGAATAATATTTAAAATCTATTTAAAGGAATAATCGTAATAGAGTACCAGTGTATTCACGCAATGAGATAATTTGTTTGGCATCATACATATGCATATTTGAGTTCCTACTGGACATCCAGCGGACGCATGATCGCAAAATCACTGGGGGGACAGTTCTTTTTGGATGACTATATTTGATATATAAAAAGATGCCACAAATCACAATATGATTTTCTTGGCATCTTTTTTTCTTTTAGATTCTGCTTTCTTGAAGGCGGACACTCTTCTTATTTTTTTATCCTGCTGCGGCTATTTGATCCATTCTTATATAAACAGCCGTTGCATCGTCGTGCCTTTGCAGCCGCTTGTAGGTTTCAATTCCCGGGTCGCTTTTTTCTATGTCCCTGATGGTCTTAAGTATGGATTCAATGCCCTCATTTTTGCTTTTTGCAAGCAAGTCTTCAACGGACAATAGTTTGTACTTGTTGTGGATTGATGAGAAGCCGTCGCTCATCATTAGAATTTCCTTGACATTGTCTAATTGATATTCTTCATATATGCCGTTTTTAATGGCACTCACATCGTGTTCGAGTATGTAGTAGCCATCCTCCGAATTCATTTTTGACCGGTTTTCTCTAAGAACCCTCAGCTCTTCTTTTGTGTAGCCGTTGAAGGAAAATTCCATCTCTCTGTTTGGATTGTCGAAAATCATGTCCATCACTTTCTTGTCCAATGCTTCAACCTTGCCGTCCACCAATGTGACAATACCTTTGTCGGTTTTAATATTTATCTCGACATCGCCCAAAACAAAGCTTTCCACATTCCCGTTGTTGATTCTGACTACGGCTATGCCGGCTGAAGCCCTGTCCAATTTGCCCAATTCATTTATGTTTGCAAATCTTGAAAACTCATGATTGATTTGAGCTACGCCTTCCTCCAATATGGTCACTATGCTTTTGTCAAATTGGTCCATATGGTTTTTCAAATAATTTTGCCACCAATTGACCATCCAGACCACATCATTTGATTCGTCTGTAAAATTGCTCCTGTTAAGGGGCAAGGCTCCGTCCATTATCCAGCAAGAGTTGTTCGTTGCTCCATAAATGTCTTCATTATTCGGTTTGCAGGTGTCTGTTATTGAACAAATATTATTCTTCATTTTAGCTCCAATTATTGTGCATATTCTGCAAATTCGGCATGCTGTTTCATATTATCGCCCCGTCGCATTTTTTCAAACTGTTTAAGACCACAGTTTTTATTATATTTAAAAAATGGCTCTATACAATCAATATAGAATTGTTTAATGGAAAGGTTGCAAGCATCAAATATTGCTATGGATTCTAAGCAATTGGATTTCAAAAAAAAAAGGACGGTCACTATTGTTTAAAAAACATTTGAACACGACGGAATTACTGTCTGTACTACTTTATAAACTACATTTTTTCTTATATAATAAATAGTAAATCATCTAAAGTAAATCATCTAAAGGAGTAAACTTATGGAAAATACCAACATGATAATCGCCATAGCAATTACAATAGCGGCCATTGGTGCGGCAATCGCAGCGTATTACTACAAGAAGAAAAAATTAAAGGAATTATTCGAGCAGGCTTATGAATATGCAAAACAAGTTCCCAAGCAAAAGAAAAACAGTGTATTGCTGCTTATGTTCATGGAAGCCGTGTCGGCATCCAAAAACAAGTCTAAATCATCTGTCGGCAACAACAAACTTAGCAATCCCAAGTACTTCGAAATCCAATTGATACAAATGTCAAAGATCCTCAAAAGCGATAAAAAGAGCCGGGATAAAAAGACTAAAAGAGCTTTTCGCCTGCTGAAGGATTACCAGGCGTGGGAAGAAGCAAAAAATTCAAATGATGTCAAAGCAAAGAAAAATAAAACGGCATAGAAATTTAAAAGCACTGGCTTATAAAGATAGCCGGTGCTTATTATTATGGTATTTTGTGTTTTTATAGTGTTTCAACTGCAGAATCATCGGGGAGGAATGTTCCCGGTGATTTTGCTTTATTGGTCTTGTTCAGAATGGGCTGGGTCATATTTGTAAAAGCCCGTTATGATTGTATGCCCTAGAATCAGAGGGAATAGATAATAAGCGTCCCAATAATTGTTTGCCAGTTGACGCATTAGGAAATATAATATGCGTCCCAAAAATTGCCCGCCATATATACCGATTGCAAGCGTGAAGGAATAGAACAGGGATGGAATTCCAAGCATTGTCAGTTTTGGCCAATTGGCTTTCCAAACACCTTTTTTTTTAATTTCTGCAGTCAGGTGACTTAGGCCAAGAATCACGCCAATCCCACCATAGAAGAATAAAGCCGCCGCCGTCCTTTGCCATATTTGAGGCTGGTAGGTTCTGCCTTCAAGTTCGTATATAATTCGAAAAGCGTTGCTTGCACTAATAATCAGAATCAATATCAAACTGCTTGTTAGAAAATATTTCCCCCAAGTTTTTGTTTTCATTAACACTACCTCCCATATATTTTGTAGTTCTAATTGTTAAATTGTTTATGGTTCATTGCAGTGTTCGTGCCATATATATCCATACCCTTCTTTTGAACGAATTTGCTACGGCATGTGATGAAATTTAAAAATAGTCAATCGAGACGAAACATCTTGCGGTTGATAGCCTGACAAACACCTAATACCAATGGATAAAGCCAGACAATGAGGAGGCTTTGGAACATGTAACAACCAATACATATATTGACATCCAACTAACCTCATTATAACCCTAAGCATATGAATGTAAAACAACGGGTAGTTTTTTTAAATGAACAATCAGCCTTAATGCTTTAGAATTACCGGAAACAGTTTGGTTTGAAACCCGAAAGTGATAGTCTTCGGGGGCGGGGAAAAAGCGTATTGAAAGAGGAATGCCTCCGGTTTTGTAGAATAGGGAAATTGGGAGGTGTTAGTATTGAAGAAAAATGTCATTATAGGTCTTTTGTCAATATTGTTGATTTTAATAATATCAATTGCATTGTGGAACAATAGGTTGTTTTTTACTCTTGTGAGATTTGACATTGCTTTTGATGATGATGCAAGTAAAAATTATCAGTTTTTCGATTCAAACAAATTATACATCGAATACAAGGAGCAGGCCTTCCGTCATATGATAGTTGATGATAAAAATATTATAAATGATATTTATGGCGGCATTTTGAAACTTGAAGAATACAATGGCGCTGATCCTTATGGGGAAATCATTTATATGTTTCAACTGATGGAACCATTGGAAGGAAATTGTCGCGTATTAAAAGGCAATGACGTTATTTTATTGGATATGAAAGACAAAAATTATATCATGAGCGAATCTCTATTAGAGACACTAAAGGATTTAAGAGAATCAAAAACTTTTGAATACGTATATATTGAAGAATAGTATTGTCGATGGCTCAAGCCTACGGGAGCCTCAATTAAAAATTAATTTTCGCTGAAATGGAATTATGTATAAGTCTTATATGAAATGGAAAACGCTTTGATTGAGTGATATAATGGGAAAGCGAAATGCGAATTTGAACAAAACGCTTTTTAAATATACGAATATTTTTCGATAGGAATACATATAAATCCAGAAAAATATTATTTTTGCAAAAGCACGAAAAACGGAGAAAACACGATGATACATGAAATTTTGCAGGCTTTTATACTTATTTTTATGGCTGAGATGGGAGACAAGACGCAGATACTGGCAATAGCCTTTGCAAGCAAATATCCGGTGAAAAAAGTTTTGCTGGGTGTTGCGATAGGAGCCTTTCTCAACCACGGGATAGCTGTGGCGCTTGGCAGCCAGCTGACCAGAATCGTTCCAATGAATACAATACAGATTGTCGCCGGAATTGCTTTTGTTGTCTTCGGGATATGGTCTCTCAAAATGGAAGAGGACGACGGGGAGGAAGAAAATTCAAACGGCAAATACGGAGCAGTCACTACTGTTGCATTGGCTTTTTTCATTGGAGAGCTTGGGGACAAGACTCAATTGGCCGCAATAACTCTTGCGGCGGGCTCGTCGAATGTTTTATTGGTATTGATTGGCACTGTATCGGGAATGGTTGCAACAAGCTGTCTCGGAATATATGTCGGCAAAAAAATCGGGGACAGGATTCCCGAAATCGGGATCAAAGCAGTTGCCGCGCTCATATTCCTTTTTTTCGGGAGTGTCAAACTTTATACGGCTGTTCCAAAAGTTTATATTAATCCGACTCTAGTAGTTTTTTATCTTTTGGCGGTAACGTTTGTTTTCGCCTTCATGTTTCGAAAAAGTTATGCGGCTTACAAGAGCGGTCCAATATCGAAATACAGAACAGTCGCAAAGAGGCTTAATGAATACTACACAAATATGGAAGTTGAGATCGAGAAGCTATGCAATGGCAAGGGAATTTGCGGCGAATGCGACGGAATAAAGTGCCCGGTGGGAAACACCAGAGCTTTAATTCATGTTGGATTGAATGGGGATGTGGATGATGTCGGACTTGTTGATGATGATGTTTTAGAAACAAAAAAATTTAAAAATAAAAACATCGACGAAATAATTGAGGCAACAGCGGCCGCAAAGGATTTGTCGGATGGTCATGATGGTCAAATTCTGGATAAAATAATGAACAACTTAAATAAAATCAATTCAAAAAAATCATAGTGCCTGTTTTGGCGACACGGCGATTACTTCTATTGCAAAACACACTTAGAACGGTTTGCTTTCAAGCTATCATTTGTTAAGTATTAAAGAACAAGAATGCATTCGCATGCTGGTTAAAAAGATAATGGAAAAGATGGCTAAAGGCATGATTCTGAAAAATATCCTTATGCCATCATGTCAAATGTTGAGATAACTTTAGCCGCATTATTAAAAGTAGGCTAATACAAAAAAACAAAATTCTATGCGTGCTTAGAAAGCATCTTCTTAAGGGAGGTGCACTTCTTTTGTTTTGTATATGTTTTCGGTAGATACAGTAAAACGAGAGCTATTAAGCACATATGAAATCATAAATAGATAGGGGAGATACTGATGATTGATGTAAAAAGAGCTATTCTTCATATTGGAGATGTGCATGCACTGCTGCCAGTTATATCACAGAAGGAATTGGATTTAAGAGATGAAAGAATTTTTAATTATGTAAGCAAACATATCGAGAAATTGTTAAATGATCCAAGAATAAAAAAAGGCGCATTTCAGTCACAAAGTGTTTTCATTGGAGAGATGACGCAGTATAAGAATAACTCGATAGATTTCATTGGAATGTCTGCAAATATTGCATCTGAGTATTTGAAATATATCTTTGAATCCGACGAAGAAAATAATGTGGATATAATTTTTGTTGAGTTTGCTTTTAATGATGATAATTTTATTGGTGTTATTGAATTGAAAAGCATTCAAGCCTATACCCACAACGTTAACAACTCAAATGATACTGTTTCTAATGAAATCATCAGGCATTATGCAATCTTGCCAAGTACAAGTCAAAAGCTGAAATCCTTTGCTTTTGTGAATGCAAATACAGAGAGAATAAGTTTCATTGATAATTCAAGGCTTTTAAATGGGCAAGACACATATATCCTAAAGGATATGATATTGAAATGTTCAAATTCAGTATCAGTAAAAGAAACCATGAATGCCATAAAAGCTATCGCTATTGAAATATCCGAAGAGAGCGGAGAAAACAGCGCTAAAATATTAGCTAAGACTAAAAACATGATTCGTGAAAATTCGGAGATATCCAGTGAATTGAATGTTGAAGAACTAGGGCAAGCGGTATTTGGTTTTTCAGAGGATTCAAAGAAGAAGTACTCAGAGGCAATTAAAGCGTATGGCATTAAAGGAAGCGTAGAAATTGAACAATCCTATGCTGCAAGAACCAACAAAAGTCATAAAATTAAAACAGATACAGGAATATCAATCACTATACCGGTCGAATACTTTCATAATAGCGATTTTGTAGAATTTGAGAATAATCCTGATGGGACGATTTCAATCTCATTAAAAAAAATTGGGGAGATTATCAATCAATAATTGAGACTTTTGCAGACTGAAATGCATGATAAAGTCGTGATTCGGTTTACGAAGAAAGAAGAGATGTACGTCTCATGCAACCTGATGCTCAAAAAGTCGACTGCAGGGAGACTGATTGGCTAGCAGCAGACTGCGGAAGCCATGATATTTACATAACATCTAGCAGAATCATAGTTGATTCTGCTTTTTTAATATTGACAACATCGAATATCGATGTTACGATGTGGGAGTGTTATATCGATATTCGATGTTAAGCGGGGTGATCTAATGGCTAGAGAAAAGTATCAAACCTTGACAGAGCAAATGTTTTATATTCTTATTTGTTTAAAAAAGGAGAGTTGCGGTGTTGATATTATGAAAAAGGTAGAAGAACTTACGGATGGAAGAGTCGTTATCGGTCCGGGGACTCTATACAGTTTGTTGGATAAATTCGTTAAAGAAAAAATTATTTTAGAAACTAAAATAGAAAATCGAAAGAAAAACTATGTCATAACAAGCCTTGGAATAGAAATGCTTGAAAAGGAATATTTTAGAGTAACAAAACTAAAAAATGATTATGAAATATTGGTAATGGGTGGTGAAAACAGTGAAAGAAACAGCTAAAAGGATAATGAAATTTAGCTTTGATCGTTATGAAGAGACGGAAAGAAAGTTGGAGAAATTGGCTGAAAAGGGTCTGTTTCTTAAGGAGTGTGGATCTTTTTTATGGACGTTTGAAAAAGGAGCACCCAAGAAATTGAAATACGCTGTAACATTTTTTTCTGAAGGGTCGGTGTTTAATCCCGGCATTACCGACAACCAGCAAACATATTTCGATTATGCAAAGGCCGCCGGTTGGAATTTTGTGACCGGGTTTAACCAAATGCAAATATTTTCTAGCGAAGATGATAATCCGATACCATTTGAGACAGATGAAAAAGAAAAACTTGATAATATAAAAAGATGCATGAAAAAGAGTTTTGTTCCATCTATGCTTGTCATGATTTTAGTTTTTGCATTAAATTTACTTGTGCAATTCAACTCATTTAAGCTAAGCCCGATTGATTTTTTGTCAGACCCAAATCGTTTGCTTCCCGCTTTGATGATTTTAGCAGTTGTTATATATGATGTGTATTCCTTGCTTAATTACTTTTTTTGGGTGAAACGCTCGGATAGGTCTATTGCCACTTACGGCATATGTGCAAAGCGAGGCAGCCTTGTTCATAGAATAGTCGACATATTTTTTATGGCTTTTATTTTTTTCAGCGCAGCTTACCTTTTGTTTTATCTGGCTCTTAATACAAGCTGGTTCGGTTTGGTTTTGACTCTAGTGCAAATGCCTATTTTGATGATTATATTTTGGTCGTCAATAAAATATTTGAAAAAGAAAAAAGCATCTGCCATGAAAAACAAGGTCATATCTATTTCGCTACTTGTTATTGCTGATTTCGCATACATAGCATTGCTCATGGTCTTCATAATGCGGTTTGGATTCGCTGCGGGTGATGATTCGAATTATCGAACAGTTGATTGGCAGCTTACTAAGACAGAAAGCCATGAGTTCAGACTATATAGCGACGAAATTCCTCTTACATGTGAGGATTTATATGGCTCAATTGACTATGAATATTACTCTTATGAAAGTGAGATAGACAGTAGCATCTTTCTTTCCAAAAGCGCTTATCGTCAAGACACCTTGCCGGCAAAAGGCGGCCCTCCACGGATAAAGTATGAGATTATAGATCCTAAATTCGATTTTGTTTATCAGCTTGCCAAGGATGACTTGCTCGAAATACCGGAGTGGCGAGACAAGGATAGCTTTAAGCCCATTGACAACAAAATATTTGAAACACTAGAGGCTTATCAAAGCTATTGGGGGGACAAGGCAAGCGGAGAGTATACTTTGTTTTTTGAGGATAAAATCATTGTACTCGATATGGAAGAAAGGCTGACACCAAAACAAATTTCAATTGTTAAAGAGAAATTGCAAATATAATTTCATTTAGCAAGGATCAAGATCTGGAATTAACGGGGCCGGCATTTTTTAAATTTTGCCGTTCATAAAGCAATTGGCTTGCAGGATTCAGCAAGCCGATTGCTTATTTTATAAGGATCAATCATTCATGTATGCAGCTTTGCGATAGGTATTAATAATTTCTGATATTCCTTACGAAATATCTTTTTTCTTATCAAAAATTAACTGGTCTTTCAATTTTATTGACTTTCCCCATACTGTAATCGGAATAGGTTCTCCAGACAGCAGTGTGAATTTTATATTATCGGAAACTGATACTTCGATTTCACGATTCAAATACTTTATTTTAAAGCTATAGCTTTTCCAATTCTTTGGCAGATAGGGCCTGAAGGATATCCCTCTCTGGCTTATTCTGAAACCGGAAAATCCATTTATGATGCTTAGCACAGCTCCTGCGCAGTTTGCCATATGGAGTCCATCTTTTGTGTTTGAGTGTGTATTCTTAATATCCAAATTGATGGATTCTTTAAAATAGTCGTATGCTTTTTCCAAGTAGCCGCACCTTGAAGCCATGATGCCGTAAATGCATGCTGATAGTGAAGAATCGTGGGTGGTGATTTTTTCATAGTAATCAAAACTTGCTTTTATCGAAGCTTCATCAATGCCATCTTCCAATAGAAAATGCGCTAAAACCGTATCGGCTTGTTTGATGACTTGATGCCTGTAGATGGTGAGGGGATGGTAATGCAAGAGCAAGGGATAATGTGATTTGTCTGTTTCTGAAAACGGCCACATTGCTTTCTTAAGGAAGGAATCGTCCTGCTCAAAGATTCCAAGTTCCTTATCGTATGGAAGGCACATGGCATCGGAAGCCTCTTTCATATGAAGGGCTTCTTTTTTAGTAAAACTTATTCTCATGCAAAGCTTCTCAAAAGCTGTTTTTAAACTTTCGGTTTTGACAGTCTTAAATTCATCAAACAACTTGGATGCAAATTTCAAATGGTATTTTGCCAACAGATTTGTGTAATAGTTGTTGTTGACTATGGCTGTGTATTCGTCGGGTCCGGTGACTGAATTTATCATAAATTGGTCGTTGCTGAAGTTGCCAATTTCAAGCCAAATCCGCGCAGTCTCAATTATTGCTTCGGCTCCCATTTTAGCCAAGAAATCATAGTCTGCATTGAATTGGTGGTATTGAATGAATGCAAAAGCAATGTCCGCATTTATATGGTATTGAGCTGTTCCTGCAGGGAAATATGCAGAGCATTCCTCTCCTGAGATTGTCCTCCATGGGTAGGCTGCTCCTTTATTATGGCCTAATTCCATGGCGCGGTTTTTTGCAAAGGGCAAGGTATTATATCTGTATTCAAGCAGGCTTCTTGCCATGTGCGGCTGGGTCATTTGCAAAAATGGCAATACATATATCTCGGTATCCCAGAAATAATGACCGTTGTAGCCCTCGCCGGAAAGGCCTTTTGCGGATATGTTCGAATACTTGTCGGGGCCAACCGATTGAAGAAGCTGATAGATATTGAAGCGGATGGATGTTTGGATATCATCGTTTGAATCTATTTTCACATCTGAATGAGACCAAAATTCAGCAAGAAAATCAGCCTGCGCAGATAAAAATTCTTTAAAGGGTGTATCGGCATATTTTTGGGACAGGCTGACAGCTTCATCATATGGATCGATGAACCTGATTCCATCGGTAAAATAACAATGCTTTTCCAAGCTCATGGATTGAGTGCTTTTTATGCTTGTGATTGCTGTTTGACCGTCTATTTCATGATTGATTTCATAAGGAGTGTTTGATACAACGCGGTGGTCAATTACCGTTGCCTGATGAATTTTGGTTTTTAAGGTTTGCATCAGGCAGTGTATTTTATTGGCTTTTGATTTTAAAAATATATTATTTAAAAGTTTTACGTCTTGCGCATGCACTCTTGGGTCGGAGATGTAGCCGCTATTTTTAATATCGGTGCATACACTGCACCTCAATTCTATATCCCCATCATATTCAACATCAATCTTGTAGATGAATATGTTTTTCACCCAAAGTGACGCCAATCTAATAAAGCTGATTTTAGCGCTTTTGCCGATCGTAGTTTCATAGTGGTATTTCCTAGTGGATACGCCTGCTTTAAAATCGAGAATGCGTTCATAATTGGAATGTTGGCCATTGGATAGATTCACTCTTTCACCATCAAGATAGATTTGGCAGTTTTGTGTATCCACTATGCGGGGCTGCTTGTCTTGGACTAGGGGAAATCCATATGCATATTCTCCATAGCTAATAGGAACCCTGTCATACAGTCCATTTATGTAGGAAGCATTGTTTGAGCAAATTTCATCAGAGCCATAGCCTTCTTCAAAGCTGCCTCTAATACCGAGGTAGCCGTTTCCAAGAGTGAACAGGCTTTCTTCGACTAATACTTTTGATAAATCCAATTCATTTTTTTTCATTTGCCACATAATGAGCTCCTATTCTTTTACAGCGCCTGAGGTAAGACCAGAGATAATCTGCTTTTGAAAGAGTATGACTATTATAAGCGTAGGAATGGTGACTACAACGGTGGCCGCAGTTACTTGTCCCCAAAAGATTTGAAATTGCCCCCTCAAGAAAGAAATTGCGACGGTGGCAGAATGATACTTGCTGTTGCTGTTTAGTGTCAAGGCAAGCAAAAACTCGTTCCAAACTCCAATGAAGGTTATTATGGCGGAAGTAAAGATGCCGGGCAGCGCCAATGGTAAAATGATGCTGAAAAAGGTTTTCCATTTAGAGGCGCCGTCTATGGTTGCCGATTCTTCCATTTCGATTGGAACCTTGGAAAAATGAGTAATGAGAATGAATATTGCGACCGGAAGAGTGATCATTGAGTAGGGCAATATTATGAAGTAGGAATTGGTCCAACCGAGCGATACAAAAGCGCGGTAAATAGGTCCCACTACAATCATTTGTGGAAACATGCTTGTGCCTAAAACCACAACAAGAAGGAGTTTTTTGAAGCGGAATTTGAGCCTTGCAATTGAATAGGCACAAAGCGATGCGATAAAGGTTACATATGCCGTCGTTATGGAAGAAATTATCAAACTGTTTTTCAAGGCGTTGAATATATGGGCTTTATACAAGGCTTCATAGTGTTCAAACGTTGATTCTTTTGCAAACAGTTTCAGGGCGCTGTCTCCCCATATCTCGCTTTCGGGTTTCAAGGAAGTGAGGGCCACCCAAATGAAGGGAAAGATTACGATTAAGAGATAAAAAAATATTGCTGCCAAGAATAGTTTTCCGGTTTTGTTTTTGGGTTTCATAATATCGCTCCTAATCATTCACAAGTTGTACATTCAATAGCTTGATATATACATAAGATATTATTCCGACGGCGATGGCCATTATTATTACCATGGCAGAGCCATAACCAAACCTGGTCTGCGCAAACATTACCTTGTAGGCATAGACTGAAATAGATTCAGTCGTTCCACCCGGTCCGCCACCGGTCAAGACATAGATAAGGTCGAAGACTCTAAATGCATCAAGTGTTCTAAACAGCAATGCCACGAAAATTGAAGGCTTAAGCAAGGGCAAGGTGATGTATCTGAATTGTTGATACTTGGACGCACCATCCAATGAAGAAGACTCATATAGCGAATGCGAGATTACTTGCAAACCGGCAAGCAGCAATAATGCCATGTAGGGGGTGGTTTTCCATACATCTGCGATAATAATGGCAGTCAAAGCGCCTCTTGCGCTCAGCAGAAGTTGCGTGGGGTCGGAAATAAGATTGGCGGCTGCAAAGGCATTGGACACAATTCCGCTGGAACCGTTATACAGGTACGACCACATCAAAGCCGAAACGGTAGTGGGAATAGCCCATGGAATGAGCGAAACGGTCCTTATCATTCCGCGGCCGCGGATAGCTTGGTTCATAATCAAGGCAAGTATCAAACCCAAGATAAGTTCAAAAAATACCGAGATGAATGTGAATATCAAAGTAATTCCCATTGTAAATCGAACCCTCTCGTCCGTGATTACTTTCTTGAAGTTGTTTAATCCGATAAAATTGGAGCTTATTATGCTGGTTTCAAGCTCGGATGCTACAGCCATCATGTCTTCTTTGGAATAATAGCTGTCATCATAGCTATAAAGAGTCTCCAGGTCAGAGATTATTTTATCCTTCATATTGAGAACATAAAGCGATTGTTCTTCATCTAATTTGACTACGGAACTTAAATTATTTGTTATGATATTATTGTTTATATAATTTTCATAGCTTGTCAATTCATCTCTAATCAAATCTATTTGACTAAATGATTCTGATTTTTGAACAAGACTTTCTTCTATGTCCAGGTAGTATTTTATGTACTCAAAGGTTTCCGAGTATAGGGCAAGATTATAATTCGAACTGGTATAGAGTCCTGACTTTTCTTGGTCATTCAATTGGAAGTCATAAAAAGCATACTTCAAGGATTGAAAAATGGGTATGATTGAAAACAGCAAAATAAAAACGATTGCCGGCAGAATCAAGAAATATGAAATTTTTCTATCCATGAACTTGACTAATTTTTTCATGATTTTTCCTTGTATAATGACATGTAAACAATCTTAAAAAAAGGGCTTTAGTTTTCACTAAAGCCCTTTTGAATTTGTGATCGAGCAAACAATCTTAATGATGCATTGCTATTGTTCAAGCTGCATGGTCAAAGTATCAGCAGCAGTATCTAAATCACCATTGCCTGACAGGTATTCGTGTGTTGCGATTTGAATGACATCCGATACCTCGGAGTAATTTGCAACAACCGGTCTGGCAATTGTTGTTGAGAGTGCGTTGGCGAAGCCTGGGTTTGTCAACAGCGCATTGGCTGCCAATACATCTCCGTCTGATAATAATTCATTGAAACCGGGCATATAACTTCCAACAGTAGCATTTATTTTTTGACCCTCAGGACCTGAAATAAATGACAAGAAAGCCTTTGCTCCATCCATGTTTTGAGTATTGGAGTTTATTCCTAAAATCCATCCGCCAACGGTGCCTCCGCCTGGAAGCGGTGCATAACCCACTTGGTCGAGCATGATGTTGTATTCGCCACTAGCGGCCATGCCATTCATATACGGCCAGTTTCTTGCAAATACAGATTCGCCATTAAGGAAAGCATTGTGAGTTTCACCCTCGGTATAGGTTAGGATATCGCTTGGAGTCGCATCGGAATCAACAAATGTTTTCATCATTTCAAGTCCGCCCTTGATATCGGTCCAGTTTGAAGTGAATTCGTTGATATTGCATGTAAGTCCTTCATATTGCTTGGACTGGAACACATGTCCATATAAGGTTCCTTCTTGGCCCATATACATCTCGGCAAGGGCTAGTAAATCTGTAAATGTGTAATCGCCGGATTCCAGCATAGCCGCGTCTTCTTCGCTTACTATGTCGGTCCTATAGTACAAGAAACCTAGATCCGAGAAATATGGCAATACGTAATTTTTGCCTTTATATTTTCCCGATGCCATGGATCCTGCGTTGAAATCGGTTGGCAACCATCCATTTTCCATAATCAATGCATCTACCGGCTGCAAGTAGCCTGCTGCCGCAAATTCGCCGGCCCATACAACATCCATAGAAATAATATCGTATTCTCCGGATTTGCTTGAGAGAGAGTTGATGAGTTGGTCATGCATTGCGCCCGAATCATTTGTCATGATTATAGGTTCAACGGTATAGAGATCGCTGGACTCATTGAATGCCATAACTATTTCATCGAGTGCATCGGTTGAATCTGCTTGTACCGCGAAATTTACAACTGTTTTTGCAACAGGCTCAGGTTCTGCTTCAGTTTCGTCATCAACTGCTTCAGGCTCAGGTTCTGCTTCCGGTTCTGATTGGCAACCTGCAAATAATGCAAAAATAAGCATTATCATCAATAAAAGTGACAAAACTTTTTTCATATGTATTCCTCCTCATTAATAATAGTAGAAAACCAATAAATTGATTGTGATTTGTTTAAAATCTTGTTGGAATGCCGAGGTTTCCAACAGTGATTAAATACCCATGTGGAGATTGTTTAAAACAAACTATACAATGTTCAAATTTTATAGTTTGCATCTTATTGAAAAATTGACTATTTATACAAAAATATTTTGTGATTTCGTTATTTGTACAATATGAAAGGGGAATGTTGTATATTACAATAAAGACATAAAGAAGGAAAGCGGGTGTTAAAAGTGGCTGAATTGAAACTCATAGAAATCAATAAAATTTTCCCAAATGGTTTTCATGCAGTTAAAGACACAAATCTAGCAATTGAAGATAAGGAATTTATGGTAATAGTAGGCCCATCGGGATGTGGTAAAACCACAATTCTTAGAATGATTGCCGGACTCGAGGACATAACGTCAGGCGAATTGCATATAGGGGACAGAATAGTTAATGAAGTAGCTCCCAAAGATAGGGATATCGCTATGGTTTTTCAAAATTATGCGCTTTATCCTCACATGACAGTTTACGACAACATGGCTTTTGGCTTGAAACTGAGGAAGATGCCGAAATTGGAGATTGACAAACAGGTCAAGGCGGTTGCAGAAACTCTGGGTATATTTGAATTGCTCAACAGAAAACCTAAGCAATTGTCAGGTGGGCAGAGACAAAGGGTAGCCCTGGGAAGAGCGATAGTAAGGGATCCAAAAGTGTTTTTGATGGATGAGCCACTCTCTAATCTGGATGCGAAACTACGGGTGCAAATGAGAGGCGAACTTATTAAACTGCATAACAAATTGGCTACGACATTCGTTTATGTTACCCATGATCAAACAGAAGCTATGACAATGGGAACTAGGATTTGTGTCATAAATAATGGATTGATTCAACAAGCGGCTGACCCAAATACAATCTATGAAAATCCTGTTAATAAATTTGTGGCTGGTTTCATTGGAGCCCCTCAAATGAATTTCATAAATGTGTTGGTTAAACAAAAGGGGCAAGAAATCATTTTGAATTTCTATGATTATGAATTGCTTCTTCCTGAAGATAAAGCTGTAAAAATGAGGGATTATATTGGAAAAGAAGTCATTCTTGGTATACGTCCTGAAAATGTAAATACTGATCCTAAGGGTTTGACCATGAAAGTTGAAGTTACAGAGCATTTGGGTTCGGAGACTTACCTTTATTTGATCAAAGGGGACCAGCATGTCACTGCAAGAGTAAAGCCTGATATAAGCCTGAAAATTGGCGATGAAACCTCTGTGAGCTTTGCTGTTGAGAATATCCATCTTTTTGATATTGAAGATGAAAAATCCTTGTTTTATCAAGAATAAATCAAAAGAAAGAAATAATCCTTGCTAGCGGTTATTTCTTTTTTGTTATACTGAAAGCGGGTGATGAAATGAGAGATTCTATTTCTATTGCAAAAAAAGTGGCGAATATTGTTAAGCGGCCGGTTCTATTGACCGACATGATGGGGAATGTACAGTTTACAACCGAACTATGTAATAAAACAAATCGAATGGTGGTTACAAAAGAAGCATCTTATTTTGTTGAAGGATTCTATCATTTTTTTGAATTGAAGGATGCTCAGCATCATTATCTTGTTCTGGACCTGGAAAAACCATTGACAGATGAGACACTTGCATTGTTGACGTTGTTTTTATCTTCATCAGAAGAAGTCAGCAAAGAGGACCAATTACTCAAGGACTTGTTGCTTGATGACAATAATGAACAGCTTGGCGATGAATTTAAAGAATTTTTACCCTGCGACAAGGAATCACAATGGACACTCATAGGTTTATTCAATATACCCTCCGAAAATATGGCATTGCTAAAGAAAACAATTTCTCATTTTTTCGATGAGGTCTGGTGGGTTGGGCTTAAGCCAACCGAGCTGACAATAATCCTTAGAAAAAAAGATACTGAAGCCTTGGCTGGAGCTTTGCAGTTGAGGGACATTATAATTCAGGAAGTATATTTTGATCCTATAATTTGTGTCAGCCATAATGTTGGAAAAATTGAGCATATTCATAAAGCTTATGATCATTTGGTAAAACTGTTCGAGACAATAAATAATAAATCGAGCGGAATATATTTTTTTGAAGATTATCTTTTTGAAATATTCATGGATGATGTGGAAACCAAGTTGGTTAAAGACATATATACAGAGCTCTATGGAAAATTTGAAAAGGTGCTCCAAGACAAGGAGCTTTTACTGACAATAAAGACTTTTATAGAAGAAAATTTGAACATCAATGAAACCTCAAAGCGACTATATATTCATAGGAATACATTGATTTATAGAATAAATAAAATTGCTGAGACTACATCTTTAGATCTAAGGCATTTTCATGATGCACTAAAAATGAATATGATTCTAAAAATGAAAAAATCAGTGGATGAGGAAGATTGATATGCATATAGGAATAGATATCGGCGGGACAAATATTGCGTGTGGAATTATTGATGAATCGGGTCAATTGGTTTTTAAGAAGCGCATGCCATCAGGCGGGAGCCGAGAAGCAATAGCCATATTGGACGATATAGCCTATTTGATAAACGAGTTAAAAATCAAGGCGGCTGGAAAAATAAACTCTATAGGAATTGGTGTTCCGGGCATAGTAGCCAAAGATAAGGGATACATTTATTACTGCCCCAATATTAATCTGGGCCGAATCAATATGAAAGAAGAGATTGAAAAAAGAACAGGACTTTTGACATTCGTAGACAACGATGGAAATCTGGCCGCACTGGCAGAACGTGAAGTGGGAGTGTTAAAGGGAGTAAAGAATGCGGTTCTTTTGACATTGGGTACAGGCATAGGTGCAGGAATAATTGTAAGCGGAGAGATGCTTAGGGGCGCAAATGGACTTAGCTCCGAAGTGGGACATATGGTAATAGGAAAAAATTATTATGATTGCAATTGCGGTAAAAACGGTTGTTTCGAAACCTTTGCATCGGGATCGGCTTTGATTGGATACACAGAAAAACTGCTTGATGAATCAAACAAATCTTCTTTGCTGAGGAACTCGAAGAGGATTAATGCAAAAGCAATTATAGACGCAGCAAAGAAGGGCGACAAGCTGGCCAATGAAAGCTATTCAAGATTTATAAATTACTTGGGAGTTGGAATAGTCAATCTCATAAATATATTAGATCCTGATATTATCGCCATAGGTGGAGGATTGGCCAATGCCGGGGAATTTTTAACGGTGCCGCTTAAAGAAAAAGTTGAATCTTTGTTGCTGGTAAATGATTTTCCACATGCAGAAATAAAAATTGCCAAGCTTGGCGATGATGCAGGGATTATTGGAGCGGCATTGCTTGCGAAAAAAATGTATAAGGCATAAGAATAAACATGCCCAATGGAGTATTGGTGAACTTGACTGCTTCATTGGGTGTTTTTTATAAAAAATCTTTTGTGAAACGTTTTAAGCGTGATGAGGAAAAAAAATTACTGAGTCAAATGCAAGCATTTGTTGCTTTCCATAAATGAAAACCTTAAGTGATTCTCCCTTAATAAGCTTTATGCTTGTACCTTTTGCATCAACGATTATTTCAAGCAGATGCTCCCTAAACATAATCCTAAAGGAATAGCTTTTCCAGCCATTAGGTAGAAATGGTGACAGATGAATAGTATCGCCAATAACCTTGAAACGGCTAAAACCGTATACAATGCTCATCCAAGTACCTGCCATCGAGGTGATATGAAGACCGTCGTCAGTATCGTGGTTTATATTGTCAAGATCAAGCCTTGCGCTCCTTTTGTAAAGTTCATAGGCTTTTTTTTTGTAACCGATTTCACTTGCGATAATCGAATAGACGCATGGCGACAAAGAGGATTCATGAACAGTTCTAGGCTCATAGAAATCAAAATTTCTCCTTTTTTCTTCAATAGTATAGTATTCACTCAGAAAGAAAAGTCCTTGAAGAACGTCAGCTTGCTTAATAAAGCAACTTCTGAGAATCCTGTCCCAGGACCAGTTTTGATTGAGTGGTAAATGACTCGGATCCAAATCTTCTACAAGGATTTGTTCTTTGTCGAGGTAGCCATCCTGCTGCAAAAAAATGCCGAGTTCCTTGTCTTCGGGGTAGTGCATTTTTTCAACAACCTCTTTGAACGATTTTATTTCATCAATAGTCACATTGTGTTTGTTGACAAAATCATCATACTTGCCATTATTGAATTTTTTATAGTCGCTAAGCGTACTCAGGGTATACTCTATGCACCATGACGCTATCCTGTTGGTATACCAGTTGTTGTTAACATTGTTCTCATATTCATTGGGGCCGGTGACGCCGAGAATCATGAATTTATCCTTCTTTGCGACATAATTGACACGGCTCATCCAAAATCGGCTGATTTCAAGAAGCACCTCAATGCCCTCCGCGAATAGATAGCTTTTGCTGCCCGTATAATTGGTGTAATTATAAATAGCATAGGCTATGGCTGAATTTCGATGGATCTCTTCAAATGTAATCTCCCATTCGTTATGGGATTCTTCGCCATTCATTGTGACCATAGGGTATAGTGCGCCCTTCAGTCCTAGAGTCTTGGCATTTTCTTTGGCTTTTTCAAGATGATTGTATCTATAAAGCAAGAGATTTTTAGCTGCATCTTCATTGCTTGTGCCCAAATAGAAGGGAAGGCAAAAGCTTTCCGTATCCCAATAAGTGCTGCCTCCATATTTTTCCCCTGTAAAACCTTTTGGCCCAATATTGAGGCGCGAATCATCACCGGTGTAGGTCTGCTTCAAATGAAAAATATTGAATCGAATCCCCTGCTGGGCAGCCTCGTCTCCATCAATCCGAATATCAGAATGATTCCAAATCTCTCGCCAGCTTTCAATGTGCTCAAATCGAAGCGAATCGTAGCCCAGTTCATGTATATCGTCATTCAATTTTCTTGCCTTATCAACAAGCTGCTCTTTGTCATAATAACGGCTGTTGGTTACAGTGACAAATTTGCTTACTGAAAAAGTGTCATTTTCTTTAAGGGAACAAGTTGCCTTTTGTCCAAGCAGTTTAGCTTTGTTTATCACTGATAAATCATCAATAATTTGAGCATTGCATTTAAATTTGCAGCTTTGACTTGAGACAACAGAAAATCCTGTTTTTTTAGTTTCAAGAGTCATATGGCAAAAATCTTTGCTGGCCGATTGATTAATCGGTGTCCAAAAATATTCCTTATAATTGGAGTCTTGATTATGAACATCGCCATCAATAAAAGAACTGATTGTGATTGTAGGATTGCCGGAAAGAGCCGTGACGCAATATCGAAGCAATAAAGATTCTTTTCGAACCATGTGGACGAATCGCTCGACCTCGATTTTTAGATGGCAGCCACTCTTTTTAACCTCGAAAGAGCGAGTCAGAATGCCTGATCTCATATTTAGGGTTCTGTTGAATCTAATAGGCTTATCAATATTTAAATCAAGGTGTTCTGAATCGATTTCAATATCAACTCCTATCAGATTCGCACTGTTTAAAACCTTTTGAAAATACTCCGGATAACCGTTTTTCCACCATCCGACCTTGGTTTTGTCAGGGAAATATATTCCGGCTACATAGGTGCCGGTTAATGATTCACCACTATATTTTTCTTCGAAATTGCCTCTCAAGCCAAGGCGGCCATTCCCCAGACTCATTAAACTTTCGTAAAAGAGGTTATCTTCGGGGCAATGATTATTCTGAACGATTTTCCACGGATCCAATGCAACATAATTTCTCACAATAATCACTCCTTGCGCAAAAAAAATCAATTGATTCAAATATTCTTCAACTAAATTATATCAAATAGAATTAATAGGGATGTGAAAAAAAGAAATATTGGCAAAGGTTTGGTATTTTCACAAAGAACTCAAAAATCGTTGTTGAATATGACCACAATGGGTAATAACCAAAAAGAAATGTGGCAATCCATGGAGGTGAATTCCTTATGATGCAAAAAAAATATGAAGCTTGCATATTTGATTTGGATGGTGTTTTGGTCAATACAGCAAAATATCATTTTCTTGCATGGAAACGACTTTCGGAAGAACTTAATATTGACTTTACACAAGAAGATAATGAAAGGCTCAAGGGCGTCAGCAGAATGGATTCACTGGATATAATATTGGGATTAGGCAATAAAAAATTGTCTATGGATGAAAAAATGATTCTAGCGGACAAGAAAAACAATTGGTATCGTTCATACATTGTCAAAATGGATGAGAGTGAAATCTTGCCGGGAGCCATAAAGCTGCTGAATATTTTAAAAGAAAAGGGAATGAAAATCGGACTTGGTTCTGCAAGCAAGAATGCGCCTGTCATATTAAATGTTACCGGCCTGGATGAATATTTCGACATAGTAATCGATGGCAATTCTGTTGAAAGAGCAAAACCGGATCCCGAAGTGTTTCTAAAAGGGGCGGCAGAACTTGGAGTTGATAGCAGTCGTTGCATAGTATTTGAAGATGCAATTGCCGGAATCCAAGCTGCCAAAAGAGCTGGAATGTTGGCAATAGGTGTTGGTAAAAAAGAAATTCTTAATATGGCTGATTATGTTGTTGAGGATCTGATTGATTTTCCTATTGAATTGATATATTGATGGTTCACTCAGACTTGATAAAGGGACAATTTCAGATTTTTATATTCGGGCAAAGATTCGGGATTGCAGATGCTTTATTTTCTCGTTTTGTTTTGGGATGTCAATTCATTTCAATGATGGACCGTCCGTCTGCAGGCATCCGTTTCGGGGTTCCCCATCCCTGATTCTCGCTGGAATGGAACAATATCCAATTCCCAAGGATGCTTAGGTTTTCGATGGATGTTTCGTCTGTTATTTTTTCGGCCAGGCCTCCATCAAGCCCCATCATGTACAGTCCTGTCCCCGGATATCCGACATCTTCGCTTTTCAATGAATAATAGATCCGGTTTCCGGAAACGATGAATTTTGAGACAACCCTGTCAACCAGTTTTTCCGGTTCGCCGGCTTCTACCAACCTATATTTGTATAGATTGAAATCATGGCTGTCTGTATAGTAAAGCGTATCGCCTTTTTTGACCAAATCGAAGGGCAGTATATTGGCGACGAATCGTACATCTTTTCCGTCCATGTCCATGCTTTCAAGCATTCCATGGCCGTCTTTTTCATGGCTGAAATATATGCGGCCGTCATAGATGGAGAAGTCTCTTATTCCTTTGTCGCTGATGGCGTGAAGGTTTTTCCCGCTTGTGTCCATTTTGTACAATCGGAAGCGATCGGAATGGCTTATGAAATAAATCCAGTTGTCTAAAAGATGGACGTCAAGCAGGTAACCCATGCTGTAGATTGTCTCTTGCCCGCTGCCGTCTATTTTTATCCTGTTCATAGTTTTGCCGCTTGTGAAGAAAACCCATTCCCCGGCAGAGTTCAGGTAGCCCATGCCTGTGCCGCCTGGTTTGTCGATCAGTAATTTTTCGTTATTGAAATTCTTGTCGGAACGGCAAAGCTTAAGGTTTTCCTTTACGTAAAAGAAGTAATCTTTGCTTTCAACGGCCCCGCCATAGCTGTTGATGTTGCCTTCCGTGTTGCCGGGAAGTCCTGTTTCCTCAAGATCGAGCATGGCGACGTTCCTTGTTTTGTATTCGTCAATTCTTATTTTCAAATCGTTTACGAGACCGTATTCTATTAAGACGGGAACAAGCAGCATTATTATCAGGACAATGTATGCGGCGATTCGAACGCCTATTCTCTCCCACAGAGTTCTCTTGCCGTCAACAAGAGCTTTAAGCCTTTTTATGTATGCTTTTGCTCCGAATAGACGGA
>DATFJE010000055.1:0-2869 GCA_035269385.1 Clostridia bacterium
GATTCGCGGGAATTCACCATGTCCTGCATAGACAAGCAGATTAAGGTCACCCTGTTCTGTTCTGGTGGGGAGTCCGGTACCCGGACCGGGCCGTTGGGCCACGTGGACGACAGCAGGTGTTTCTGTGATGCCTGCAAGTGACAGGGCTTCTTCCATAAGGGCAAGGCCGCCACCGGAGGTGGTCGCCATGGCTCTCGCGCCCGCATACCAGGCACCGATGACCATGTTGAGAGCTGCAATTTCATCTTCAGCCTGTTCTACGATGATATCGAACTCATTGCCTTTGCTTGCAAGAAACTGAAGAACACCGGTCGCAGGGGACATGGGGTAAGAGGCAATATAGTTGACACCTCCTGCCAAAGCTCCAATTGCAATGGCTTCGGTCCCGTTGATGATTTTATTTTCTTTGACATCATAGCAGGTTTTTACTGTATTGACATGGCTGAATTTTTGACCTTTCACATAGCCTAATTCGTAGGCCATGTGATTGCCCTTAAGAACATTTTCGGATTTGCTCCTGAATTTTTTAGCTAACAAATCTTTTCCCGAGTCTTTATCAAGACTTAGCAGGCCGCTGATAAATCCAAAGATGACAGTGTTGCCGTAAAGGCTATTTCCTGCTTCTTTTGCAAGTGCTCCGATTGAAAGGGTTTCATACGGTTTTCCCAAGGAAGACTTGACACTTTCGGTAAGAAAATCAATTTCGCCAAAAACCAAAGTCTGATCCGTAATTCTTTCTGAAATCCGATCATAGGCATGGTCGTTGAGCAGAAAGAGAAGGTCAATTTTATCCTTGAATGCATAAACCTTATTGGATGAAATTCGGATTTCGACAGTATTGTTGCCGCCACGGACCCTGCTCATGACTTCAGTTGTACTGAATACATGATATTGCTTCTTTGTTGCATTTACTATAAGTGTTTCGATTGTTTTCAGACCTTGCCCGGCTTGACCGGACAAGACCAGTGTTAACGATGATAACATAATTTGCCTCCTCATAGAATCTTTTTGCAAGGGTATCCGAGTAGCCTTGTATCTACTCTTTTATTCCTTGATACCCAATTAAAAGGCCAATGTATATCATAAATAGAGAAAATATTCTAGTTTGTTTGGATCTCAATTGAAATCGCTAGGAAATCGCTAGGGACGGTTTCTTTTTGATTCAACAGATTTTCCTGTGCAATATTTAGGTCTCTTTCCTTGCACATGTCTTTCGTATTAGTCGCCCTTTGGGGATAGATATTTAACATAATCCAGCTGTCGTAACCGTTGGCCTTGCTTATGCGGCCAACCGATTTAATTGTGTTGTCAAGGCTTCCTGGCTCTGCAGTGCTGGGATTTGTGCCGAAGCAAATCAGAGGCTTTTCAACTTTTTTACCTTTTCATGCCATTTTCACCCGCATTTTTGTAACCATTTGATTTCTCATTCGTCTATAGGGTGTGCCGGAACAATCAAATACACGGCCTGAATGGAAAGGGGACCTTATGAAAATCAAAATCGACGGAAAGGAAATCTTCGTATCGGATGCTAGCAAAAACATAGTGGAGATTTCAGAGGAAAATGGAATTGCAATGACTGCACCGTGCTTCAGGAACGGAAGGAAAGGCGGTTGCTGCAAGGCATGCGTCATCGAAGTCGACGGCGTTCAAAAATATGCATGCTGCACAAAGCCGCAGGAGGGGATGGTTGTAGAATATGACCACGATGACCTTGCCGCATTGAGGAAGGAGAGACTGGCAGATTACGCACAGGTTCTTCTGAACGGAGCTTCCGGCGGCAGCTGCTGTGGCGGAGATTCGCAGGATTCGTGCTGCTGTTCGGGCTCGTCCTGCAGCTGCTGACCCAAACAGATTTTCGGAATGGAAAAGCCCTCAATCAAAGATTGTGGGCTTTTCAACACCTTCCCTTGCATTTGCAGCATTTTCCTTTTGCTTCGTAGTCAATTATGTTTCCGTACTTGTCCACTTCGAAATCGCAGCATTCAAGAAGCTTTTCCCGAAACATCTCCTTGGCCCTTTTCAGCCTGACCTTAGAGGCGGACACCGAAATATCAAGCTCCTCGGCAATCTCCCTGTGCTTCATTTCCTTTTTCCTGTGCATTTCGTAAACAGCCTGATACTTGTCGGGGATTTGAAACAGCATGCTTTCGATGCATTTGGATATGTCCTCGTTCATGTTGTCGGCATCGCCTGTTTCTTCCTCAACAAGATACAGGACCTCCGGCGCAAGCGACACGTCCTTTTTCTTTTTATAGAAATCGATTATGGTATTCTTAGTCACGCGGTAAATCCACGGCTTTATGGCCTCTTGATTTTCCAGTTGCCCGATCCCTCTGAATATCTTTACGAAAACGTCCTGCAGGATGTCCTCGGCATCGTAAGGATTTTTTACTTGGGATTCAATGTAGCGAAAAAGCTTTTCATTGAACCCGCTCCACAATTCGTCAAAATTACTCATGCAACCATCTCCCATTTAGCGACCCCCTCTGTATCCAGGGCGTTTTTTACCAATAAAACTCAGCTATCTCATCAATAGACTTCCTCTCTATGGCCGGAAGACTGTATATGCACTTATATGTTTGTCTTTGTTATCGATGCAACTTGCAACGATAAATGCAACGATAATGTTTTCGTTGCAAAATTTGATCTCGCTTCCGACAGAAATATGCAAACAATCAGATTAACCGTTTTTGAAGGAGATCGTAAACCATATTCATATAAAAACAAAGTCTATAAAAGATCTGACACATCCACCGTAGAAGTCGATCGAACTGAATTAAACCGATTGATTCTCGAAGGAGACAATCTGGGTTACGAAAACTTGCCGTCAAAATACCAAAAACTCAGTTTTCAAGTTCTAGAACAGAAG
>DATFJE010000056.1:0-3105 GCA_035269385.1 Clostridia bacterium
CAAAACTTCTATTGGACTTTCGAAGATGTTCAAGGAAAACAAGAAGATCTCATGAACAAGGCTTTCGACGAAATTTGGGCTATCAAAGACGAATTCAACACTGACATGAGAACTGCCGCTTTCATGAAGTCGGTAAGAATAGTTGCAACTGCTATGAAGTGGAGAGGCTGGTATTAAGCCGAACCTTTTGATTTGCAGAAATCGAAATAAGACACCGCATTCCATAATGGGATGCGGTGTTTCATTGTTTCAAGATGGCCTTTAATCAAAAAGGCAATTTTGAAAAACCATTTTGTCATATCCGGAAAGCCCGGTGTCGTAATTCAAATCGGGAAAAAAGTTTTCCAGTTCGCTTTTCTTTAAATTTCCTTCGATATATTCATTTGCCGCCGAAATCTTTACAACCGCTTCAGAAACAGCCTCTTTATAAAGATTGTAAAAACTTTTATTTGAATATTCCCCGGTAACCGGATGACGCCATCTTTCCTTTGACACATTGGCATAATCGATTGATTTGATTTTTTTCGGGTCATAAACAGAAGCCATGCAAAGGCCTTTTGTTTTAAGCAAGACGTCCGAGAGTGCAAAAAGTGGCTTTTTCAGTCCCAATGGATCATGAAGAAGCTTGAGGGAACGCTTCATCGTTTTAAGTGATTTAAGAACTTCTTCAGGAGTAATCAATTCACCGTAAAGATGGTAAATCCATTTTGCGAAATCCTCGTATGCGCATAGTACGTCATCTGAAGTTTCCAAAAAAGCGGACCTGTCGATTAGCCTTGGAGGTTCCTTTATCATTTTTTTTACAAGAAGCATATCGAGTATCGTTTCAAGTTTCTTGTGGCAGACTGAATATTCCGGGTGTTTTCCGGAGTAATCGAACCCGGAAAAATAAAATATGTATGGATGGCATATTGTATCGAGGCTGTAGTGGCATATTAGACCGCAGATGCAGGCGGATTTCATGTCATTGCAATTTTCGGAAATCCGTAGATCATTTAAAAGGCCTAGGAGGAAGGCACCGGTTTTTTCCTTATGCATTCTATTACCTATGTCTGATATAGAACTGCGGTTCCATGGGAATATTTCACGGTAAAGGAAAGGGTCCGGACCCTGAAGGCCGTCATTGAACAGACCCTCATGTTTTGCCGCGGAAATTTTGAAATTGTTTTTTTCGGGCAATGCGTTCAGCACATCGTAACCCATGAATATATGGGACATGATGTCAGGCATAAAAACACCTCTTCTCGTATTTTTCTATATATTACCCATATTCTTTTTTATTAACTGTTCTTATTATATAATAAGTGAAAGTGATTAATTTGCTGCTAATCAATAAAAAGGAGACCTTCATGAAAAAAGAGGAACGCAGTTGGATTTTATATGATTGGGCAAATTCGGCATACTCAATTGCAATAACCACAGCAATTCTGCCTTTGTACTACAAAAATATAGCTTCGGGAGTTTCCACAAGTCTTTCAACAGCATACTGGGGCTATGCAAATTCTCTTGCTACAATCCTCGTTTCAGTGCTTGCTCCCATTCTCGGGACAATTGCAGACTACAGGGGATTCAAGAAGAAGTTTTTTCTATTCTTTTTTCTCATAGGGGTAATTTTTACAGCGGCTCTTTCCACTGTTGGAGAGGGAGAGTGGTTTAAGTGCCTGGTTCTGTATATACTTACAGTCATAGGTTTTGCAGGCGCAAACATCTTTTATGATGCATTTCTCGTGGACGTGGCAGTAACTGAAAGGATGGACTGGGTTTCATCCAACGGATTCGCTTTTGGATACATAGGCAGCACGATACCGTTTATTTTAAGCATAGGGCTCATAATGAAACCGGAATTGCTCGGTATGAACGTTGCTTCCGCAACAAGGTTTTCATTCATAATAACGGCTCTTTGGTGGGGGCTTTTCACGATTCCGATGCTTAGGAACGTAAAACAGGTCAATTATATCGAGCGTGAACCCAATCCTGTCAAGAAGTCTTTCAAAAGGCTTTATGGAACAATAGTCGATATATCGAAGCACAAACAGATATTCACCTTTCTTTTGGCTTATTTTTTCTATATAGACGGAGTGGACACAATAATCAAAATGGCTGCAGTATACGGTTCTGATGTGGGAATTTCCGGGAACGACCTTTTGGTTGTTTTGTTGGCGACACAATTCATAGCCTTTCCATTCGCTTTGCTCTACGGGAAACTTTCAAAAAAATTCAAAGGAAAGAGAATGCTTTATGTAGGTATTTCAATCTATATAGGAATATGCAGCTATGCATATTTCATTGAAACGACAAAGCAGTTCTGGGTTCTTGCCATGCTCGTCGCTTCGTCCCAGGGCGGGATTCAGGCACTTAGCCGTTCATACTTTGCAAAACTTGTGCCCAAAGAAAAAGCAAACGAGTTTTTTGGAATATACAACATATTTGGAAAGTTCGCCACATTCATGGGGCCGTTTTTAATTGCTGTAGTTTCGCAGATTTCTGGCAATTCGCGTTTGGGTGTTTTCAGCGTAATTGTTCTATTTATTTTAGGGGGGCTTGTGCTTAGAAAGGTTCCGGAACCTGAAAGTGGACAAGAAGGATTGACTTAGAATATTAAAAGAAAGTAGGGATTTGTTTTAAAACTATAAAAAAACAGAAAACCAGACCCCTATTGAATGCAATTCGATAGGGGTCTGGTTTCATTTTTATCAAGATTGAGATTCAAAGACTTCATGAGCGAATGTTATGGAATCCCTGTAGTATTTGAAAATGACTTCCGATGGTATGTTCATTTCTGAAGTAAATTGGTATACTTTTTCAAAATCGGCTTTTTCGTATAGAAGCACAATATCGTATATTTTTTTGTACGGGTTATCTTGTCCCATCAAAGCGGCTTTGACAAAATCGGATAAAGGCAAATCCTTGAGCAATTCTCCTATTGGGGAGTCCATTATAACCCCAATCATTGAAAACAGCCCCATCAAAAAGAATTCGGAGGACATGTTCCGATATGGAGTATGCTTTGAAATTGATTCCAGAAGGTATCCTCGGATTATTGATGTGCGTACCAGCTCGGCCGGCTTGTTTTTTCCAGCATCGACCAGCATGAGCAGGAACGTC
>DATFJE010000057.1:0-2548 GCA_035269385.1 Clostridia bacterium
TGCCCGCTGCTTTTGTCGTTCTTTGCTTTTAATTTTTTTCTGACACCTGACATCTGATAGCTGACATCTGCTATTGATTCTTTCCACTTTCTACTGCACTTCTATCTTTCCGGATTTATAAAAGCCGGTTTCGACAAAGGCTCTGAAAAATCGTAATCTTCAAATTGAATCGGGCTTCCATTAGCAGTGAGAACAACCTTGTCTACATCGATAAGTGAAGTCAAACTATTCATAAGGGCTTCAATCGACAAATGCGCCAGATCCGTTCTTTCTCCATACAGTTTCGATATATCTTTGCTCAAGTCGACAGTTATTATTTTATTGCTTATCCTGTAATCCAAAACATCTACATCCGAAGGCAGGAAGGCTATTGTGTTTGGAGACTTGGTTTCATTTACAACGCCTTTTTTGAAAGCCTTGAACATTTGCTCTATTGCATCTTTGTAGCTGTCAGCTTCAAGTCGAGCAGGTGACAGAACAAGCTTTCCTGTTTCAGTTTCGAGGCATATGTATGCCACAGGGCCTCTATCAGTTGTCCAAGGTTTCGATATGTCCATTCCATGGAGGGCAGTCTCGGCCGGCTGCCGGTTTACAAGAACCTGAACCTCCTCAATACCCAGATTTTCTCTAAGTGTTTGCGTTATTGATTCTGCGGCGAATAGGCTTGCGCTTGAACCGTCGTCGTAAACCCCCAAATCACCGGCAGGAAGGCTGATAGTGGCAACTTTTTCTGAAATCCAAATATATGGAATATAGGGGATGGGTGAACCTTCAGTGAGACCCATTGATTGTTTCGGACCTTCAGAGAGTGTGTTTACAAGGTATCTTACCATTCCCTCCTGGTACGGAACGGTCCTTGTGACAGGAACAAGATACATGTATCGGTTGTCGGGATAGTAAAGCCTGAAGTTTATCGTGCCGGTTTGTTCGACAAGAGAAAATGCCGGAGCGAATGTTCCTTGGGGAATGTAAAGAATATCTGAGAAAGCCTCATCCATTGATATGGCTGTTTCATCCTCCACATATATCCTGATTGAATAAGAACCATATTCAAGACCGGTTGTTTTTTTGTTGGCATTTAAAGTATAGTGAAGCATTGAAAAATCATCTTCCGTGGAAGCTTCGCGTTGCATCTCGAAATCCGATGCTTTGAAAGTTTTTACGGTTTCACCATCACTGATGAAGTCTAAACGAACGTATTCGTCGGAAAAATCTTTATTTAAAATACCTTTAATGATAAACTCTACTTGGGTGTTTGCTGATGAAAAATCTCCATTTTGCTCTATTATTACCTCATATTCGGAGGTTGCATAAATATCAGACGGATCGTCTCTGCCAATTATGGGCGAGTCGAAAAGTGCGGTATTCAGGGGCATCATGGATATAGTAAAGCAAATAGCAAGGACTAGTAGAATATTGAATATAGTTTTGAACATGTATGTATCCCTCCGATTTTATTTATATTATCATTATAGAATATTTTAGGGATATTTTCTAATAAATAGACGTAAAAAGAAAAAGGAGCAAATAAATATGGGTTTTAATATAAAAGAAGGCAAGAAATATGACATCAGAATACATGATTTGGGTGATTCCGGCGAGGGCGTGGGCAAAATTGAGGGAATGACGGTTTTTGTAGACGGGCTTGTCCCGGGCGATAGAGCTCTTGTTGAAATAGTAAAAGTCAAAAAAAGCTATGCAATAGGTAAACCACTCGATATAAAAGAAAGCTCTGAAATAAGACAAAAGCCGCCTTGCGCTCATTTTTCCGAGTGCGGGGGCTGCCAGATACAGAACCTATTGTATCAAAAACAGCTCAAGTTCAAGAAGCTTAAAGTCGAGGCCGCGTTGGAGCGCATCGGGGGGCTGGAAAATGTCGAAGTGAAAGACACCCTTGGAATGGTTGACCCTTTTCACTTCAGAAACAAGGCCCAACTTCCACTTGGGAAAGAAAACGGAAAAACTGTCATAGGCTTTTACAGAAAAAAGTCTCATGAGATAGTGGACATAAAAAAATGCCTTATCCAGAATCCGCTTAACGATGAAATAGTGGAATCCATGCGGAGATACTTAAACAGCGAGGACTATCCCATATACGACGAGTCTGCGCATAAGGGAGTCTTAAGGCATCTTATTCTCAGGAATTCCTACAAGACCGGGGACATCATGGCAGTTTTAGTCACAAACGGAGCAGATTTCCCACAGAAAAAGAAGATAGTGAGTCTTTTGACATCGAATTTTCCACAGATAAAGACAGTTGTGCAGAATATAAACAGCAAGAAGACAAATGTAATCACAGGGCCCGAGTCCAAAGTCCTCTTCGGAAGCGGTAGAATGACAGACTATATAGGAGACTTGGCATTCGAGCTTTCCCCGGTGTCCTTCCTTCAGGTAAATACAAAACAGACAGAGGTCCTCTACGGAAAGGCGCTTGAATATGCGGACATAGGCAAGAATGACATAGTTTTCGACATATATTCTGGAATTGGAACCATATCACTCTTTCTGGCGCAAAAAGCAAAGAAAGTATATGGAATTGAGATAGTAA
>DATFJE010000058.1:0-23061 GCA_035269385.1 Clostridia bacterium
AGCCGAATACTGGAAGTTTGTATTTAAAAAGACGGACGAAATAATGAAGTCGGGTGTAAATCCACGGTTGAAATCCATGTTGTTCATAAAAAACATGTATGATCATTTCGAGGAGCAGATGAGTAGGAAGGCGGGCGAAATTGACCTTGAGTCCGTGGCTTTCATGGTAAACATGAATGGAGTTCGGGAAGAAATTCAGATCCGTATTGAAATATTGATGAAAGAAATAATGAAGGACGAGTCAAAAAGCATCGATGATGAGGATTTTAAAAGGGTAATCAGGATTATATCTTTGTCAATTATTTCTTTCATAAGGGATTTTCCGGACGACAAGGAAGATAACATCCGATTCATAAACAATTTCATAAACTGTGCTCTTGACCAGTCTCAAAAGTAAGAAATCATATGTTCTCAAGCGCATTGGAATGAATAATTTTTATAATGAAGGGTATTTGTTAAAGGTAAGACAAATAATACAGGAGGCGAAATCATGAGTTTATTGGATAAGATAAAAAGCACCACCAAAGAAACAGCTTCAACAATAGGCGCAAAATCGGCTGAATTGGTGGAGACGGGGAAAATGAAAATCAGCAAGGCCCAGCTTGAATCCGAAATCAAAGCCAAGAAGAGGGAAATAGGCAACTTGGTCTATGAAGCGCATAAAACGGATTTGGAAGTTGATGCGGAGAAATTGATGGCAATCTTCATAGAAATAGGGGATTTGGAAAACGATATAGAAGAGCTGGCATAAAAAGACAAAGGGAATCCATAAGTTATGATGGATTCCTTTTTTATTCTGCGTAATATATAATGAATAAAAAGGCAACAATGGGAGGATTCATGAAGATTGTATGTTTGGGAGACAGCTTGACATATGGATACGGAGTCAAGCGAAGAGACGTTTGGACAAGCGTTGCATCCGAGCAGTCGGGAAATTCATATATAAACAAAGGGGTCAATGGAGACACAAGCGGAGGAATGCTTTCACGTTTCAATGAAGATGTTTTAATGGAAAAACCCAAAGCGGTAATATTGATGGGAGGAGCCAATGATTTCATTGTAGGGGAGCCTGCAAGCAGGGTAAAGGCCAATATGTCTTCGATGGCATACCAATCTTTGGCCAAAGGCATATTGCCCGTTATAGGAATAGAGGTTGACATATTGGAGGGAATGGTCCGGAAGGAATGGTTGAGATTCACAGATTTCGCTACAGTCCACAAGAAACTTTTGGAGTACAGGGAATGGGTTGGCTTGTATGCGGAAATATTCGGAATCGCATACATAGACGCATACGGTCATTTCAAGGAAAGGTATCCAGAAGGAGGCAGGGATTTATATTCGGATGGACTGCACCTAAATCTTGAAGGAAACAAGGCCATGGCTACAATAGTGACAAAAGAGATGGCAAAATTAATAAAATAATGATATGGGAGGGAAATCATGCAAACATTGATAGGTTTTGCGGCGGCTACTTTTTTTGCTGTATATATTTATTTGAGGATCTTCGGATATGGACGCAGGAAAAAATAGTTTTGAAGTTTCAAATTTTTGATCATACAGTGACTTAAAATAACCAAGTTGGACGTATCCTTTATACAACGGGGGAATATTATTGTGTCGAAAAGAACTGCAAGCAAGGGCGCTCAAGTTCTTGAAAGAAGAATAAAATCGATAAAAAATGGAAACAATCAAGAAAAAGAAGCTTTCATTCGCGATTATATCCCATTTATTGTAAAAAGCGTATCAAAATGTATTGGTGCGTATCTGGAATCGACCGAAAGCGATGAATTTTCCATAGGGCTCAAAGCTTTTGACGAAGCTTTGCAAAGATACGAAATAGACAAAGGGAATTTTATTTCATATGCCGATTTGGTCATTTCAAGCAGAATAAAAGACTACAGGAAAAAGGAAAGCCGGAACAGGACCTTGCCTTTGTCCTCGTTTGACAGCGAAAACGGGAATCTTCTGGAAAGGGAATTCAGCACCGGCGATTTCACTTCGGAAATAGACATAAAAGAGCAGTTGAAAGAATTCAAATTGAAATTGGGTGAGTTCAACATAACATTGGAACAGTTGTTGGAGGAGTCGCCAAAACACAAAGACACAAGGCTAAAGGCGCTTTGCATAGCAAAAAAGGTCAGTTCGAACGCGATTTTGAAAAATGAATTTTTATCAAAGAAAAAATTGCCGTTCAGCCATATAAGAAGAGAAATGCAGATAAGTCAAAAGGCAATTCGCAGAAGCAATGGATTTATAATAGCAGCAGTGCTGATTTTTATAAATGACTGGCCGGATTTAAAGAATCAATTGCCTGAGTTTGACAAGGATGGAGGGGAGCTTATTGATAAGTAAGGGGATTGTCATTGAAGTCAAAAAAAATTACGGGATTGTACTCAGCGATGAGGGCATATATGAAAAGCTTGTAAAGAAAGGTTCTCTTTCAGAGGGGGACAGAATCATATACACTCGTGAAGACATCTATGCGGCAAGACATGCCGGGCACAAGAAGATATACAGGACATTGGTTTCGGCGGCAATGGTAATTTTTGCTATTGCAATGGCCTTGGGATTTGAAAATTTGCCGTCGCAAAACGTTTATGCTGTTGTCAGCATGGATATAAATCCAAGCATTCAATATTACTTGGACAAGAATGATTTGGTGCTTAGGACGGAAGCCATGAATGAGGACGGACTTGATATTGTGGGTTGCGGCTTGGAGGGACTGAGCATCGAGAAAGCAATCAACAGGACGCTTGAAGAGGCGGAAAAAACCCATTATTTGAAATCGGATTCAAAAATCATCGTATCGGCAGTGGAATTGAAATCCGGGAAGTTGGATTATGCCGAAAAAATCGCAGAAAAAATCTTTGTAGAGCCCATGATAGCTCAAAATAAAATAGAGGTTTTTGTGCTTGAAGTGGACAGGAATGATTATGAAGAAAGCAGAAGCATGGATACCAGCTTGGGTAAATACAAGGTATATGAAATCCGAGGAGAGGATTCTTCAGGCAGCCTTGAAGATATAAATGGGATGAAGGCTTCTGAAATAATTGAAAAAGACATGCTGGATGAAGGTAAAGTGCATGTTTTCAAAAACACCGAAAAAGACCAACAAAATGAGATTTCGAATCAGTCAAACAATATGAAAAAGACGCCTGAAAAAACGCAGAAAGCAGAAACGGATGAAAAAACCGAATTGACAATTATGCCTGGCGATGAAAACGAAAAGCTTTCAATGGAAGACCTTTCAAAAAGAGGCCAAAATCTCGAAGAGGTTAAAAAAGCGGAGACAAAGAATGCCAAAACGGCACCTCTTAGAAACAAAGAAACCGAAGACATGCCGGATAGCGATTATGTTGAAGATGTTTTGATGGCAGAAAATGAAAAGGCGGCAGGAAAAGATGAATTTGCCGGTCTGCCTGAAAATCGGAATGAAAAGAAGGTTTTGCCAAATTCAAACAATGGAAACGGAACGAAGCTTGAAAAAGGAGATTCGGTAAAAGCTGTAGAATTTGATTTGGAGAAAAAAATTGAAAAGCAGGCAAAAGAAAAAGTCGCCAAGAATGAAGATTTGGGCAAGCCGCTAAATATTGCCGATCAAGAAAATGTTGAAACCAATTCAAACAGCGGAAATAGAGTGAAGTTTGAGAAAAATGCTTCGTTAAAAGTCGCTGAAAGCGATGCGGCGAGTGAATCGGAGAAACAGGCAAAGGGAAGAGCTGTTGAAAACAATAAAGACAAACCCTCTGCCGACGAGGACCTTGTAAGTTCGTCGAAGGACCAAGCAAGGGACGAAAGTAAGCCTGGCAAAAATTCAAAAACCTCCGATTCAACAGAAAACAAGGATGAAAAAAGCGGAAATGACAAAAAGTTTGAAAATGATGAAACCGAAAGAGGAAAGAAAGAGAAACTCGTAGCGTTTAAAGGGAAGAGCGATGCGAAGATTTAAAAACTTATCAGCCGAGAAATAAAATGTGCCCCAAAAATAAATTGAATACGTATACTATAGACAAATGGAATAAGACAAATTTTTAAGCATATCGATAACGGCAAACCGGTTGAAAAGCCGGGACGCAAAACCACAGACCTAAAGGGTGAAACCTATGGTGGCTGGGTCCCCGAAAATGCTCAAATTGGTTTTTTGGTGGAAAAAGGTTGAAAGACCCGTATCGTATGCGATACGGGTCTGTTTTATTGAGGGGGTGAATGCCTATAAAGAAGCCTATCGCTTTGTTCTTCATGACTATAATACTTTTTTTCAACGGGATCGGAAATTTTGGATTTTGTGGCGGGGACAATCTGATTGAGAGAAGCAATCAGGCAAAAAGATTGTATTCCGCAGAGGAAATGTCCTTGCTCAATGAAAAGGCGCAATTGATAAGCGCCAATTATGAGAATGTCTTTCCGCTGGGGGTCGAATGCATATTGAACGAGTCGATGAATTTCAAGTTCGACACACCTCCCGTGATAAAGGACGGACGGACAATGGTTCCGGTAAGGACCATTGCGGAGGCATTCGAAGCCTCGGTCCTTTGGGATCCCGTTGAAAGAAAAGTTACAGTCAAAAAAGACAAAAAAGAAATTCTCATCTGGGTCGGCGGTAAAAGGGTGAGCGTCAATGGAAGGACAAGTGAAATTGACGTGCCGGCAATGATACTCAATGGTCGGACAATGGTTCCACTGAGATTCATAACAGAAAATCTCGGGTTGACTATTCTGTATCACGAAAATTACGGGATTGTGGAAATAATCGATTGACGGCAAATAATGATGATGAAGCGATTTCCGCTTGAGAGTATTTCGGAATACCGATAAAGGCAAACTTTCAGAAAGGAAAGGACGCAAAGTGACGGGCCTTGGGAAATTTCCGTGGCAGCCGAGCCGCCGAAGTATCATTAAGCCTTCGAAAGAAGACTTTATCATCGGGATAATTCAAAGGAGGAAAAAATGATTAGATATTTAGCACAAATGGTTGGATTTGTAAGGAACGAAGAGGGACAGGGAATGGTTGAATACGCACTGATAATCGGAGGAATAGCGTTGATTGCAATGGTTGGAATAAACCTTCTCGGACCGGGGCTGGATTCTTTGTTCGACAGCATCACATCAGCTATAACACCAACACCTTCATCATAATGAACGGATCCCGGAATTTGGAAAGCGAAAAAATGAAATTGCGGGTTGAACGATTCATGGGCAGTACGGCAAACGAAAAGGGACAAGGTATGGTGGAATATGTATTGGCGATAACGAGCATCAGCTTGGTCGCCTTGCTCAATCTTCATTTGATTGGTACGTGGCTCGATTCGTTTTTCGGCAGTTTGACAATGTTGATATAAAAGGAAAGGGGGCGACCTTAAGCGGGGAGTCCCCTTTAAATCCATAATGGAGGGGAGAAGAATGATCGGAAAAATCAAAAACCAAAAAGGGCAGGCCATGGTCGAAATGGCTTTGATTCTTCCGATTCTTCTTCTGCTTTTCATGGGAATATTTGAATTCGGAAGAGTAATGAACGCTTATCTTGTTGTAAACAATGCTGCCAGGGAAGGTGCCAGAAGCACGGCCCTCGGAGGAAGCACCCTTCAGGCTGTCCAATCTGTCGAAGATTCTTTTTCGGGTCTGGACCTTGCAAGAGTGGGAGTTTCAATCACTCCAGAAGAATCGGCAAGAACCAGAGGCGGAACCGTACTTGTAACTGTATCCTATGACATAGACCTGGTCACGCCGGTAATAAGCGCGCTTATGGACAATCCGCACCACATCGAAATAACAACATCCATGAGGATGGAGTAAAGACAGAGAGGTGATCTATTTGAGAAAAAGCCTTGATCAAAAGGGAAACATAATGGTAATGACCGCAATAGCCCTTTCTGCAATTATAGGAATGTCAGCTCTCGTAATAGATGTCGGATCGGTGATGATTGAAAAGCACAGACTGCTCAATGCAGTCGATGCGGCTGCATTGGCAGGAGGGCAGGAACTGCCCATGTATCCTGATGCTGCAAGAAATTTGGCAATTGAATACGCGGAGTCAAACGGAGCGGTGCCGGGAAGGATTTTGGTTGACATAGACGAGGATTCGTGCGGAATCCGGGTGACAGCCGATCAAACGGTCAATTACAGATTTGCAGGGATTTTCGGGCTTTCGAGCAAGGATGTAAGCCAAAGCGTCTATGTAAAGCTTGGAACGGCAGGTTCTGTATATGACGGTCTCAGGCCTTTTGCCGTGGAATGGAACGAATTCAGCTATGGGGAAAGCGTTACGCTGAAGGAAGGCGCTGGAGACGGAGATACAGGCAACTATGGGGCCGTTGCGCTTGGACTGAGAGGCGCAGACAGCTTCAAGGACAATGTGAAATTTGGATACAGCGGAAAAATATCCGTTGGAGATCTCATAGACACTGAGCCCGGAAACATGAGCGGACCTACTGTCGATGGAATAAACTACATTCTAGGAAACGACAACTGCACTTTTGAAAGCTTCACGAAGGATTCGATACGGCTGTGGACCATACCAGTTGTAGATTCTTTCGATGCGCTTGGAAGGGATCAGATAGAAGTGAGCGGATTCGCCGTATTTTTCGTCGAGGATACGAGGACTGAGGACGGAGCGGCGGTAGTGGTTGGAAGGTTTATGGAATATGTTGCAAGCGGAGACATAGATGATTCGGTAAACAATTATGGAGCTTACGGACTTAGGCTGATGCAATGAGGAGGGGACGGAAATGAAAGCGAAAAAGAAAATATTGCTGGCGGCTCTTATATTTGCAATTGCGGCAGCCTATTTGACATATCAATTTTTGGGCAGCATCAAGACGACCGATGCAGTAAAGAACGAAAAAACAATTCTTGTGGCTAAGAGGACCTTGATGCCGGGAAGTAAAATATCAGGAACGGACATAGACTCGATGGACGTCGGAGAGGATTCATACATACCCGCTTCGGCATTGATGGACAGAAATGAAATAGTTGGAAAGATAACGAAGGAAAGGATACTTGAAGGCGAAATATTTGCAGGGGAGCGAATGATAGAAAATGACGAAGACGAGCTGGCCTTCATGGTACCCGTGGGAAAGCGTGCGATTTCGGTCAATATAGACCAATTCAGCGGGGTTGGAGACCTGATACGCCCAAACGATTATGTGGATATTTATATCACCGCATATGAAAAGACGATAGAAACGGCAAGTACCAAGATTTACATGCCCGAAACATCGATTTTGCTTCTACAGGACATACAGGTTCTTGCTGTAAGCAAGCAAATAATGAATGTCGAGGGAGAAGAGAGGAAGGAAATCCCAAACAGCTATGCTGTGACGGTTGCGGTCTCGGCAGAAGAGGGTGAAAAACTTGTGCTTGGCGAGGAAATGGGCAGCATAAAGCTCGCGCTCAGGCCTTTCGGAGACGATTCGGTATACTTTACTCCGGGTGTTGTAAGGAATGATCTTGTAACCGACAAGGGCAAGATAGTGATTCCCAAATAAGGGGGGTGTTGAAATGGCTAAAAAAATCAGTGTTCTGATAGCTGAAAACAGGAGAGACACACGTGAACTCATAAAGCGGTATCTTATGACCGAAAAAGTCATTGAAGTTGTTGGAGAAGCGGATACAGGGCCAGCAGCTGTGGAATTGGCCGGCAGGCTCATGCCTGACATAGTGCTCATATATTCTGAAATGCAGCAAATGGACGGATATGAGGCGTGCGAGAAAATAGCAGAAACATGCAGGAATACATCGGTCATAATAATGGCAAGGGAAATCGGGGCCGAACAGGTCAGAAAAGCCATGGTCAGCGGAGCGAAGGACTATATAACCCTTCCTCTTGACATCAACAGGCTTATAAGCACAATACGCCTCACCTACAAGAAAAGCGTCAAATTTGAAATTCCCAAGGCGAGCGACGAAAGGCAAGACAAAAAGGATAGCCGCGAAGGCCGCATAATAGGGATTTTCAGCACAAAGGGCGGAGTGGGAAAAACTACAATAGCACTTAATCTTGCTGTCGACATGGCAAAAAAGAGCAGGAAAAGGATAGCATTGGTGGATTTGGACCTTCAATTCGGAGATGTGGCATTGATGGCCAATCTTGAGCCTGAAATGACCATTGCGGACATAATGGAGGAGACTGCAAGCATAGACACTTCGACAATAAATGGGTTGATGACTGAATATACGACCAACCTCATGGTTTTGGCATCGCCTCCAAGCCCCGAATACGCGGAGTATATAGGAGGGGAATCGATAAGGGAAATCCTCGCTTTTTTAAGACAGACATATGATTACATTATTATTGACATGGCAAGCAGCTTCAGTGATGCAACCCTTGCAGCCCTGGATTTTGCCGATGAAATATTCATGGTGTCCGCCATGGACATAGTTTCTGTGAAAAATGTAAAAATTGGCATCGAAATCATGAAGTCGCTTGAATATCCTGATGAAAAAATCAAGATACTTGTAAATATGGCGAATCCAAAGTTGGGAATAGGCTATGCCGATTTGGAACGGATCTTTGAAAGAAAAATCGACTATAAAATCCCGGAAGCAAAAAAATCCCTCGTAAGGGCAGTGAACAAGGGAGTGCCGCATATAAATGCAAGGGGACTGAGTAAAACAAACAAGGCTTTAGGAAGAATAAGCAAAGGGATAATCAAGGGATAGGGGGCGTCGGCGTGACTCTAAAAGAAAGACTGGGGAAAAACCAAAAATTCGCAGGAGATGCAAAAAAAACGGCATCCGGCCAGAAAAGCTTTGAAAAGCTCGAATACGCCCGGCTAATAGAAAAAGTTCAAACCAGGATAGTGGAAGAATACAACCTGAATTTCGAGACTATGGAAGAGGAACAGGAACAGCTTGAGGAAGAAATAGAAAAGCTGCTGCAAAAGATACTCGAGGAGGAAGGTCTGGAAATAGACCAGAAGATTTTTCTCGACATATTCCAGGAACTGGTTGATGAAATAATGGGATTCGGACCCATAACCACATATCTGAGAGACGGTGATGTAACCGAAATAATGGTCAACAGATATGACCGGATATTTGTCGAAAAGAAAGGCAAGCTTATTTTGACCGACAAAGAATTCAAGAACAATGCCCATGTAAACCACATAATAGAAAAAATCGTTGCTCCATTGGGGCGGAGGATAGATGAAAGCTCTCCCATGGTGGATGCCAGGCTTCCTAACGGGTCACGTGTAAATGCCATAATTCCGCCGCTTGCTATTGACGGATCGTCAATAACCATAAGAAAATTTTCCGAGGAACCCTTCCAGATAAAGGACTTGGTTTCCTTCGGCACACTTACCCCCAAAATGGCGGAATTCATAAAGGCTTGCGTGCATGCAAGACTGAACATAATAGTTTCGGGAGGAACCGGGAGCGGAAAGACAACGACACTCAATGTAATTTCATCATTCATTCCCAATGAGGAAAGAATCGTAACCATAGAGGACGCGGCTGAACTAAGGCTTGACCAGGTGAATGTTGTGAGGCTTGAAACGCGACCGGCAAATATAGAGGGGAGCGGATCCGTGTCCATAAGGGACCTTGTAAAGAACAGCCTGAGGATGCGGCCCGACCGAATAGTAGTAGGCGAAGTGCGTTCGGGAGAGGCGCTCGACATGCTGCAGGCAATGAATACAGGACATGACGGATCAATAACCACAGGACATGCCAATTCTCCGAGGGATATGCTTTCGAGGCTCGAGACAATGGTCTTGATGGCGGGGATGGACCTTCCGGTAAAGGCAATAAGGGAACAAATCGGTTCTGCTTTGCATTTGGTAATCCATCAGTCGAGGATGAAAGACGGAAGCAGAAAAGTCACCCACATATCCGAAGTCCAGGGAATGGAGGGGGATATCGTAATAATGCAGGACATTTTCAGGTTCGTTCAGCAGGGAATGACTCCTGAGGGGAAAGTCAAAGGACATTTTGAATTCATGAACATAATGCCGAGCTTTATCGGTGAAATGGAATCCAAGGGGATTCCCAATCCATTGGTGTAAGGAGTTGAAGACATGATTGAGTTGATTTCTGCATTTGTCGCTTTGTCGGTTTTTTTGATTGTATATCTCATGATGTACAGGTCGATTTTCAACGACAGCATAATTGATCGGGTGAATTTTTATGTCGGCAAAAAAGCCAAGGAATCAAACATAAAGAGAAAAAGAAAAAGGAAATGGATGGCCGATATAAAAACCCTTGGAATTTACAGGGCATGGTACAAGATTGTCAAATCAATGAAGCTGGGCAAACGCTATTCGGCGCATCTTCAAAAGGAAGCCTTGAGGGCGGGACTATATCTTAGAGGCGAAGAAATAATGGTTTTTCAAATGGTTTCCGCAGGAATTCTGGCCGTTTTGTTAAAATTGGCGGGAGGATTGAATGCTTTTGCGGTTGTTGGAGCGGTTTTTGGATTTTTTCTTCCGCCAATTCTTATCACGAGAAAGAAAAATAAACGCTGCAAGGATTTCAATAGCCAGCTTGGAGACACTATAGCCCTTATTTCAAATTCGCTCAAGGTCGGGCACAGCTTCATGCAGGCAGTCGATTCGGTTGTAAGGGAAATGCCGGATCCGATGGCTGACGAGTTCGGAAAGCTCCTTAGGGAGATGCGTCTCGGTGTACAAACTGAGGAGGCCCTGCGCAATCTCGCTGAAAGGGTTGTCAGCAATGACCTGGAACTGATGGTGACGGCAATAATGATCCAGCGCCAGACGGGTGGCAATCTTTCGGGCATACTGGACCAGATAACAACGACAATCAGAGACAGGGTGAGAATAAAGACCGAAGTGAAAACCTTGACTGCGCAAGGCAGATTCTCTGGATTGATAGTTGCAGTGCTTCCCATTCTGCTGGGTCTGGCAATCACATTCATCGATGGGGAATACATGCGTCTTCTCATAGAAAACCCATTGGGCAACATAATGCTTGGCGGAGCATTCGTAAGCGAGATTTTAGGATACATGGCCATAAAGAAAATAGTGGACATAAAACTATAGGAGGTGTATTATCGTGACGCAAGCCATAGCGGTGTTTGCAGGATTCAGTGTATTCTTTATAATGCAATTGATTTTGTCGAGATTGGGTAAGGATGGAATAAGAATTGAAGAAAGGCTGGAAGCACTTGCCAATAGCTGCGGGGACGACAAAGAAAACAGCGAGCTGGACAGTCCGTTTCGGGAAAGGGTAATAAAACCGGCGCTCGGAAGGTTGAACCGGTTCATAGAGAATATAACGCCAAAGAGAATGATAAAGGCGATCGGACTTGACATAGCGCGAGCCGGAACGCCATGGGGAATGACCCAGGGCCGATGGATATCAATAAGACTTGCAACAGGATTGATTCTACCCATTCTCATGGGAATCTACCTTGCAACGGTGTTTGAAAACCCTGTAAAAGCGTATTCTTTTGCACTTGTTGCAATGTTTTTTGGAAATGTCTTTCCTCGCGTGATGCTTTCGAGGATTGCAAAAGAACGAAAGCTTCAGCTTGAACATGAAATGCCCGACGCCTTGGATTTGATTACAGTATGCGTTGAAGCAGGTATTTCATTCGACGGAGCACTTGGAAAAATTGTTGAAAAAATGGATGGTCCTCTTTCAGAGGAATTCAAAAAAACAATCGGAGAAATGAAGCTCGGAGCAAACAGGAAGAAAGCCCTTTCGAACATGGGCGACAGATGCGATGTTCCCGAGCTTACTGCTTTTCTTGCGGCTGTCATTCAGGCGGACGAACTGGGTGTTCCAATAACCAACGTACTAAGGGTGCAGTCGGTGCAGCTTAGGGAAAAACGCAAACAAAAGGCACAGGAAAAAGCGATGAAAGCGCCTATAAAAATATTGTTTCCTTTGGTCATGTTCATTTTCCCGGCTATTTTTGTAGTGATATTGGGACCGTCCGTAATCAGGCTGATTGATATTTTTGGGAGATAAAAATGAAAAAACTGACGGCGTATTCCGAAAAACGCAAAGAGCGTATAATAAGCGACATCAACTTGACGGATAATTTCATGGAAAGGTTCCTCGGGCTCATGGGGAAAACCGATGTCGGTGCGGAGGCTCTTATCATAGAACCCTGCAAATCAATACACATGTTTTTTATGAAGATGATGATTGACGCTGTCTTTCTTGACAAGAATGGCCGCATAATTGCTATGGAAAAGAATCTCATGCCTTGGTCAGTGAGTGGAATATACAAAAATGGACGATCGGTAATGGAAATGCCCTCTGGAAGCGCGGACAGGCTGGGGCTTGAATGCGGCGAAGTCCTCAGATTTTTTGAAAAAGAGGAAATTGATTGACCTTTGTATTCTTTTGATTTACAATATTGTTTAGGAGGCTAAATAATATGGCGCAAAACGGATTCAGCAACCATTCCGGCTATTTCATACAGGAAATAGCGAGGAAAACGAACTATCTTCTCAACCTGTCGCTCTCTCCATTGGGAATAACCTATGCACAATTCAGGGTACTCAATTGCCTTTGGAAAAAAGGCGTTTTGACACAAAAGGAAATACACGAATTCATAGATGTAAAGCCTTCCACACTTACCGGACTTGTTGATTTGCTTTCCGTAAAGGGTTTTCTGAAGAGGACCGTGAGCGAGGAGGATGCAAGGATAAACAGAATCAGCCTTACCGGCAAGGGTGAAGGTCTGCAAAAGCCGGCATGGGAAATAATTGAGGCCTTCGAACAAAGGATGACCCATGGAATAAGCGATACAGGCAAAAGAGATCTTATTCAAAACCTCAAATGCATCAATTGCAATCTTGAGTAGACAAAACAGACAGGACCTGCAACCGTGACACAAGGAGGGAACCAATGAAAAACGATTTTTCAACAAATGAAAGCTGGTCTTTGAAAATGGATGAAGTGGATGATTTGAAAAGATTCAAAGAGAGATTTTATCTTATTGAAGATGCAATCTATATGGATGGAAACTCGTTGGGGCTTATGTCCGTAGATGCGGAGAATTCGCTTTTGAGAGTTGTGAAAGAATGGAAGACCCTTGGAATCAATGGCTGGATGGGCGGAGACACTCCTTGGTTTTACTACCCCGAAATGCTTGCGGGAAGGCTGGCGGGACTCATAGGAGCCGAAAAGGATGAAGTAATGGTGCATTCTTCAACTACCGTCAATCTTCATTTGCTCTTGGCGACATTCTATCGACCGGAGGGTAAACGCACAAAAATTCTCATGGACAATCTCACATTCCCATCCGACAGATATGCGGTCGAGAGTTTTATGAAAACGAAGGGATACAACCCCGAAGACCACCTTGTCATATTCGAAAGCGCAGACGGCAAGACACTTGATGAAAATGCCATTTCCGAAGCAATGAACGAAGAAATCGCGGTTATCCTTCTTCCGTCTGTCCTTTACCGGAGCGGGCAGCTTCTCGACATGAAGAGCTTGACGGAAAAGGCTCATGAAAAAGGCATACTGATAGGTTTCGACTGCGCACACTCGATAGGTGCGGTGCCGCACAGATTCAAAGAGTATGGTCCCGATTTCGCATTTTGGTGCAACTACAAATATGTCAACAACGGTCCCGGAGGGACTGGAGGATTTTATATAAACAGACGGCATTTTGACAGGGAAGTCGGATTGGCGGGATGGTACGGGGTTGAAAAGGAAAAGCAGTTTGACCTCGAAAACGAATTTCACCAGAATCATTCCGCGGGAGGATGGCAGATAGGAACATCCCACATGCTTTCGATGGCTCCGCTGGAAGGTTCGCTCAAGCTGTACGAGGAGGCCGGAGCCTTGCGGCTCAGAGATAAATCGCTCAAGCTGACGGCTTACATGATGTTTCTCATAGAAGAATTGCTTTCGCCATATGGATTTTCAATAGCAACTCCGAAGGAGGAGAAAAGGCGAGGTGGGCATGTGGCACTCGAGCATGAAGATGCGGTGAGAATAAACGAGGCTCTGAAAGAGAAAGGCGTCGTTCCCGACTTCAGACCCCCAAATATAATCAGATTGGCTCCCGTTCCGCTTTATACATCCTATCATGATGTTTGGAAAGTGGTATCAAAAGTAAAGGAAATATACGAAAAAGGCGAGTATAAAAATTATGACAAGAAGAGGGGAACCGTTGCATAGTATGGAAGGCTGTAAATAAATTAAAACAGATTAAAAAAATGGTTGTTGTTTCATCAGCCATTTTTTTGTGTTTTATAAATTTTACAGGGTAAATATTAAAGAATGGATTTGGATTAATGTTGCAAAAAGGAGCTCGAATGAAAACAACAATCAAAGCAAGGACTTATGTACAGATATTTTTCTTTTTGTTTATTGCGGCAATAGCGGTAAATCACGGTCTGGAGGAGACGGGACAAGGGATTCCTTTTTTGTCTGCGGCTTCATTGCATGCGCTTTGTCCTTTCGGAGGAGTAGTTACAATTTACCAAAAGATTAGCACGGGGCTCTTTGTGCAAAAGATTCATGAATCTTCGTTGGTGCTGCTTTATTCTGTGATAGTGTTGGCTTTGTTTTTCGGTCCGGTATTTTGTGGATGGGTATGCCCATTGGGCACTCTGCAGGAATGGATTGGAAAGCTCGGCAAAAAGATTTTCAAAAGGAAATACAATAACTTCATTCCATATTCCATAGACAGCAAATTGAGGTATATCCGTTATATTGTATTGGGCATTGTAGTCTATATGACTGCCAAAACCGCGGTATTGCTGTTTGTAAATGTGGATCCATACTATGCCATGTTCAATTTCTGGACTGGCGAGGTTGCTTTGCCGGCCTTGGCAGTTCTTGCGCTTACAATGGCAGGATCGCTTTTCGTAGAAAGGCCTTGGTGCAAATACGCCTGCCCGTTCGGGGCTTTTTTGGGCATATTCAACCTTTTCAGGATTTTCCAAATAAGGAGGAACGATTCAACTTGCATAAATTGCGGTGCGTGCGGAAAGGCGTGCCCTATGAACATACGGGTTGATGAAAAGAAAACAATCCGAGACCATCAATGCATAAGCTGCATGATATGCACTTCGGAAGGCGTTTGTCCGGTTCCTGATACGGTGGAATTGAAAACGGGAGGTGGCAGAGATGAAAATTGACAGCAAACGGCTTGGATTCATGCTGTTTATTGTTGTTTTCGGAAGTGTTGCAGTGTCGTCAATCAGCGGATACTGGCAGACTGAGTCAACAAAGACCCCTATCGCTTTCGAAAGCGGAGAATTTGAAGGTATGCCAAACCCGGCGGACATAAGGGGATCATATTCATTTTCGGATGTTTCGGAAGTTTTCGAAATACCTGTGGAAGACTTGATTGAGGCTTTTGCGCTGCCCCAAGGCACGGATCCGGAGGAGTTCAAGAACAAGGACCTTGAGCTCATATATGGAGAATTGGAGCAGGAAAGCACCGAAATAGGAAACGGTTCGGTCAAGCTTTTTGCCGCTCTCTACACAGGACTCCCTTATGAAATTGACGAAGTCACGTATCTTCCTTTGGAGGCGGTTGGAATTCTAAAGAGAAAAGCCGATCTGACCGAGGAACAGTTGCTTTACATTGAAAGCAACGGAATCGATGTAAGCAAGTATCGCATTGAAGAGAACATGACGGATGAACCCGAAGAGCCGGATTCGGAAGAAAGCAAGGATGAATCTGCTGAAAGGCTGATAAGCGGAAAAACAACTTTTGCAGAGCTAATTGAGTGGGGTATTTCCGTTGAAACGATAGAAAGCATTTTGGAAAGGGAAATCCCGGATGAAAGCGCGAGCGTAAGGGATTTCTGCACGCAAGAAGAAATAGAGTTTTCGGTTGTAAAGGAAAAACTGCAGGAAGAAGCTGACGCATTGGATTGAATACTTGGCGACTCGGCGACAGCGTCAGCTGAAGGCTTTCATATAGAAAAGGAAACTGCTGTGTACCATTTGGAGCAGCTTGTCTTCTTCCTCCTGCGAAATTTCAGGGTTTTCAGGCCGAAGGATTTTTTCATAGAAGAGCTTGCACCAATTTGATGTGAAGGTCGAAAAGTCAAGCGCAGACTGGCTTGCGAAATGCTTTCCAAGCTTTCTTTCCTCTGAGTCGAATTCGAGTTGATTATATAGTTCTCCTAAAAGAGAAGGTTTTGAAAGGTTCATGCTTTTGAGCAATTTAACATTTTCCTTTCGGGACGTCATTGCGATTGTGAAGTAGAGGGCGGTCAAATCCACAAAAGTTTTGGACCTTTCTTCATCGAGGCTTATGAGGCTCCCGGCATTTTTGTCGTCCGAGGAGTAGAGCAAATCGGCAAATTGATGGATTGCCCGACGCATATGTTTGAAATAGTTGCGCAGGAAAGTTTTTTTCGGATAATCTCTGGATATCTTCGTGAATTTCGATGTTTTGTCTCCCAACGCGGCGCTTATCAAGTAGTGTTTTTTAGAAAAATCATAAAATCCCATTAAATTCAGCTCCTTTATAATCAAGTAGTTTAATTATATATCATCAGATCACAAATACAAGACCGACCCGACCGTATCTTGTTAGGTCAGGGGTATTATGGTAATATGAAGCAGAAAGAATACTTCGAAAGGAATCGATAATAATGAAAAAAATTGCTATTGTTACAGATTCGACAAGCGATCTTTCCATTGAGCAGATGGAGGAATACAACATAGAGATGCTTCCGCTCAGGGTCATTTACCGGGAGAAAGAATACAGGGACCGTTTGGACATAGCGCCACAGCAAATATATGACAATTTGGACAAAGAGGTTCCCAAAAGCTCGCTGCCTTTGCCCGGAGATGTAATAAGACTTTTGGACCGATTGAAGGAAGATGGTTACACAGATGTTGTCGTAAGCCTTATTTCCTCCGGACTAAGCGGTACATACAACATGGTTAGGCAAGTGGCTGAAAGTTATTCGGGTCTAAACATAGAAGTGGTCGATTCAAAATCGCTGTCCTTCGGCCTTGGATTTCTGTCGATAGAAGCCGCTAAGGAGAGGGCAAGAAGCAACGATTTGGAAAAGATAATGGAAAAAATCCGAAAAACAAAAGAAGAAATATATTTGACATTTGTGGTAAAGACTCTTGAATATCTCAAACTCGGCGGAAGAATAGGCCTGGTGGAGGGCACCATGGGGGAAATGCTTGGAATCAAGCCCATAATAGGCATCAATGACAATGGAGTATACTACACCATTTCAAAGGTGAGAGGCAGAAAAAGGTCTATAAACAGGATGTTCGAACTCATGAAGGCGAAATACGCCGGAAAGACTTTCAATCTTGCCATAGTAAGCGCGGACGCGGATGAAGAGGCCTTGAAACTCATGGATAAAATTCGGGAAATAGGAAAAATCGAGGAAAGTTTTTTTGCTCAGCTTGGACCCGTAATGGGAGTTTACACAGGTCCGGGGCTTATAGGAATTGTTGCCTACGAGGTATAAATAAAAGTGAGCCCGGGCAGTTATGCCCGGGCTCAGACTGTTGAAAAACCCGGTTTTCTGCGAATGACAGTGTCCTGAGGGCAGTGTCTAATTGAACCAGAGGATCCAAAAGCATGTTGCTTTGATGCTTTTTCTTAAACCTTTTTTCGAGTTTGGCGTGGTTGGCAATTGATGCATTATTGCTTATGGAGGAATGATTATGAAAAAAATAGATTATCATATGAAGAGTGCTGTCGAGATTTTCGAAATCCTCGAAACTACATCCGGCGGACTTGATTCAAAAAATGCGTCCGAAAGGCTTGAGAGGTTCGGAAAAAATGAATTGACGGCTAAATCAAGAATACCGAAATGGCTCATGTTCCTTTACCAATTCAAGGATGTACTGGTGATTCTCTTGATGGTTGCGGCATTAATGTCAGTTTTAATAGGCAACTTCAACGATGCTGTAATAATGGGAATAATCGTTTTGGTCAATGCCTTCATAGGCTACTTCCAGGAAAACAAGGCTGAAAACATAATGGATTCCCTCAAGAAGCTGGTTCAATCGCCGTCGAAAGCTTACAGGGACGGAGAGCTCAAGGAAATAGCACAGTGGGAACTGGTGCCCGGTGACCTTATATACATGGAGGAAGGCGACAAGATTCCTGCAGACATACGAATAATGGAAGCCTTTAACTTTAGGACAAATGATTTTTCCCTGACAGGAGAGTCAATGCCTCAGGAAAAAAATTCTGACACTATAAAAAAACAGGCGGGGCTTGCAGACAGAGACAACATGGCTTACTTGGGAACGACGGTTGCTTCGGGAAACGCAAAAGGCATAGTGGTTGCAACCGGAATGGAAACTGAACTCGGTAAAATAGCCGATATGACTCAGGAGGAGGATACTTCATCTTCCCCTCTCCAATTGGAAATGCGGGTAATCGCCAACAGGATAGCCGTTTTTGCGGTATTCATTGGGCTGGTTTTGTTCGGCATAAGCATAAGCCAGGGCTTGGGAATGAATTTTGCGCTCGTATACGGACTCGGAATAGCTGTTGCTGTGGTTCCGCAGGCCTTGCCCATGCAGGTCACAGTGGCTCTTTCAAACGGTGTAGGCAGGCTTGCGGCAAAAAATGCCGTAATAAGGAAACTGTCATCTGTTGAGACTTTAGGCTCAACAAACGTTATTTCCACCGACAAAACGGGCACCCTTACAAAAAACGAGATGACGGTCAAGAATCTATGGTTTGACGGAAGGGAATATGAACTCACAGGCATAGGTTATGAGCCCAAGGGCGGAATAAAGGATTCCGAGGGAAGAGAACTGACCAAAGATCAAATAGGAGAGATAGAAATAATGCTCGATGCCGCTACAATGGCGTCGAATGCTGAGATACACCAGCCCGACGAGAATCATCCGGGATGGTATGCGATAGGAGACCCCACTGAAGCCGCAATGGTAGCGGCTTCCACCAAGCTTGGAACGAGGTCGCCTAAGGAAGACGAGGAAAACCCCGAACTGCACGAGTTCAGCTTTGATTCGGTCAGAAAACGGATGAGTTCAGTAAGGCAATTCGGGGACAGGAAAGTTCTAACGATGAAGGGAGCCATGGACAGCGTTCTCGATGTAAGCAACAGCATATACAGAAATGGAGAGTCGGTTCCAATCACCGAAAAGGATATTGAGTACCTTAAAAGATTGAACGTCGAGTATTCCCAAAAGGCAATGAGGGTCCTTGCCATAGCTTACAGAGAATTGGGAAAAGATGAAAAAGACTATGTTATTGAAGACATAGAAAGGAATGTAGTGTTCCTGGGCTTGATGGCTATGACCGACCCTCCCAAGGAGGGTGTGCGGGAAGCGATGGAGAAAGCCCACGACGCCCATATTCGAACATTCATAATGACTGGCGACCATGCCATAACAGCGCAGGCCATAGGCGACCAGATCGCGCTTTCAAAGGACGGAAGCCCTGTTGAAGTCGTCACAGGGCAGGAACTCGACCAAATGGACGACGATGCGCTTAAAGTCCTGATGGAGAAAAGCGAATCGCTCATATTTTCAAGGGTTTCTCCTGAAAACAAGCTCAGGATTGTCAAAATCCTGAAGAGCCAGGACCAGATAGTGGCGGTTACAGGAGACGGAGTCAACGACGCCCCAGCCCTTAAAAGCGCGCACATAGGTGTCGCCATGGGAGGGATAGGGACCGATGTGTCCAAGGAGGCGGCGGAGCTTATTCTTCTGGACGACAGCTATTCGACCATGGTATACGCAATAAGGGAAGGCCGCACAATATACAACAATCTCAAGAAGACAATATTGGCGTCGCTTACGAGCAACGGGGCGGAATTGTCAGTGGTTCTTTTGGGACTCATGGGAGTTGCCTTTTTCGGATGGCCCATACCCATACTCGCAATTCAAATATTGGCCATAGACCTTTTGGCGGAGATTTTGCCTCTGACGGCGCTGACATTCGACCCGGGTTCGGAGGACATAATGACTTCTCCGCCCAGAAGCCGCAAGGACCACATACTCAGCAAGGATTCGATGGCGGAAATACTGTTTCTTGGATTCATAATGGGGCTTTTGGCCTTTATAAACTTCGGACTCTTCATAAAACGGACGGGAGTCGTAATGACGCCTGAACACGCACTTTATGCAAGGGCCACAACCCTGAGCTACGCCACCATAGTCGTCTGCCAGTTCATGAACGTTCTTTCAAGAAGGTACACATACGAAAGCTTTTTCAGCAGGACATTCTTCACAAACAGTAAAATACTTGTTTCAATTGTATTTTCAATCGGGCTTACGCTTATGGCAATATACACTCCGTTCATAAATTCATTCATAGGTTTCGCACCGCTTTCGGGATTGGACTGGGGATTCGTAGCCGGAGCCTCGTTGATTTTCCTTTTGTTCCACGAAGCCATAAAGGCATTCAAACGAAGCCGCCGAACTATTCCGGATTCAGAATAGAAAAAAGCAATAATGAACAGGCCCCGCGAAATTTTTCGCGGGGCCTGTTTAATAATAAAGGGGAAAAAGGCAAAAGGTAGAATGAATACAAAGGGGGTGTTTGCCGTATGAGAAGATTTAAAACAACTGATGAAAACGGTTTTCGCATAGTCTGCAGGGCCTGGGAAAAGGAAGGCGCAGTTCCGATTGCCATTTTGCAGATTGTCCATGGAATGGCAGAGCATGGAGGACGATACGGGGGCCTTGCCGAATTCCTGCTTGAAAGGGGCATATTCACATTCGCATCCGATCACAGGGGGCACGGTCTTACCGCCATGGAAAACGGAAGCATAGGATACTTCGCCGATGAAAAAGGATGGGAAAAGGTCGTAGACGACATCGATCTGGTAAACAGAAGCATAAGGGAAGCCTACCCTGATGTGCCGGTTTTCATATTGGGTCACAGCATGGGATCATTCATTGCCAGGGATTACATGCACGAAAACGAAACAAGCGGAGTCATTCTTTCGGGTTCGGCATATAAAAGCGGGCTTGAACTTGTTCCCGCAAAGATCATTGCGGATGCGCAAAAAATTTTTGTCGGAAAAAGAAATCCCGGAAAATTGATGGACAAGCTTTCATTCGGAAGCTTCAACGATTCTTTTTCTCCCAACAGAACATCTTTCGACTGGTTGACCAGAGACGAGTCGGAAGTAGACAAGTATGTGGAGGATCCGCTTTGCGGATATGTGTGCACGGTCGGATTTTTCGGGGATTTGCTTGACGGATTAATCAAAATAAACAGCAAGAGCCATATTGAGTCAGGAATAAAGAAAATCCCTGTGCTTCTGATTTCGGGAGAAAATGACCCGGTTGGGAGAAACGGAGAGGACATTGAAAAGCTTTTCGGATTTTATAAAGGGTTTGGTTACGAGGATGTGTCCAAGAAACTTGTCAAAGGTGCACGCCATGAAATTCTAAACGAAACAAACCGGGCCGAAACCCGTGAAACAATATACGAATGGATCAAGGAAAGGAGCTGAAGATTTTGAAACGGTATATATTGGCTTTGGACCAGGGGACTACGAGCTCCAGGGCGATTCTTTTCGACAAGTCCGGCAAAATTGTATCATTGGCGCAAAAGGAGTTCAGGCAATACTATCCCAAGCCCGGATGGGTCGAGCAAGACCCGATGGAGATTTGGGGGAGTCAAAGCGGTGTGGCCAAGGAAGCAATAGAAACGGCCGGAATAGACTGCAAGGAAATAGAGGCCATAGGAATAACAAACCAAAGGGAAACCACCGTGGTTTGGGATAAAAGCAGCGGAAAACCCGTATGCAATGCGATAGTATGGCAGTGCAAACGGACCGCATCAATATGCGAAGAATTGGTGGAAGCCGGTTACGGAAAAATGATACGCGAAAAAACAGGGCTTGTCGTTGACGCGTATTTTTCGGGAAGCAAAATCAAATGGATACTCGACAATGTGGATGGAGCGCGCGAGAGAGCTCAAAGGGGAGAACTGCTCTTCGGTACTGTCGACACTTGGCTCTTGTGGAATCTGACAAGGGGGAAAGTCCATGCCACAGACGTGTCCAACGCATCAAGGACTATGCTTTTCAACATAAAGAGCCTTGAATGGGACGAAGAATTGCTCGAAGCTTTGGGAATCCCGGCATCCATGTTGCCTGAAATAGTGGATTCATCGGGGACGGCGGGATATGCCGACCCCAATCTTTTCGGAGGCGAGAAAATACCCGTTGCCGGCATTGCAGGAGACCAGCAGGCTGCACTCTTCGGACAGGGCTGCTTCAGGATGGGAATGGCAAAAAACACATACGGCACGGGCTGCTTCATGCTTATGAACACGGGCGAGAAAATAGTAACATCGGACAAGGGGCTTCTTACGACGGTTGCATGGAGAAAAGGGGGCAAAACGCATTACGCCCTTGAAGGCAGTGTCTTCATGGCTGGGGCCATAGTGCAGTGGCTCAGGGATGAGATGCGTGTTATAGAAAATGCCTCAGAAAGCGAGAAGGCGGCAAATGAGGTTCCGGACAACGGGGGAGTTTATCTTGTTCCGGCATTCGTAGGCTTGGGAGCGCCCCACTGGGACATGTACGCAAGAGGCATAATAGTTGGGCTCACGAGGGGCAGCGGCAGGAACCATATAATTAGAAGCGCGCTTGAAGCCATAGCCTATCAGACAAAGGATGTAATCGAGGCAATGCAGTCCGATGCAGGTCTTGCGCTTAAGGAGCTCAGGGTTGACGGTGGAGCGGTCCAAAACGGATTCCTTATGCAGTTTCAGGCGGATGTGCTTTCAAGGAACGTGGTGAAACCTCAAATGAGAGAGGCCACTGCCTTTGGAGCGGCGGCTCTTGCGGGACTTGCTACAGGATTTTGGGAAAGCGAGAGAGCAATAGGCGAAATGATTAAGGCGGAGAAAATATATTCACCGGCCATGGAAAAAGAAAAAGTCGAAAAGCTCTACAGGGGATGGGAGAAAGCGGTCGAAAGGGCTAAGCATTGGGAAGAGTCGTGAGGATTGCACAAATAAATGTTTCCATATGCCTTTTGGCGGTTATAATGAATAAGGAAATGCGAATTGGCTATAACCGTATAATTTCAACTTTGTTGTTGCTGTTTTATTTTTACTGCGGCAGGTTGACAGGAAAGGAAGGTTTTCATGAAAATTAAAGTTTTGGACATAGTGTCCGATGTGCACAACGAAGG
>DATFJE010000059.1:0-5193 GCA_035269385.1 Clostridia bacterium
AGCTGTTTTCTGTACTCTTCCCTCGAAAGCGATACACGCAGATCCACCGACTTCAATATTGAAGCGTTCATATCCGACATCTGATAAACATTTATTTTTTCTTTCGGATCTTTTTCGCACTTTTCCTTTTCCACTTTTTCGAGTCGCTCTTCAAGAGCCTTGAGCACTGACCAATACATCTTTGCCGATGCGAATCGTCTATTGGTACCTTCTATCACCGTCCATGCCGCGTATTGGTTGTCAGTTTCCCTTATTGCTTCTTCCACAGCCTCAAGATATTCGTCGTATTTCTCGTTTTGCCGCCAATCCTTTTCGGTCACTCTCCAGCCGGTAGTTTCATTCGACTCCAATTTCCTGAACCTCTTTTTTTGCTCCTCTTTCGAAATATGTATAAACAATTTGATGATCAAATAGCCATCATCTGTCAGCTGCCTCTCGAAATCACATATTTCATCGTAGGATTCCCTCGATTTGACCTTGTCCATTTTTGCATCCAGTCTTCCTTCAAATGTCCTTTGATACCAGCTCCTGTCAAAAATAGCCAAACGTCCCCTCTTCGGTATCTTCGTCCAAAAACGCCACAAATGCGGCATTCGAAGCTCGTCGCACTTCGGTTCGTCAATAGTATGCACTTTGAATCCCCTAGGGTCCATAGGCAGAATCAATTGGTTGATCAGCGACCCCTTCCCCGCCGCATCCCAACCTTCGAAGACAATTATTATTGGAATATTCTCTTCCTTGAACCTTCTTTGCAATTTTCCTATTTGAGACTCGAAGGTTTTTTTCGCGTGCTTGTATTCAGCTTTCGGCATTTCCTTGTTAAGTTCTATTTTCTCAAACATTGCCTTCCCCTTTCATATAGATATCCTAACATTTTGTTACCCATTCATTTTATGGCTCAAACCTTGCCAAAATGCAAATGAATGAATGAAACCTCCAGGTATGGATATAATAGAAATGACATTAATATGAAATCGGAGGTGTTAACATGACTATATTCAACTTGAACTTCAATTACAAATCCGTTGGAATTGTAATAAAAAAAGGGGATATTACCCTGGAAAACACACAGGCCATAGTAAATGCAGCCAATTCTTCCCTTCTCGGAGGAGGAGGTGTTGATGGAGCAATCCACAGAGCCGGAGGTCCCGAAATATTGTCCGCATGCAAAAAAATCCGCGAACAAAAAGGGACCTGTCCTCCCGGAGAAGCAGTTATCACTACAGGTGGAAAATTAAATGCAGATTTCGTAATACATACGGTTGGACCGGTTTGGAAAGGCGGCGAACACAATGAAGAAAACATACTCAAAACCGCGTATTTCAACTCACTTAAGCTTGCAGCTGAAAACCACATAGAATCACTTTCTTTCCCCGCAATCAGCACCGGCATTTACCAGTTCCCGAAAGAAACGGCAGCAAAAATCGCATTGGAAACAACGCGGGATTTTCTGGACGAAAACCATATCGAGGAAATTCGCTTCATACTGTATGCGGAACGGGATTTTAAAATCTATGAAAACAACTACAGAAACATATTCAATCTCTATTGATTTTCAAACTAAATAGTCTGAATTTTCTGCACATTTGTTTGACTCTTGTTTATCGGGGTAAATATCATTATATAATCAAGTAGTTGATGTCAATCAAAAAAAGAGAGGTGATGAAAATGACTAACTACATTGTCCGATTCGAGAATATAACAGACTTAAAGAAGTTCACAAAAGTTTTACGCAAGAACGAAGGAATTAAGGGACACATGCAAGTTGTTTCCAACAAGAAGGATTATGACCAAAAAGAAGAGAATTTTGTTTCAGGCGTCATGTTGGGAAAATACAACGAGGTTTCGAAACTGCACATTGCATATGCAAAAAGAGGAATGATCCTCGGCGCAATTGCAGGAGGCGTTTCATCCCTCATGGCTGTATATCTCGGACTCAATTCCGCTTCTATCACGACCGTTCCGGCAATTGTATCTCTGGTTATCGTTTTCTACGGCGCAACGGTAGGTTCCCTGATAGGCCTTATGATCGGCAATATGTTCCGGCACCGCGACGAGACCGTATATAACGGCGAGTACACTCTTTTCATAAGAGATGTTGAAGATGACAAAAGAGAAGTAATTGTAAAAAATGCCGAGGCCAACAATTCAAACGAAATAAAGGAATACGGTTTGTTTCTTTAATTTCTGCAATCAGAAAATGCCCGGAGATTTAAAATCTCCGGGCATTCATTCTTTTCGACAGCTGCCAGTCGTTAATCTTTTACTTTTAGTCTTTCGCTTTTAACGCTTTTTCTTTCCACTTTCCACTTGCTACTTTTCACTGCTTTTTCTACATCATTCCCGGCATTCCGCCCATTCCGCCCGGCATTCCGCCCATTGGAGCTTCCGGCTCGGGAAGATCGACAACGGCGGATTCAGTTGTCAGGAATAAAGCTGAAATTGAAGCGGCATTCTGGAGAGCCGAACGGGTAACCTTTGTAGGATCCACGATTCCGGCTTTGAGCATATCAACATACACGCCCCTTAGTGCATCAAATCCCATTCCAGGCTCGCTGACTTTAAGCTTTTCAACAACTACTGATCCTTCAAGTCCGGCATTTGCTACAATTTGCCTTACGGGCTCCTCGAGAGAACGCTTGATTATTACCGCACCTGTTTTTTCATCGCCTTCAAGTCCTTCTATGAGCTTCTCAATTGTCGGAATGATATTGATCAAGGCAGTTCCACCACCTGGAACTATTCCTTCCTCAACTGCAGCCCTTGTCGCATTCAATGCATCTTCGATTCTAAGCTTTCTTTCCTTCATCTCGGATTCGGTGGCTGCTCCGACTTGGATAACCGCAACTCCGCCAGAGAGCTTTGCAAGTCTTTCCTGCAACTTCTCGATGTCGAAGTCCGATGTGCTTTCTTCTATTTGCGCCTTGATTTGGCTTATTCTGTCTTTGATTTCACTTTCTGATCCCGCTCCATCAACTATGGTCGTGTTTTCCTTGGAAACCTTGATTGTATTTGCTGTTCCAAGCATGTCCAGGGTGGCTTCCTTAAGATCCAGACCTACTTCTTCAGAAATCACAGTGCCGCCCGTTAGAGTTGCTATGTCGCTTAGCATTGCCTTTCTTCTGTCTCCGAATCCGGGAGCCTTTACAGCAACCGCTTCAAAGGTTCCTCTAAGCTTGTTGACAACCAATGTCGCCAAAGCTTCACCTTCTATGTCTTCTGCTATGATGAGAAGCTTTTTGCCCTGCTGGACAATCTTTTCAAGAATCGGAAGAATCTCTTGAATGTTGCTTATTTTCTTGTCTGTAATAAGAATGTAGGGATTGCTTAGCACCGCTTCCATTTTTTCTGTGTCTGTAACCATGTATGGTGAAAGGTATCCTCTGTCGAATTGCATTCCTTCAACAACTTCAAGATGTGTTCCCATTGTTTTGCCTTCTTCAACGGTTATTACTCCGTCCTTGCCGACCTTGTCCATTGCATCAGCGATGAGGCTTCCTATGTTTTCGTCAGAGGCAGATATTGAAGCAACTTGGGCTATGGCTTCCTTGCTCTCAATCATCTTGGAATTTCCTTTTATTTCTTCCACAGCCATTTCAACCGCTTTTTCAATTCCTTTTTTCAAAATCATCGGGTTTGCTCCGGCTGCAACGTTTCTGAGTCCCTCTCTGATAATTGCCTGCGCTAGAAGAGTAGCAGTAGTAGTTCCGTCTCCGGCTACATCGTTTGTTTTTGTCGCCACTTCTTTCACAAGCTGGGCTCCCATGTTTTCATAAGCGTCTTCCAACTCTATTTCTCTTGCGATTGTCACGCCGTCATTTGTAATGAGAGGCGATCCGAATTTCTTGTCAAGAATTACATTTCTACCTTTAGGGCCAAGCGTCACTTTAACCGTGTTTGCCAATTTGTTTACGCCTTCTTCAAGCATCCTTCTGGCGTCTTCACCGAATTTGATTTCTTTAGCCATTTTATTCCCTCCGTCTTGTTTTAATCTATTCCACTATTGCAAGGATATCGTTCTGTTTAACTATTGTGTACTCTTCACCGTCGTATTTTACCTCTGTGCCTGAATACTTAGAGAAGATAACCGTATCTCCTACAGAAACCTGCATTTCAACTTTCTTGCCGTCTACCATGCCTCCTGGACCTACCGCCACCACTTCTGCCATCTGCGGCTGCTCCTTTGCCTGGCCGGGAAGCACAATACCGCTTTTTGTCTTTTCAACGGCATCCACTTTCTTTATTACGACTCTGTCTCCCAATGGTTTGATGTTCAATTGAAAACCCTCCTTTTTATATAAGTATTTAATTTTTAGTATTATTAGCACTCTCTCTCACTGAGTGCTAACCCAATTACTACTTTAATACAAATAATCAAAAATTTCAACTCATTTAACATTATTTTTTGATATTTGTTGATAATAATACGAATTTGATTTTGCCCGCAAAAACTGATTTGGAAAGCCTCCCCGACAACTTGTCTGACTCATTGATAAACTTTGATCTTTGAGCATTGCAAAAGGTAAAGTTATGTTAAAATTAATATAAGACAAAAATGACAAAAATAGCCGGAGGAAAACCGTTGGATTATTTTTTGGCAAGGCAGCCCATTTTCAAAAGAAACCTTACAGTATACGCATATGAACTTCTTTTTAGAAGCAATCCCAAGGAAAATAGCTATACTCCTGAATCAAGCGAGTCCATCCTAAACGTTGACGGCTATGATTCAGACGATCAGTCGACTTCAAAAGTTCTGATTAACAGCTACTTGGCAGAAGATTTCGAATCATTTTCCCAAGGCAAAAAGGTTTTTATCAATTTCACCGAACATTTGATTATGGATGAAACTCCCCTGATTTTCCCCAACGAAACCTTGGTTATCGAGCTTCTCGAAACCATCAAGCCCAATCAGGTTTTGGTTGAAAAATGCTCAAACTTAAAGAAAAAGGGATACACTTTGGCTTTGGACGACTACGTTCATGAAAGGGACAAGGGAAACCCCTTGCTTGAACTTGTAGATGTCCTCAAGGTGGATTTCCTGGATAATACAAAAAAAGAAATATCTCAAATTGCACGACTGTATAAAAACAGGCCATTTGAATTGCTTGCTGAAAAAGTCGAATCAGACGAAATGTTCCAGTTTGCAAAAGAAGAAGGGTTCCATTATTTCCAAGGGTATTTTTTCAGTAAACC
>DATFJE010000060.1:0-2433 GCA_035269385.1 Clostridia bacterium
ATTTGAGGTAAGAGACGTGCATCATTCGCATTATGGCCGAATGTGCCCGATTGAAACACCCGAGGGTCCGAATATCGGACTCATAAACAGTCTTGCCAGTTTTGCCCGCGTAAACCAGTACGGATTCATTGAGACTCCGTATAGAAGAGTGGACAAGAAAAAGAATATAGTTACAGAGATGATAGATTATCTGACAGCGGACGAAGAAGAAAAATTCGTTGTGGCTCAGGCGAATGAACCGCTTGAAAACGGCGTTTTCGTAAATGAAAAAGTCGCCGCAAGGGGCGTTGGCGGAGAAATCAGTCTATTTGCAAGAAACAGGGTTGACTATATGGATGTATCGCCAAAACAGGTAGTTTCCGTTGCAACGGCAATGATACCTTTTCTCGAGAATGATGATGCGAACAGGGCGCTCATGGGTTCCAACATGCAGCGTCAGGCGGTTCCCCTCGTTAAACCTGAGGCGCCTATCATAGGAACGGGAATGGAATACAAGGCCGCCAAGGATTCAGGAATTACCGTGACGGCTAAAAATGATGGAATCATAGAAAAAGTAAGCGCAGATGAAATCGTAATCAAAAAGGATTCCGACGGAAGGCGCGAGAGACATAAACTTCTGAAATTCAAACGATCCAACCAAGGTACGTGCATAAACCAAAAACCACTCGTAAGAAAAGGCGACCAGGTAAAAGCCGGTGAAATAATTGCCGATGGTCCATCAACCGACCAAGGGGAAATTGCACTGGGTAAAAATCTTATGGTCGGATTCATGACTTGGGAAGGATACAACTACGAGGATGCCATTCTTTTGAGTGAAAAACTCGTCAGTTACGATGTGCTCTCATCAATACACATAGAAGAGCATGAATCTGAAGCCAGGGACACAAAGCTCGGGCCTGAAGAAATAACAAGGGACATACCCAATGTCGGAGAGGACGCCCTCAGGAATCTGGATGACCGTGGAATCATAAGGATTGGAGCGGAGGTTGAATCGGGAGACATATTGGTAGGAAAAGTAACTCCGAAAGGTGAAACAGAGCTTACTGCCGAGGAAAGGCTTCTAAGAGCTATATTCGGCGAAAAAGCCAGAGAGGTTAGAGACACTTCGCTTAAAGTCCCACATGGAGAATCGGGCATTGTCGTGGACGTGAAAGTGTTCACAAGAGCAAACGGAGATGAACTGTCTCCAGGAGTAAACGAGCTTGTAAGAGTCTACATTGCAAAGAAGAGGAAAATAAACGTTGGCGACAAAATGGCCGGCAGACACGGAAACAAGGGCGTAATATCAAGGATTCTTCCTGAGGAAGATATGCCGTTCATGGAAGACGGCACACCACTTCAGGTTGTACTCAATCCATTGGGTGTTCCTTCAAGGATGAACATAGGACAGGTTCTTGAGGTGCATTTGGGATATATAGCGAAATATCTGGGATGGGAGATAGCAACCCCTGTATTCGACGGAGCCCACGAGGATGACATACTGAAGCTGTTTAGGGAAAACAAATTGTCCGAAAACGGTAAATTCCAGTTGAGAGACGGCAGAACCGGTGAATCTTTCGACAATCAGGTAACGGTTGGATACATGTATATGCTCAAGCTTCACCATCTGGTTGATGACAAGATCCACGCGAGAAGCACAGGACCTTATTCATTGGTTACGCAGCAACCGCTTGGAGGAAAAGCGCAATTCGGAGGACAAAGATTCGGAGAGATGGAGGTATGGGCGCTCGAGGCATACGGAGCGGCATATACACTTCAGGAAATATTGACAGTCAAGTCCGATGATGTTGTCGGAAGGGTCAAGACCTATGAAGCAATAGTAAAAGGGGAGAATATCCCCGAACCGGGCATTCCGGAATCGTTCAAGGTTCTTATAAAAGAATTGCAGAGTTTGTGCTTGGACATAAAGATTCTCAAAGAAGAAGAAGGTGAAGTCGAGCTAAAGGAAACCATGGATGACGATGTTTCCAATGATCTTGAAAGTTTGATCGGAAACGGACAAGAAGATCATGTTGAAAAAACGCTTGAAGGTGAAATTCGGGCAGGATCGATAGTTGAAGAAGAGCCCGGAAAGATTAATGATTCGGAAACCGATGTTGATTCAAAAACAGATATCGATTCAGAAGAATAAGACGGCACTATTGGGAATCACAGGTACAACTATGAAGGAAGGGGAGAAGCTCATTGTTTGAATTGAACAATTTCGACTCCATCAAAATTGGTTTGGCGTCTCCGGAAAAAATAAGACAGTGGTCGAAGGGTGAGGTCAAAAAGCCTGAAACCATAAACTACAGAACTTTGAAGCCGGAAAAAGAAGGTCTTTTCTGCGAAAAGATATTTGGCCCGACAAAAGATTGGGAGTGTCACTGCGGAAAATACAAGCGAGTCAAGTACAAAGGAGTCATTTGTGACAGGTGTGGTGTTGAAGTCACC
>DATFJE010000061.1:0-3688 GCA_035269385.1 Clostridia bacterium
GAAAGAAATTGTACTCTGCAAAGAATTCCAGGGGGTGAAAATGTGAAAATAAGACAAGATTACGTAACAAATTCAAGCAGCACAAGTTTTGGCGCCGCCACTGCTACGGGCTTGGCTTCCGCACTCATGACAGCCATCGGAATAAGCGCTTCCTCGAGTGCCGATGCGCTTGGGGCAGAAATGCCTGAGAATATCGAATCCACTCTTCAAGAAGGACCAGACCGTCATTTTGATCCGGAAGAATTTGTCGAAAGCGACGCTTCTTATGATGACAAGCTCAAAAAACTGGACCATGAAATCGCCGAATACGAAAAGGAATGGGAAGCAGCTAAAGAATCACTTGAAGGCGACGATTACACGGAAACCGAAGACCAATATAAAAAATACATCGAATATCTCAAAAGCAAAAAACAAGACGCTGAAAACATAGAGTTTGAAAAAGAGCTGGCAAAACTAGCCAAGCAGGCAGAACAGGAAAACAAAGAGACATGGGTCGAAGAACGGAAAAAAGACCTTGAAAACGCCCGCGAACAAATCTCAATGATTGAAGCCAGCATCAGAGGCTATGGCTCGGCCGGCTATGATATAGAAGAAGCCAAGCGTCAGCTCAAAATGTACAAGGACCGCGAGAAGGACTTGGACAAGGCCCTTAAAAAAGAAGGCGTCAAGCATGACTACAAAGCCAGGGAACGCGAAGATATCGGCCCAAGCAAGTCTGTAGGCGAGCTCATCAAAAAGGTTGACGACAAGTATGACAAAATTCTGCAACAGTTGAAAAAAGAAAAGATGGACCGAAAGAAAAAAGAGATTATAGAACGCAACATCGAGGCCATCAGGGAAGAAAGCAAAGCCTATATGAAATATGCGGACGTCTCGGACGATTTGCTTAAAAAAGCCGAAGTTGTACAGACTGCCGCCGATATTGGCGTAGACGCTTTGGAAAAGGTAACAGGACCTGCCGGAAAGACAATAAAAAAATGCTATGTTGCAGGCAAGGCGCTTGGAGCAGGCGGCATGGAAGCATATATGGATCCGGATAACGCGGCTTCCCATATGGCAAAAGCGACCGTAAAGGCAGCCGGTGATGTCGGAAAAGAATTTACAGACTCTCAAATTCTCAAAGACGGAATTACAATAGTTTCCGAAGTTACACAAGGCGGCATTGAGTCTTATCAAAAGGGCGAATCCTATTCTACAGGCATGGGCAAAGGCGCTTTTAAATCAGGGATCGACATTGTCGTCGACCGTGCTGTCAACAAATTCTTGCCCGACAAGTCACTGCCAAACTTGGATTTCGGCGAACGCACAGGAAAAGAAATTGTCAAAAGCCTTATAGCCAAGGATCCCATAATTCAAAACATCGTCAAGGACGGCATAAAAGATTCACTTAAAAACAACAGCTTCAATCATTTGAAGAACTTGCCCAAGGGCGACGGATTCATCTTCAGTGATTGGAAAGCCTACTAAGGGGAGGGATCAATATGGCAAAAGAATTGAAATTGAACTACAGGCAACTGTCCTGGCTTGGAAATGCTTTCGAAAAACATTCCATAATATCACCATACAAACTGATACGGGTAGACGGTTTCGATGAAAAGGACAAGGATGATTTAATAAATATGGGTGTAGTCGATTCGGAAAACAAAGTTCTTGCGGAATACTTTTCAGAACTGCAGATGATGGCTGCGCCGCAAGGATATGTTGAAACCGTATTTAAAAGAGGTCCCATAGAAGCCAGGAAAATGGTTTACAGCAAAGATGATCAAAAAATCAGTCTTGCATACGCAAAAGAAGGCATTGTAATCAACTCTCCCTCTACAGCGGAAGGCATTACGAATTTCATGCGGGAATACACCGGCGGCAGTTCACTGACCGGTAGCGATTTGGAACTCGAACTTCCAACGCGAGACATGTACCTGTTCGCAGTGCTCGCCGACCTCTACAGGCGCGATGTATTCAAATCATATGCTGAGGAAGAGGCCTTTTTCTACAAAGGTTTCACGAAAAAAGAATTGCTGGATGCCGCAAACTCCACTCGCAAAAACTCTCAGAGCCTGGCTTATCATGTATATGCTGTTACAGGCGGAACAGGACTCTATGAATCTGAGGAAGTCGAAGCCATATTGTCTGCATTTGAGAAAAAAGGCTTGGTCAAAAATGAAAATGGCGCCTATTCCCCTGTTGGGGAAGCCCTGCTTTTCTCAGGAAACTTTCTGGTGGTAGAGAACACGCTCGACATTGTGATTGGGCAAATCCAGGACAATATTCTCTATAGGTCGGGCATAACAATCCTTCAGGCCGGCCCATTGGATTTGGCGTATCTTGAGCATTCACAAGGCACCGTAACACTCCAGTGCATGTCCGCTCAATCAGTTTTATCAATTATTCAAAACATACTAGATTCAAAACCAAATATAATTTAGAATGACAAAACGAGGCGCCATGGAAAACTCCATGGCGCCATTTTTCTGCAATAATTAATCAAAAGAACCATCCTGGGTGACTTATGTCTAATCTATTTCAGTACAGCCTCTTTTATCCGCTTCAGACCCTCTTCCAGAATAGAGCGGGGACACGCCAGATTGAGCCTTATATATCCGTCGGAATTACCAACGAACATATTTCCTCCCTCCAGAAGGACTCCCGCATTGTTTGCAAAGAAGAGCGACAGGTTCTCCTCGCCCGGAAGATAGGGGTCTATGTTCACCCATGCAAGATATGTGGCTTCGGATATGACGAACTTCGTTTCGGGAAGATTCTGGTCAAGATAACGCTTGGTGAATTCGAAATTTCCGTCAAGATACTTTTTCAGCTCGACAAGCCAGTCAAAGCCATGCCCGTATGCCGCCTGTGTCGCCGCAATGCTGAGCGGATTCTCAAATGGATAGTGCCTCTCCAACCAAGTCTTTCTGAGCCCTTCGTTTGGAATTATGATATTTGAGAGCATAAGCCCCGCCAAATTGAAAGTCTTGCTCGGAGCCATTGCTGTTATTATGCGGTCGGAATCGGGAAAAACCTTTGCGAGCGGCAAGTGCTTGTTGCCTGTACGAAGAAGATCACAATGAATTTCGTCCGATATCACCCACAAGCCGTTTTTCAGGCATATGTCACCCACTCGCCTAAGCTCGTCCTCTGTCCATACCCTTCCGGTGGGATTGTGGGGGTTACAGAATATGCAAAGCGTGGTTTTCGGGTCCTGGGCCTTTGCCTCGAAGTCGTCAAAATCCATCTTGTACATTCCCTTGTCGTTTTTCAGGTCCGATGTGACAAGTTCCACATTGTTGTAGTCCGCGGCATGCTTGAAAAAAGCATAAGACGGAGTGAAAATAAGCACCTTTTCGTCCGGCTTGCAAAGATGCCCGACAAGTTCGTAGAGAGCGGGAATAACTCCCGGCGAAGTGACCAGATGTTCTTTGGGAAAAGTCCATCCGTACATTTTTTTAGTCCATTCCGAAAAGACCCTGTAGTAGTCCTTGTCGAAAACCTGGGTGTAGCCGAAAATACGCTTGTCCAGTCTGGCCTTTACCGCATCGATAATCACCTGAGGAGTAGCAAATTCCATGTCGGCAACCCACATCCGTATAAATTCGTCATCGGCATAGGGAAATTCCATGGTCTCCGGAGCATTGAATATGTAGTCCCTGAAACCATCGGTGTTCATTGCATTTGTTCCCCTGCGTTCAATTAT
>DATFJE010000062.1:0-17746 GCA_035269385.1 Clostridia bacterium
TCCGTGGAAACAAGCATCTTTTGAACGATATATGAAAAAACAGGCACATAGAAAAGACGTAGCCTAACAATTCAAATCTAGCACCAGATTTTGGTGCTAATGTTTGCGATTTATTGGGACATTTTCAAATGTGGTTGACACCTTTTTTAATATTTGATATAATTTTTTCATTATGTTCATTACCGTATATACCCTTATCCTTTGTCTGTCTCCACGGATATGATAGGTTTCCGTTTCAACTTCCCCTTCAATCATAAATGATGCGTACACGAGCCCTACCGGTTTTTCTTCTGTTCCACCTTTCGGTCCGGCGATTCCTGTCACAGAAATGCACACATCGCTGTGGGTCTCTTCATAGAGTCCGATAGCCATGGCTTCCGCCGTTTGCATACTGACTGCGCCATACTTGTTCAATTTTTCAATGTCAACATGAATCCTTTTTTCTTTGGCTTCATTGCTGTAAGTTATAAATCCTTCATCAAAAACATCCGATGCTCCCGGCACATCAATAAAATTCGATGCCAGCAAACCGCCCGTACATGATTCAACCGTCGAAACCTTCCATTCTCTATCCCTTATAAGATCTACAACCATTTCATTGAGTTCTCTTTCGTCTTCCGAATAAATATATCTGCCCAATCGTTTTTTAATCTCGTTAATCGTTGGCTTCAAAACCTTTTCCGCCGATTCTTTATCTCTCTGCTTTGTAGCCACCCTTATTGCCACATCCCCCGGCTTCGCGTAGGTCGCAATAGTCGGGTCCTCCTGGTTTTCAATCAAATCCATCAATTCGGTTTCAACAGATGATTCCCCAATTCCCGCAAGTCTCAATACTTTTGAGCGAATGCAACCCTCTGTCTTCCCAGAAAAATAATCATTGAGATGCGTGTTGAACATCGCTTTCATTTCATGTGGAGGCCCAGGAAGACATATAACCACTTTATTTCCTTGACCTGTTTCCAAAATAAATCCAGGAGCTGAACCCATTTCGTTTTTCAATATTCTGCTTCCTTCCGGGAAAAAAGTCTGCCTGTAGTTGTTTTCTGTTATTTCATTTATTGTCCTGCCATATCTTTTCATTATGTTTTCCATCTGTTTTATCGCTTCATCATTCTGTTTCAGTTCTTTTCCAAAAACTGAAGCGACCGCTTCTTTGGTCATATCGTCCTTTGTCGGACCAAGTCCACCGGTCAAAAGAATCACATCCACTTTTTTCGACAGTATGTCCAAAACGCTCTGCAAGCGGCTATGATTGTCTCCGACAACAATCTGATAATATACATTTATTCCGAATTTCTTCATTTGCCCAGACAAATATGCCGCATTTGTATTCACAATCTCTCCCATCAACAACTCCGTACCGACATTTAAAATTGCAGCGTCCATAAGTTCCCCTTTTTAGATTATGACTTTTTTATTTTTCCGAATATAATCAACAGCAGACAAAATTGTTGCAATTACCGATACCCAAAGCATAATATCTGCAAACCAATTATTGGTTAACATTAATGATATTATTGCAAATATTTGTGTGTTTGTCTTGACTTTACCCCAAATGCTTGCAGCTATGACCAATCCTTTTGAAGCTGCTAGAGATCTGAAAGATGTTATCAAGAATTCCCTCGCAAGAATAATTACAACAGGCCACACTGATATCCGACCAATTTGAACCAACGCAATAAGTGCCGATGCAACCAGTATCTTGTCCGCCATCGGGTCCATAAGCTTCCCGAAATCGGTAATCAATTCATATTTCCTTGCCAGATAGCCGTCGATAAAATCTGTAACTGAAGCGATTATGAAAATCACTGCGGCAATCAGTCGTGAATTTTGAATTCCTGACAAGATCACCCAAATGAATATCGGCACCATTAATATCCTTGAAACTGTTATTTTATTCGGCAGATTCATTTTCAATCACCCCAATCAAATCGTATTCAAGAGCATCTGTGATTTTCACATTTACAAAATCCCCCGGAGCAAGCTTGCTTTTGGCATAAATATATAAAACTCCATCGACTTCTGGAGCGTCATACTGTGTCCTGCCGATGTAAACATCTTCATTTTCAACCTTTTCATCAATTATTGCTTTCACGTTCATTCCTATTCTTTTGTTGTTTGCATTTTCCGAAATTTGCTTTTGGAGAATCATTATCCTTTCCTTCCTGTCGGCTTTTGTACTGGAATCAATCTGGCAGTCGAATCCCGCGGCAGGCGTTCCTTCCTCTGGTGAATATTCAAACACTCCCAGCTTGTCAAACTCTTGTTTTTCAACAAATCGAAACAGTTTTTCGAATGCCTCCTGGCTTTCTCCCGGAAAACCCACCATAAGAGTTGTCCTTATTGACATGTCCGGAACCAATTTTCTGATCATTTTCAAAACATTTTCCAAGTCTCTTTCGCTGGTATGACGGTTCATTCTTTTCAGCATGTCGTCATGACAATGCTGAATGGGCATATCAAGATAATTGCAAATTTTTTCATGCTTTCTTATTGTATTAATCAAGGATTCATCCAAAACATCCGGATATGCGTACAGTATCCTTATCCATTCAATGCCGTCGACAAGCACAAGTTCTTCAAGCAGTTCAACCAGTTTGAATTCACCATATATGTCTATTCCGTATTTTGTAGTATCCTGCGCTATAAGAACTATTTCCTTTACTCCCATGATTGCCAATTTATTTACTTCGGAAATGAGATCTTCAATCCGTCTGCTCTTGTATCCTCCCTTGAAGCCCGGTATTGTGCAATATGTGCACCTGTTGTCGCAACCTTCGGAAATTTTAACATATGCATAATGCTTCTGATCTAGAAGAACTCTTTCTTCTTCGCGATAATCCACATAACGGTCTATGTCTCCAATATTTAAAATTCTATTCCCATCGCACTCGAATTTCTCGAACATCTCCGGCAATTCCAAAAATTTCGTCACTCCAATGATTATATCTATTTCAGGCATCTCACTTCTTATTTCATCGGCAAATCTTTCAGAAAGGCATCCTGCCGCTACAATAGTCTGGTTACTACTTTTGAGCCGTCCAAATTCCAATATGGCATTGACGGACTCTTCCATCGCATCAGCTATGAACCCGCATGTGTTTACAATTATATAGTCGGCCTCATCGAAATCATATGTCAAATCCAATCCCGCGCTTATCAATCTTCCTGCAAGGAACTCGGAATCAACTTGATTCTTTGAACACCCCAATGTTTCAATAAAAAACTTTTTATTTTCATTTTCAGTTTTCTTTATATCGGCTCTATTCATAATCGGTCCCCAAATCTTCCTCATTTATCAATACGTTTCTTGGTTTCTTGCCATCACTTTTGCTCACTATTCCTCTGTTTTCCAACTCATCGATTATGCGTGCCGCACGATTGTAACCAATCCTGTATCTTCTTTGCAGCATAGATATCGATATTTGTTCCATTGCAGCAACGGTTTCGACAATCTCCGGCAAAAGCTCATCAGTTTCGTCAACATTGTCCTTAACAAAAGTCTCAGCTGGGATTTCTTCATATTCAACCTCGTCAACCTGGGATTTTATATGATTCAAAACCCTTTTGGTCTCACTGTCAGATACAAAAACTCCTTGAATCCTTCTTGGTTTTGACTGCCCCACAGGATAATGCAACATGTCCCCTTTCCCCAATAATTTTTCGGCCCCTCCCATATCGAGTATTGTTCTGGAATCTGCTTGCGACGAAACAGCAAAAGCGATTCTGGACGGTATGTTGGCTTTAATTATTCCAGTTATTACATCAACAGACGGTCTTTGAGTTGCGACTATCAAATGAATGCCTGCAGCCCTTGCCATTTGAGCTATTCTGCATATTGCATCCTCAACTTGACTCGGGGCCACCATCATCAGATCCGAAAGCTCATCAATTATTACTACAATTTGATACATGCTTTCGTGGTCGCGACTTTTATTGTAGCTTTTTATATCCCTGACATTGGTTTCTGCAAATATCTTGTATCTTTCATTCATCTCGTTTACAATCCAATTCAGTGCCGATGCGGATTTTTGTGGATCAGTCACAACCGGCATAATCAGATGCGGAATACCGTTGTATTGGTTCAATTCCACAACTTTAGGGTCTATCATTAAAAATTTTACTTCATCTGGCCGTTTTGCAAACAGCAAACTGGTAATTAGTGCATTCACACATACACTTTTACCAGATCCCGTTGCACCGGCAATCAGTAAATGCGGCATTTCGGTAAGGTCCGACACGATTGGATTTCCGGATATATCTTTACCAAGCGCAAAATTCAGACCTTCTTTTTTCTCTTTGAAATTATTGCTGTTAATGATTTCACGCAAGCCTACAAGTGAGTTCCCATCATTGGGCACTTCTATTCCAACTGCGGCCTTACCCGGAATCGGGGCTTCTATCCTTATATTCCTTGCGGCAAGATTTAATGCTATATCGTCTGAAAGTGAAACTATTCTGCTAACTTTCACACCCGGTTTCGGCTGAATTTCATACCTCGTTATTGTCGGTCCCCTGCTAACCTGAATCACTTTTGCGTCGACCCCAAAATCATCCAGTATCCTCTCCAGGTTTTTCGCTTTCTTCAATACTGATTTCTTATCCATTTCCTTACCGATTTCAGGTGTTTTATCAAGAAGTTTCATGTCGGGCAATCTGTATTGCCGATAATTTTCACTGACGCCGGGTTTGTTTATTTCACTGTTTAATTTTATAGGTTCGGAAATTGAATCGTTCTGAATCTTTGACTCTGATCCATCCTTTATTCCGGTTTTCTCTTCAGCTTTTACGTTTTCAATGTTCTCTTTGCGTCCTCCATACTCTTTCGCATAATCAATGACCTTTATTGAAGACTGTCTTTTGATTTCTTCCCGGATTTCTTTTGGAGCTTCTTTCTCGAGTTTTTCAACTTTTTCTTTTTTCTTTTTTCGCTCCTTGTATTCAAGTTCATCTTTTGTGAATATTTTCAATGCAGATTTTTTCAGCATGCTTAAAAACAATTTCAATCCTCCCGCAACCGCTTTGACAATTTCCGCTATGGATTTATCCAAAATTATAGCAGTACCAATCAATAAAAGTATTGCGGAAAGAAACAGACTTCCATAAGTCCCAAGCATTTTGACAGATGCGGAATATATCATTCTGTTTATTAAACCCGGTGCTTCCCCTGAGACACCTTTTGCAAAATATACCACCGTTTCCTTCACTTCGAAATTTCTGGATATGCCGTTTGTTATTCCGTATAATATGGAACCTGAAACCATAAAATCAGCCAAAACGAAAATACTTCGATAAGAACCGCCTCTTTCAATCACTTGCAGCACACCGGACAAAATTAAAATAAACGCCATATATACTACATTTCCATTGAACAATCCCCCGAAAATATTCTTCACCCACGCTCCGAGTATCCCCGCAGATTCGGTATATATGCTTAGCAAAAGCATTATACCTGCCGCAATCATGACAATCGGCAAGATCAAATGTTTCTTTTCGTCTTTTTGTTTTATGCTTTTCTTTTGTTTTTTTCTGCTTTTAACCGTAGCCATACAAATCACCTTTTTCAAAAAAATAGAGCAGCATCAATACATGCGCCATTGTCAATTATATCATAAACTGCATGTCTCCTTACCATAATCCCCTATGCATATCAAAACTGCCTCGCCTTTCATATAAAGTGAATCTCCACTCATTCGAATGTACAAACTGCCTCCGGGAACATTAACTTCAACATTTTTATCGACAAGTCCGAAAAAACGAGCCAGATAAGCCGATGCACATACACCCGTACCGCACGACAAAGTCTTTCCTGCTCCACGTTCCCAAGTCTCTACAATTATATTATTGGGCGAGACAACTTTAACGAAATTTACATTTGTCCCTTCCGGAAATACTTTTTTCATTTTTTCAATCTCGAGTCCCCACTTCTTCACTTCGAATGGTTCGTCGTCTTTTCCAAAGATCACCGTATGGGGAACCCCCATCCTTACCGAACTTGCTTCTATACTGCCAAATCTTGTTTCAACTTCCTGTTTTAAAAACTTGCCTCCAATTCCCCCTATTGCAGGCACGCTTGACGCTTCAGTCAATGGTTGCCCCATTTCTACTTCAACCATGCATTTGTCAATTATTTCAACATTGTAAATTCCGGCATCGGTTTCTATCGCAAATTTTCTGTTTTGCACCTTGCCTCTGTCATAAACATATCTTGCAAAACATCTTATTCCATTGCCGCACATTTCCGCTTTTGTACCATCAGAATTGTAGTACTTCATTTTAATGTCCGCCACAAAAGATTTCATGGGAAACATCAATCCATCAGCCCCAACACCGAAATGCCTGTCGCAAACACCTTTTGCAAGTTCTGTCGCACTTTGGTCTCCAACAATCATTTCTTCATATTCAGTTAATATAAAATCATTTCCGGTTCCATGCATTTTAGTAAATCTCACTTTGCACTCTCCTTGCTCATTTTCTTTATTATACCAAATTTTAATGCTGTAATTGGCAAATTTGTATTACTCTATAAAAATGATATACTTGAGCATATCAAAAAGAAAGGGTGATATTATGCCGTTTGACGGATATGTTGCACGTTCACTCAAATGCGAGTTGAATACTGTTCTTAAAGAATCGAGAATAGATAAAATATACCAGCCCGACAAATCTCAACTCATGCTGCGTTTTAAAAGGGGAAGGGAAACCCATAAGCTGTTGATTTCTGTGAATTCGAGTCTTCCATATGTCGCAATTACAGAAATGGACAAAGCAAACCCAAGCGCTCCGCCGCTCTTCTGCATGGTTCTAAGAAAACATTTACAGGGCGGTTTTTTGAATGAAGTTACACAATATGACAACGACAGGATACTTTTTTTCGATTTCCAAACTCATGACGAAATGAAATTTGCGGAAAGAAAACGGCTTGTTGTCGAGTTGATGGGAAAACACAGCAACATAATTCTTGTCGATTCACAAGGAATTATAATCGATAGCATAAGAAGAATTCCATCAACAATCAGCAGACAGCGTCAAGTCCTTCCCGGTCTAACATATTCATTCCCACCCGATCAGGGTAAAATCAATATTGAAAAATGCCTTTCCAAGGATTTTTATGAAAAACTGCAATTCAAAGATACAGAGGTTTATAAAATGATTTATACTGCCTATAAAGGAATAAGTCCGATATTGGCTAAAGAATTCTGCCTGCGTTCTGGAATAGACCCCAAGTCAAATACATCCGACATTGACTTTGCCGCTTCCGATAAACTCTGGAATACAATAATATCCTTTGGTGAAGCAATTGATACCAAAAATGAAAAACCTACTGTTTTTACCGAAAAAGGCTTCCCAAAGGATTTTCACGCCGCCGAATTGGAAACATACCCGAATCAAATTTATGAACGCGAAAATTTCAATTCAATTTCCTGTGCAATAGACAGATACTATATCGACAAGAACAAGGCGTCTGATCTTGCGGCCAAATCCTCAAATTTAAATAAACTTGTCAAGTCCAGGATTTCACATTCGCGCAGCAAACTGCAAAAACTTCATGAAGAATACACTCAATCTCTTGATTATGAGAAATACAAGATTTATGGAGATATTATTTTGGCAAACATCCATAATGTCAAACAAGGAATGGAATCAATAGCATTGGAAAATTTCTATGACGAAAACAACCTGATTGAAATACCTCTGGACATTAGACTTACTCCATCAAAAAATGCTCAAAAGTATTTTAAAAAGTACAACAAATACAAGAATGCTAAATTACAACTCCGCAAGCAAATACTTATTGCGAAAAGTGAAATTGAATATTTGGACAATGTACTTGTGAATCTCGAGAATTCATATGAATTTACAAACATCGCAGCAATAAAAGAAGAATTGAAGAAGGAAGGATATCTGGGACATCGTTTCATCCAAAATAAAAAACAGTCAAAAGCAAAGGAAATTGATAAATTCAACAAGACACATATGTCTTTTTTGACTGAAAACGGCAAAAAAATAATTGCAGGCAAAAACAGCACTCAAAACGAACGTGTCACCTTTAAAAAATCCCAACCTGGAGACTTTTGGTTTCATGCGAAAAACATGCCTGGTTCACATGTAGTACTTGTAAATGACGGTTCCTTATTGGAAAAGGACTTCTTGGATGCGGCATCAATAGCCGCTTATTACAGCAAAGGACGCCTTTCTTCAAATGTTCCTGTAGACTGCACCAAAATAAAAAATGTCAAAAAGATCAAGGGCGCCGGGCCCGGTCTTGTTACATACTCGGGACAAAACACACTCTATATCACCCCTCAAGAAAAAGAAATACAAAAGATGAAGGTCATTGATTAATCCATGGCCTTCATCTTTTGTATAAGCTCTTTCATGTCTTCTGGCATCTTGCATGTGAAAGTCATCATCCTCTTTTTAAGAGGGTGGTAAAAAGTAAGTTTTTTAGCATGCAGCGCCTGCCTTGGAAAAGCATGTCTGCTTTTTTTGAATCCATATGAAGCATCGCCTACAATGGGGTGCCCTATGTATGACATATGCACTCTTATTTGGTGTGTTCTTCCCGTTTCCAATTGACACCTTATAAGAGTCGTATCTCTAAATCGCCTCAATACATCGAAATGTGTAATTGCCGGCTTTCCTTTTTCAACAACCGCCATTTTCATGCGATTCGATGGATCTCTACCGATTGGAGCGTCAACGGTTCCTGATTTTTCTTTTATGTTCCCCTCAACCAAAGCATAATATATTCTTGCTATTTCATGGTCTTTCAATTGCTCTGAAAGATTTTTATGAACCATGTCGTTTTTTGCAACAACCAGTAAACCGGTGGTGTCTTTGTCTATCCTATGAACTATCCCCGGTCTAATCACACCGTTTATCGAAGACAGTGAATCGCAATGGTATAAAAGCGCGTTTACAATCGTTCCGTCATGGTTCCCGGGTGCAGGATGTACAACCATTCCCTTATCCTTGTTTATTACCAAAAGACCCTCATCCTCGTATACAATATTCAATTTTATATTTTGGGCTTTCACTTCAAGCTTTTCGGGTTCAGGAACAGTCAACTCCAATGTCATTCCTTCTTTTAACCTTTGATTCTTTTTAATGACCTTAATTCCGTCTTGCCTTACATTCCCATCAAGAATCAACTTTTGCAGGTAACTCCTTGAAAACTCCTCGAAGTTTTCATTCAGGTAAGCATCCATCCTGCTTCCTTCACCGTCTTCGCCAACAATCAGCTTTATTATTTCCATACTATTCCATTTCCATTTTTTTTATTAGATCAACCACCACTTGACTTGATTCGTGTGCATGCTTGTCCGCAAATTCACTGAAATTTTCCGTTGCCGAATTATCCGCCTTGTCTGAAATTGTTCTTATTATGACAAAAGGCTTATTGTTGACTTGGCAAACATGGGCTATTGCTGCTCCTTCCATCTCCGCACATACCCCGCCGAATATTTCATTTAGGTAAATTCTTTTTTCGGAATCAGCAACGAATACATCCCCGGATACAATTCTTCCAACATGCACATTCTTTTTTTCGCCGAGGGCTTCAACGGCCAATTCAACCAATCTTGGTTCAGCCTCAAAAATAGATTTTTCCATCCTCGGTATAACTCCGAGTTTATATCCGAAGCCAGTTGCATCCATGTCGTGTTCGAGCAATTCGCTTGAAACAACTACATCACCTATTTCAAACGATTCTTCCAAAGCTCCGGCCAGCCCTGTATTTATGATGCTTTCAACTTGAAATTTTGTTATCAGTATCTGTGTGCAAAGAGCAGCATTTACCTTTCCTATGCCGGACATAACTAGTACGGCTTCGGTGTTGTGTACAAAACCTTTGTTGAATATCATTCCTGCGTAAACTTCCTTGTCCTTTATTTCCATCGATTCCAATATGCATTGGATTTCCTCATCCATTGCTCCGATAATTCCTATCTTCATTAACAAGTTACCTCCTGTAAATTCTTAAAAACAACCCACCACATAAGGCGGGTTGCTGTTTTTTAAACGGATTCAATCGAACATATCCTCAACAGACTTGTTCAATAATTCTATCTGCGACTTTAAAAGATTTCTATACCTTTCATTGAAAATCAAAACCTGTTTTTTAGCGTCGTCAAATTCTCCCTTTATCCTCATTACTTCACTGTTTGCCTTCTCGATTATTCTTTTTGCTTCCTCTTCAGCCTTTTTATTAATGAATTCAGCTTCTTTTGCGGCATTACCTTTCACGGTTTCCGCTGTATCGCTAGCCAAAATCAATGTTTCATTTAATGTCTTTTCCATGTTTTTGTAAGTATCAATTTGCTCTTCCAGCAATCTGATTTTATCTTTAAGGTCCTTATTCTCCTTGTATATGATTTCATAGTCCTCGAAAATATCATCTATGAACTTATCTACTTCCCCGGTTTGATAACCTCTCAATGATTTTCCAAATTCAACGGCCTGTATTTCCAACGGATTAATCATTATTTCACCCCATCACACATATTTTTTTATTTTAAGAACATAGTTTCCTTTTTTGGTAATGCCTTTAATCTCGCCTATTTTAATTTTACCATTGCCTTTATAAGAAACAACATCCGTTTCTGCAACACAATGATTTGCCGCGTTAAGCATAAAGTCATTCAATTTTACTTTGCCTTTTTCAATGTCGCCTTTGACATCTTTTCTGCTCCGCTTGAAAAGTTTAGATAAAATCAAATCGGACCTCATTGATGAAACAACTATTTCTTTATCATTGAACCGCTTTTTAGGCATATTCAATTTTCCGCATGAAAGCACTTTGGATGATTCAATACTGGCTCTTCCGACTCGATTAAGGTTGCTTGTTATGAAATCAACCATATCATCCGATACTATTACATAGGATACAAAACCGTCTATGCCAATATCGCCAACCATTGTCCTTTTAACTCCAAGCGAAAGCAATGCACCCAGAATATCTCTGTGTCCGACTTTCGAATTCAATTTAATTTCAATAACACTCAATCCCGATTCTTCCGTCGATATTTTTTCATGAATAGAAAATATCGTCCTTCCTCTTTCGGCATCCGGATATCCACCTTCAAAGCTGATCATCACTTCATTATCTCCCGCTGCACGAACAAGCGACTCTACAAGGTTGAAACGGCTCCTCGATATTATTCCGCTGATCCCCACATCTTTGCCTCGTGAAATGGATTCATAGGCGGACAACACCTTCAGAATTTCATAAACGTCGTCTTTGGAATGGGTAATATGCTTTTGCCTGCTCATGAAGGCTTCGACTTCTTTTTTTCGAGGCATGTTATAGTATGCTTACAATCAAGCTGCTTACCACGTCGAGCGTCAGGATTGCGAAAATGGGCGAAAAATCAATTGTGCCTCCTCCAATGCCCATTTTAAACAAAAGGTTTCTAAAAGGCGAAAGAATCGGCTCAGTCAAACCATAAAGCATCTTGAAAATCGGGTTTGAATAATCGCGCGCAAACCAAGAGAATATTATTCTCGCAATAATTAAAAAATTGACCACTTCTACAAATCTATAAATCGATTCCTTTATAATCCACATGTTCTCCTCCATATTCTTCTACTTTTGCCAAGGAAAAATTCCTTTTTCGCTTGTTTCGGTTTTAAAGTCCCCTTGTATCTCAACATTTTTGGGGGCTATTATAAAAATACCTTTGGATATTTTTTGAATTTTTCCCTCCAAAGCGTATACTGCTCCGTTGAGGAAATCAAATATTTTTTTAGCCAGTTCATATTCGAGCTCTTCAAGATTTATTACAACGGGTTTGTTGTTCTTAAGATTGTCCACTATTCCAGGAACCTCTTCAAAATCATTTGGCTCATGAACAATGACCCTCATCTGCTGGTTTGAATGTATGTTCAAAATCTTATTTCCCCTGACCTTCGTGTCAGCTTGTTCTATGCTTTGCTCCGAGAAAATCTCATCTTCTTCCATTTCATCCAATTCCTCTTCGTCATAGTCATCAATACCCATAAAAAATTTAATTTTATCGATTACACTCATTTCAATTCCTCCTTATTTTGAATAATCCCTTTCACCGAATATCCCTGTCCCTATCCTGACCATATTGGCGCCTTCCTCTATTGCCGTTTCAAAATCATGCGTCATTCCCATGGACAGATACAGCATTTGTTCCTCATGCCCTTTCATTTTCATCCTCGTAAACAAATCATTCATTTTCCTGAAATATGGCCTTACTTTTTCCTTGTCTTCAATAAACGGGGCAATAGCCATAAATCCACATATCCTTATATTCTCAAGCATTCCTGCCTCATTAAGAAATGATTCGGCATCGTCATAACCAATACCTGATTTACTCTCTTCATTGCCTATGTTTATCTGGATGAGACAATCCATTGTTTTTCCTGCCTGAGCTGCCCTTTTATCTATCTCATGGGCAAGCTTCATGCTGTCAAGCGAATGAATCATGTCAACCTTTTCAATTATGTACTTCACTTTGTTCCTTTGCAAATGGCCTATCATATGCCATTTTGCCTTTTCATCTATTTTCTCATATTTGTCGACTATCTCCTGCACTTTGTTTTCTCCAAGAAACTCAACCCCTGAATCAATCGCTTCATTTATCCTTTTGACATCGATTGTTTTTGTGACTGCAATCAATCGTATGCCATTTCTTTCAATGCCTTTTCTTTTGCAGATATTCTCAATTTTACTTTCAATCTCCTCCAAATTTATATTTATTCCCATAAGAACCTCCTAATCGCTTATGTCTACGATAATCTCATCATATACCTTGACTGTATCCACTGCTTCAGCATTTCCATTTTCATCCTTCCTGTAAAAAATCCCATCGCTTACAACCGCCCATTCGTTGTTTGAACCCTTGACTCCAACAGGCTTGAAGACAGCCTTTCCATTTATATTTTTTATAAGAACACCGATTTCATCTTCTTGATAAACAAGAGCATCAACAGGGACGATCAAACCATTGATGTTTTTGTTGATTATATGCATTCTTGTCGCTCTTTTACCCAAAAATGTCTTTGCCTGTTCGCTTATCCTCAAAATTGCATAACAGTTTCCTATTTCATTATTTGTTTCGACAACCATCGCATCCACATTCTCTTCTTCGAAAACAATCTTGACACTTGATCCTTCATTGAAGCGGCCTATGTTCCTAAGGTCTGTATAAACATATACATACCAAGCCGAATTGTCGACTATTTTCATTATTGGCTCATCCGTTTCAGCCTCTTTTCCTTTCAGATTTGCTGAATTTATGGTTTCACTTCTTATTTTTTCCATATTAAGAAGCATAACACTTTCCCTGCTTAAAATTTCCTCGTAACCGTCAATATTGAATGAAACAATTCCCGATATGGGTGAATTTGAACCATTATAACGATTAACCGTTTCTGTTTCGATTTCTTCTCCATCAGTTTGCATTATTTTTTCATCAATTGCATTTTTTATCAAAGAAATCCTGTCATAGATTCCATATGCAGATAATTTTCTTATGTCGTCAACCTGTTTTCCCACATCGAGATTTTCATATGCCACTCTCAAGTACTCAACCGAAGTCTTTATATCGACATGATATGCATCATCGCCACCGTCTTTACCATAGGCTCCCGCCTCAATATCGTAAAGAGGATATCCTTTTCGTACTTTGTCGCCTTCATTGACTTTGTATTTAACTTTTCCTGATTCAACAGGAAAAACAAGAATTTCATCTCTGATTATCAAGCAGTCGTATTCATTTTCCTGTACTATGCTTCCATACTCTACAATATAAGGTGCATCTGCCTCTTTAAAATCTCCAAGAAGCGCCAGCATATTATAAAGGAAAAATATGATGATGACCAATAAAACGCCGTATTCAAGCGCTTGGTGCTTTTTATTGCTTTTTCTCATTGAATTCCCCTGTCAAAATAAATATAAGGCTACTAAGCAGCCTTATATAATTTTACCATATCTTGATACTATTTTTAATTTTTTTATATGCATAACACTGAATTCCATAATGTTGTCATCATCCGTCAATAGACACAGCTTTTCTTTATATTTCTTTATTCCGAGAACTTTTCCCTTGTATGTCTTATTCGATTCAACGAGACTCAATTTTATTTCGTCTCCTATCGAAAGCCTCATCTTGCCAAGCTTGAAACATTTCATGTCAATGAGTTTCAAGTAGCTTTCAGTGAGCGTACGGCTCTTGATAATTATTTTGTTGTCACAGGAATAACGCCTTTCTTCGAACAAACATGCCAAATAACAAGCCACCGAAGCAATCAGCATTAAAACCGAAGTTTTCAGCATCAAATCCAAAATTTGCATTTGCATCCCTTCTTTTCGATAGGTTTTTCACAATTCAATTATGGCACAATATAATGAATTATACAATAATGTTTGTTAGTTTTTTATCAAGGGATTATTTTATTCTCATTGTCATTTCCATCTCGTGCCTTTTTGAACGGGTCATAAGGTTGTTTACAGACTTTTCCACATCATGATTTTCATAAAGGACCCTATAAAGTTCATCGACAATTGGCATCTCGACCGAATATTTTTTTGCCAGTTCAAATGCCGATTTGATTGTATATATGCCCTCTACAACCATTCCAATTTTTTTCACGGCATCATCCATTTTCATTCCCTCTCCAATAAGTATCCCGCATCTTCTGTTTCGGCTGTGCATGCTTGTGCAGGTTACAATCAGATCTCCTATTCCAGTAAGTCCCGTGAATGTGTTTATGTCCGCTTTCATTGCTTCACCCAGTCTTGCAATTTCAACTATTCCCCTTGTCATTAAAGCGGCTTTGGCATTGTCTCCATATCCCAATCCATCACTTATTCCAGCACCGAGAGCAATAACATTTTTCAACGAGGCTCCGACCTCGACACCGCAGACGTCAGTATTTGTGTAAACTCTAAGTCTGTCCGTTATAAACAGGTCTTGAATCAATTCGGCCAATTCCAATTCTTCAGAAGCGGCAACCAGTGTTGTTGGCATTCCTCTCGAAACCTCTTCCGCATGGGACGGTCCGCTAAGAGCTACAAAGGGATTGCTTGGAAAAAATTCTTTGACCACTTCGGACATCCTTTTGAGAGTTCCTATTTCAATTCCTTTCGAAACGTTTACAATGATTTTGTTTTTCATAATTTCAGGTTTTATCATTTCAAGTGTGCTTCTGACTCCTTGTGAAGCAACAGCCAGAATCACAATTTCAGCATTAACCAAACACTTCCCAATATCATCAGTAAAAATGATTCTATCGTCTATCTTTATCCCCGGAAGCGAAAAAGCATTTTCCCTTGTTTCATTAATACTTTTCACATGCTCTGAAAATCTGTCCCATACAACAACTTCATGTCCCTTTCCATTCAAGGTTATGGCAATTGCCGTACCCCAACTTCCGGCGCCCATTATCGCTATCTTCTTTTTCATAAAAACCTCCTTGTCGGTTCCTTTACATTCCTTTCCTTTTTTCCTTTACTTCAAATACTACAGGTGTTCCGTCAAAGCCATAAGCCTCCCTGAGTTTGTTTTCGATATATCTAATATAGGAAAAATGCGCAAGATCCCTGCTGTTTACAAAAAATACGAATTTAGGCGGTTTAACGGAAACCTGAGTCATGTAATAAATCTTAAGCCTTTTTCCTTTGTCTGAAGGAGGTTGATTTAGCAAAACTGCTTCATTCAGCAAATCATTCAATGCTCCTGTTGAAACTCTTTTGCAATATTCACTATGGACATGATCAATACGTTCAATCAGTTTTTCTGTTCTTTTGCCTGTTTTCGCAGAAATGAATATTATTGGCGCATATGACAGATAAGCCATTTCGTTTCTTATCAGCTTCACAAATTCATCATACGTCTTGTTGTTTTTTTCCACAACGTCCCATTTGTTCACAACGATTACCATGGCTCGTCCCGCTTCATGAGCGTATCCTGCAATTCGTTTGTCCTGTTCCGATATGCCTTCCTCTGCATCCAAAACCAAAAAACATACGTCCGCCCTTTCGATTGCGCTCAAAGATCTGATAACACTGTATTTTTCTACGTTTTCACTAATGCGGCTTCTTCTTCTTATTCCTGCTGTGTCAATCAACATATATTTTCTTCCGTTTTTTTCAAAAGGAGTATCTATTGCATCTCTCGTTGTCCCTGAAATGTGGCTTACAATTACGCGCTCCTCACCAAGTATTCGATTTATTATTGATGATTTCCCGACATTTGGCTTTCCTATCAGCGCAACCTTGACTACATCGTCGTCATCTGCATAACTTGATGGTTCCGGAAAATGTCCGACTATATCGTCGAGCAAATCTCCAAGGTTCAATCCGTTAGCGGATGAAATAGCCATCGGATTCCCAAGCCCCAATGTGTATGCATCAAGAACGGTATCGTTTATTGATGTTATCCGGTCCACTTTGTTTACAACGACCAGAACGGGTTTTCTGGTTTTTCTTAGCATCTCGGCTATATATTCATCCGTTGTAGTCAAACCTTCTCTTCCGTCAAGCATAAAGATAATGACATCTGCTGTTTCTATAGCTAATTCTGCCTGTTTCTTCATGTTGTCCATTATGACGTCTTCATCGACAATTTCAATTCCTCCGGTGTCAATCATAATGAATTTATGGACCAGCCATTCCGCCTCTATATAAATTCTGTCCCTGGTAACTCCAGGCTTATCTTCTACTATTGAAATTCTTCTGCCTGCTATTTTATTAAAAAACGTCGATTTTCCCACATTGGGTCTTCCGACAATGGCCACTATTGGTTTTGTCATTCAATCAACTCCGATTCTTCAATTTGACAATCTTATCAACCAGCATAAATCCGTCAACCTCGACCGGAATTATCTCTTTCATTAAACTTTTGCCTATTTCTTCGATATCAAAATCATCAACTGTCAATTTGGTTCCTTCCTTTATCATCACTCCGGGAACAAGAACTGTTTTCGCCTTGATTTTATTAATTTCTCTTGATAAATCCTTACCGCTTATTAGACCTGCGACAGTTATTTCTTCTCCAAAATATTCATTTTTGATTTTAATAACTTCTATAGAAAGACCATCAATGTTTCTTTCAATAATTTTCGCCATGTTCAATATGAAATCATATGAAAGAACTCCGGTAACAATTGCTATATTTAGACTTCCGATTGACTCTGTCAATCTTTTACCCAATGCGTCAATTATCTGTCTTTCAAATTTCCTTGCAATTCCAACGCCGTTTTCAAGTTGCAAAAATCCTTCATAATCATCATAATCAGGAAATTCCTTTTCGGCAATTATATAAAACTCATCCGAAAGGTGTACGAATGCTTTTCCGAACTTTTTCCTGTATTCTGCCTGTTTTGACTCGACAAGTTCTATGGCGTCGTTCGCTTTCGCCTTGTCGACTTTGTCAAGCTTATACAATCCTTTCCTGAACTTTGTCAACCCTACCGGAACAATTGCAATGCTCTGCATATGAGGGAAAACCACCTCAAGATCATTCAATGTGTTTTCAAGCGCTTTCCCGTCGTTTATTCCCGGACAAAGTACTATCTGCCCATTCATCGATATTTTATGGTCGGAAAGTATTTTTAATTGCTTCATTATACTGCCGGCCCGCTTGTTTCCCATCATCCTGATTCTTAGTTCAGGATCAGTGGCGTGAACCGAAATATTTATTGGAGATATGTGAAGGTCAATTATTCTATCGATGTCCTTTTCATCAAGATTAGTAAAAGTCGCGAAATTTCC
>DATFJE010000063.1:0-4618 GCA_035269385.1 Clostridia bacterium
CAATGCATAAATCAATATTTTATGGGATGTTTTCAATTGGTGGGGCGAAGGTTGTCTTAAACGGAATAAAAGCGCAATGGTTGACGACATAACAAAAAAAACCAAATGGACATCGTTAATTTGTGCCGTGTCGTTTATCACATCGGCAATAAGCATGGATAATAAAGAAACAGCAAATACAACCAAAGAAAAAAACTTTGCATTCAAATAATTGTCATATTCTATTTTTGTTTTGAAATCGTCCTGCAAATGATTTGGAGGTTCTTTGAAAAACTGTTTTATTTCCCGCATATACATTTTAACTCCTTAAGCATGATAATTGAAAATCCTTGAGAAAAAACCCTACGGATTCTTTTAATTTATATATATAAATTATTTTTTGTATAAGTTGATTGTATAGTTTCTGGAGACTTTTTTCAATAGAAATATTTTGAATGTCAAAACATTTGCGGCAACCGGACCAAGGGAGTAGGCAAAATGCCGTCAATTGCTTAAAATGAGCCGATTAAGGCAATATTTGTGATATTATTATTTATGAAAAAGACATAAATTTAATTAATATTTGATAAAATATAATGATGGATAAAGAAATTGAAATGTTCGGGAGGAATCGTATTGAAAAACAGAATACTGGATCTGACTCCGGAGATACTGGAAGAAAACTACATGAATTTCGATATGTGCCTTTTGGCGGCATATTCGGAAACGAATTTCAAGATATTCCTCAAGGACAGCGAGCCTGGCGGATTTCTTGGCAATCTCAAGGAAGCGGAAGTTGAAATCAAGCTGCCAATGCAGATTGTTACAAAAAATATGAAAAGCAAAAACATGGCTTTAATACTCGAATATTACGAGGAGATTCTGGAACTTGTGCAAACGGTTGAACTGACCAGAGATATGATTCTGAGTTCCGATTATCCAAGGCTGATACAGGCCATACTAATATACATAGCGGACTATTACGAGCGCGACAGGGAACTGTTCTCGAAAGAGGACATTACCGGGCAGGTGAGTTTCATAACAAACTATTTCATGGAACATCTTTCCTTGTTGATATATTTGTCCATACTTTACGAGTACAACCAGATAAACAAAATGGAAATAGACGAGGAAAGGAAGAAATGCATTTCGAATCTGCTAAAGATGTATCAGACATGTTCGGTTTGCAGGATAACAGGAAGCATAATGGTGGATGAGCTCAATTCCTTAAAGGAAATGGCCAGGCAGTGCGAAATCGAGGCAAACAAGAAAGAGCGCGTAATTTCGAGGAAAAAGAAGATAATCGAGGATCTAAGGACCGAGATTAAAGCTCGAAAATCAAGGAATGAAAGCAAGACTCAGGAAGACTGCGAAAAGTGCAAGCTGGATCTAAAGAAATGTAAAAAGGCTTTAGAGGAAGAGCGTGCAAAGATATTGGAAATTGAAAAATCAATGGTTTCAAGGGAAGTTTACGAGAAGAAGGAAAAAGAGGTTTTAGACGTCCACGCCAAATATTGCGAGAGAGGCAGAAAAATAAGCGAACTTGAAAAGAAGCTTAAGGACATGGACATTGAAAACGAGCTTGAAGTTTTCGAGGCTTACCTCAACAAGCACGGCCTTTCGGACGAGCTTTATCAGCTTATGTATCCCTACTACGACGCGTATGTTTCGGGCGTTATACCGGATGCCGAGCTTGCAGGCGACAATCTTTCATACATAGGATACACAAGGCTTGTGGACGGCCAGCACCATGTGTTTAATGAAAAAGGAACCGGATTTCGGCTTTTCAATCTGCCTGAGGATGTCTACCTTGCGGAAAACCAGTTTGTTGCGGTAAGCTCCAAAAACACATTTATAAGAAGCTACGAAAGCTTTTACACCGAGGGAAGGGATGTTTCATCATTTGCGGAAGTTTCGTCTCTTGATCCGGTCTGCGTGTACACAACAAAAAACAATGAGGAAAAGGTTTGGCGAAACGCAGTGGCGAATTTGTTTAGAGGGGACATAGTGGGCCTAAGCAGCGGCAAGGTCGTCATGACAAAGTACGAAAAGAAGGATATATGCATAGGCGACATTCTTCCATCAATCACGGCAAGGGGACACGGAGCTTTTTATGTATTGAAGACTGTTGCCAACGGGAGCCTTGTCTACGATTTTTCGGACATGACAGAAAAGGTGCTTTCGGCAAATGGGGCGAGCCTTCAGAACAGAAAGATCGCCACTCTTTGCGAAGGAAAACTTGTGAGGTATTTTGACGATGAGGACTTCATTCATTCATCGCTTCCTTCAAAGGGAAGCCGAATGGGCTTTTACAAGAAAAATGAGCTGGGAGAGTTCATAGCTTTCGGCGACGGCACATGCCGGTTGTTTGCGGAATTTTTCTTATCAGGCCTAGTGAGCGGCAATGGCCTTGAGGATGGGGACATACTTGAGGTGAACGGATTCGATACGATTGTTGATTTGTACGAGTGTGAATGCGAAGACGGGAAATCGGACGAGAAAAAGATCAAAGAGAGAAGGGACAGGCTCAAGGGCGAGTCGATGAAAGAAGAAAAACAGCCGGGGGATGCATTTGAGATGCATCCGGAAAAGGTGCTTGTGGTTGGAAACGAAAAATTCGCCAACGGCTACAAAAGCAGTTTCAAGAAAAACGGTTATAATTCCGAGTTTGTGTCGGGTCACGGCGCATACTTCGAAATAAACAAGGCTGCGCTTAAGAGCGACAAAATAATCTTTGTCACAACGGCGGCTTCTCACAAAAACTACTATCGGATGAAGGAAGATTTCGGGGACAGAGTTCTCTATGCGAATTCGGATGGTTTCAGATGTCTTATTGATTTGGTTGAAAGAAGCAGTCAAGTATGAGCAAGCCTAGACGAGTTTCTCAATAGAATCGGCAAAGGAGGATTATCATGCAGAAGGACAAACGCATAGCGATATTGATTGACGCGGACAATGTTTCGGACAAGTATATCAAACTTATAATTGACGAGATTTCAAACCAGGGTATTCCTACATATAAAAGAATATACGGGGACTGGACCAAGCCCCAGCTTGGTGGTTGGAAGAACATACTATTAAAGCATTCCATAAACCCTATACAGCAGTACAGCTACACTACGGGAAAAAACGCCACAGACGCGGCCCTCATAATCGATGCAATGGATATACTGTATTCGGGCAATGTCGACGGTTTTTGCATAGTTTCGAGCGATAGCGACTTCACAAAACTTGCGGCAAGGCTTAGAGAGGCGGGAATGCTTGTTATAGGAATGGGAGAAAAGAAGACACCCAAGCCTTTCATAGCCGCCTGCGAAAAATTCAAGTACCTTGAGGTTCTCGCGTCAATGTCCCAGACTACTACAGAGAGCGACAGCAAGAAAAAACCGGAACAGGACGAGGTCAAAAATGGGATGACCAGCAAGGAGCAACTTGTCGAGACCGTAAAGACCATAATAAACGAAATATCAGACGAGGACGGATGGGCCTACATGGCCGAGATAGGAAGCGTGCTCAACAAGCGCTATCCGGACTTTGACACCAGGAACTATGGATTCACAAAGCTTACTCCCTTCGTGTCATCACTCAAGAAATTCGAGATACGGTCCGTCAGGACAAAGGCCAATACCACCCTCAAGTACGTCCGCAATAAAAACTAAAAAGGGACAGACATTTTAGTCTCCATTTTTGCTGACAGGCTGTTTGGGCGGCAGATTTGCTTTCTAATACTTCATTTATGAAAAGGGGGCGGCGCTTGTGACTATGAAAAAAAAGAAAATAATTTCGATTTTGCTTTGGATTCTTGTTGCGGTTTTAATCGCATTTTTGGGTTTCTTGATGCTTGTAAGGAATGAATTGTCGGACTATATTGAGGCAAAGTATCCGGACAAGACTTTCTCGATCGGATTCACAAAGATTGATCCCATATATGAGAAGTTTTATTCCCGCGGCACATGCCTTGACGACGATACGGTTTTCGGCATTTACAAGAGCTGGAATACCAAAAAAATTTCGGACAGCTACAGTGAAAACAAAAACCAGAACGAATACAATGAAATGATAAGAAGCATATTCATGTTCATGCCAATACAAAGCGAGATAAAAAGTGTGACGGGGAGCGGCAAAACGCCTTATATAGGAAACCCGAACTTCGATCAGATCAATTTTTATCTTGCCGACGAGAAAGACCATGCTGAAGACATAGAGGTCATTTTGAACAGACTAGAGGAAAGGAAAATAGAGGCTGTAGCAATCATAATGTCATATGAAAAGGATGGGCATGTATACAGCATAAGGCTGTCTTCGGAAGACTATGGATTGAGTTTAGAAGAGATAAAGAGCCGTATAGAGATGATCAAATAATTTGTTCGGGAATTGAAAAGCGATGGTTTTTTGTTGTTCACCTTTGAATTGGGAGAGGGGTTTTGGATGCCGAAATCATACATATTTTTGCTGTTTTTCTTTTTGTATTCGATTGCTTTGCTTTATTTTGGAAAATCGGGTTACAGGGAAACTGAAACGATAAATGATTTTTTTGTTGGCGGAAAAAGATTGGGTCTGTTTGCGTGTGTTTCTACTTTTGTAGCCACTTGGTTTAGTGCGGCGTCCATGCAAGGACTTCCGGGTTTGATTTATACAT
>DATFJE010000064.1:0-9601 GCA_035269385.1 Clostridia bacterium
AGTAATAGATTTCAACATCAAGCATAAGGGTTGGTACAGATTTTTGTGGATGGACAGCCATTCATGGAAAATGGAGGATGTAATAAAGCCAAATGAACGTCCCGACAGGATGTTTGTAAAGGAATTGATGGAGTTGAGCGAAGGTGTTTTGAATGAAAAAGAGGCCGAGCGGGTTCATGGAATGATGCATGCGTATTACCATGGGGAACTTATGAAATTCATGAACGGCCGCAGCCCCATAGAGTTTGAAAATGATGTCAAGAAAATCATAATGGAAAACTTGAATTTCATGTACAAATCAATGACTGAGACTATACGAGGAGAAAAAGCATGAAAAAAGGAAAAATGCAGCAAGTCGCGTATATGGCAATTGCGATTTCACTTATGTCGTTTTTTTCGGCAGCGGCAGGAGTTTTTAATGAAAACATATACAATGAAGTTTATCTATCCGGAACAATCACTAAAAGGCTTGTGGTGGGGTCGGTTGCGCAGGACTGCATTACATTGCCGTTGAGCGTAATACTGCTAATACTTGCAATAAGGATACTCAAGGCGCCAAGCGAGAATTTGATTATTGCACTTATGGGAATGGCGGGATATTTTTTCTATGGCTACGGATTGTATGTGATCCAAGGGCAATACACAAGCTTGTATATGATATATATGATTATTTTTGCACTGTCCATATACACTTTGATTTTTGGTTTAACCGGATTCAATCATAAATGGTATGGAGAAAAATGTTTTCCAAAAGGATTCAGAACATCCGTGGCAGCATTTATTCTCCTTATTTTAATCGTTTTGGGACCGCTCTGGGTATTTTTGATGCTTTCCGATATTGCAACAAGGTTCCCGGGGGAAACATACGGAGTCTACATATTGGACCTGTGCATAGTATTTCCCGCCTTGGCTGTCGCGATGGCAAGGTTTTATAAAAACTCGGCATATGGAACTTTGCTTGCGGGTGTGGGATTGGTCAAAGCACTTACGATATGCAGTTCGGTGGCTTTTGCAGAGTGGTATGTGACATACACAAATTTTCGGGCTTTTGACGGTTTCATGTTTGGCGTCTTTTCATTCTTGACATTAGCCAGTTTGCTTTTGTTGGTAAAATATTTCTTTTATATTGGGAAAAATGAATACAAAACGGAGAGTTTGATATGAAAAAATACATATTGCTTGCGTGTGCACTAATGGTTTTGGCGATTTGTCTTATTGTGGCAATCTCAATTATAGGGCAGTTCAGGTTCAATAGTGCTGTAAAAAGGGAAAAAGAAATTCTGCTGGCAAAACACAAAGAGATTCCTGATATGGATATTAAAGATGAAATGTCAAAATTGCCTGGTCCTGTGGCAAAATGGCTTTTGACATCAGGATTTGACGGTCAAAATAGTATTGGGGCAGTCAAATTGAAGCAAGTTGGCGAGCTTAGAACAGCTTTTGACAAACCATGGCTTCCCCTGGAGGCAAACCAGTTGTTCGTTACAGCTCAGCCGGGATTCGTATGGGATGCAAAAATCAGAATGGCTCCAGGGATATATTTGAATGGCATGGACAAGTATTCAAATGGAAAGGGAAGCATGCTGATAAAGCTCATGTCAATTGCAAACCTTGTAGACGCAAAAGGCCCCGAAATAGACCAGGGGACCTTGCTCAGATACCTTGCCGAGACTGCCTGGTTTCCTACAGCCGCATTTTCTGAATACATAGAATGGAGCCCCATAGACGAAAATTCTGCGATGGCGAAAATGGCATATGGCGGGATAGAGGCTGATGGAATATTCGAGTTCAACGAAAAGGGAGAAGTGGTTGCATTTTCGGCAAAACGATTCATGGAGAATGAAGGGGAATATAAATTGGAGGACTGGAGAGTCGTTCTTGACGGGCATGAAAATATGGGAGGGTTCATTGTCCCCACCAGGGCTAAAGTCATATGGGGATTGGAAGAAGGAGATTTCGAATGGTTCAGGTGCAAAGTGACTGCAATTGAATATGAGTGATGATTTCATCTGAAATAAACATTATAAAAAACGACTATGTTCGAGAACTCCACAGGATATCAACAAAAAAAGTTGCTCTTATAAGCAACTTTTTTTATATGATCCAAGTATTTTAAAGAAGATGGTTTGTTTTTCCAGGTTTTGGAGTGCCAAGCTTATTTTTTCTTCCATCAAAGAACCTTCAATATCGACAAAGAAATAGTACTCCCAAGGCCTGTTTTCTATTGGGCGGGATTCTATCCTCATCATGTTTATTCCATAATCGGATAGATGCTTTAAAGCCCCGTATAAACACCCGGGTTCATGCTTCGTTGTAAAAACAAGGCTTGTAATGGAGTCGGTAACGGGCATGGCCGGCTTTTGAGAAAGAATGAAAAAGCGTGTTGTGTTGTGCCTGAAATTGCTTATGTCCTTTTTCAATATTTTCAGATTGTGTATCCGCCGTGCCGATTCCGATGCTATTGCGGCGCAATTTTTATCTTTGCCATATTTTACGAAAGAAGCTGCAGAACCGGTATCTTTGCACAGCTTGGTTTCAAGGTCGTTCATCCGTATGAATTCCGACGACTGCATAAGGCCCTGAGGATGAGAACATACAAGCTTAATGTCTTCGAGTGTAGCATCGGGAAGTCCGATGAGATGGTGCTCGATATTCAGGTACACCTCTCCTGTTACTCTGACGTTGCACTTGACGAGCAGGTCATAGACATCCCTTATTCCTCCTGTTGATGAGTTCTCGATTGGGACAACCCCATATTCCACAGTTTTGTTTTCAAGCGCCATGAACACGTCTTCAAAGTGGCTGAAAGAGGTGAATGAACCTTTTTCAAAATATTTTTTGGCGGCTTCATGGCTGTAGGAGCCATTGTTGCCGATGTGTCCTATTGATTTGCCTTCGATTTCCGAAATATTGGTAACTATCATTGTATGTATCCTCCATAGTAAAATTGATAAACAAAAAGAAGGCTCAAAAGAGCCTTCCAGTCAACTTTGGTCGATTATGCGGAAGCTTCACTCTTTCTTTTTATGACTTTGATTTGCATGTCAAGTGCCCGGCGCTAAATATAAAGCCCCAGCTAAAAAAGAAAGTTTTAAATTGTGAAGACATATTCGCATTTGGATGTTTCATGATTTTTCCTCCAAAATATATTGTCACTATTTTATATCGAACCTTCGCTTAAGTCAATGCCTGTTTGAAGAAACTTTGTGCAATGGAGACAGCCGCCCTGGCGTCTTTTCCGTAATAGTCGGCTTCTATTTGTTTTGCCAACTCCGGACTCAATACTGCCCCGCCTACAAAAGTTCGGCAGGATGGATGATGCAAATGAAGCAATTTGATTGTTTCCGACATGGCATCGACAGTAGTTGTCATTAGCGCGCTTAGGCCAACCAGTTTAATGTCGTTTTTCAACGCTTCATCGACTATTGTCTGAGGGGAAACATTTTTGCCCAAATCAAGAATTTCAAATCCATAATTCTGAAGCAGCGTCTTGACAATGTTTTTTCCAATGTCGTGAACATCGCCATTTACAGTCGCCAGTATTATGCTGCCCTTGTTGAGGCGAGGTTTACCATCCTTTGAAATATGCTCCTGCAAAATTTCAAAAGAACTCTTGACCGTTTCGGCGGACCGAATGAGTTGGGGAAGAAAGAGTTTGCGTTTTTCATATTGTTCTCCAACCAAATCCAGTGCAGGTATCAAGTGCTCGTTTACTATTTCCATTGCGTCCATTGTCTTCAGCATTTCAAGAGTCTTATTTTTGACAATTCCCTTTTGTCCATCGACAACGATTTCCTTAAGAGTTTTCTTGTATTTTTCGGATGAACGTGAATCAGTCCGGTGCGTATCATTGAAAGAACCAAGATAGTCGGCGGAATTTTCATCTTTGCCGGCAAGAACCCTGTAGGTCTTTATGACGTTTTGAATGTTTTCGCATAAGGGATCGACGATTGGCGCGTCAAGACCGGCTGAAAGAGCCATTGCAAGGAAAGTCCCGTTCAAAAGATTTCTTTCAGGAAGACCAAAGGAGACATTGCTTATTCCAAGAACCGTTTTGACTCCGTATTTATTCTTGATTAGAGTTATCGCTTTTATGGTTTCAACCACTTCTTTTTGTTGTGCGGATGCAGTAAGTACAAGACAGTCAATCAGTATATCCTCCTTTGGTATGCCTTGGTCAAGAGCCCTTCTTATTATCTTTCCGGCCACTTTCAATCTTTCTTCCGCTGTTTTGGGGATGCCGTTTTCATCGAGAGTGAGACCCAATATGCAAGCCCCGTATTTTTTAGCCAAGGGAAGTATTGCGCAAAGACTTTTTTCTTCGCCGCTTACAGAGTTTATGATCGGTTTTCCGTTGATTATGCGTAAAGCGGCTTCGAGGACTGCAGGCTTTGTGCTGTCGATTTGTATAGGGGTGTCCATGATGTCTTGGATTTCCTTTATCGCCTTGACCATTGCCAATTTTTCGTCAATCTCCCGTATGCCTACATTGACATCGAGTATGGAGGCACCGGCCTCTTTCTGTAAAATGGCTTCAGTGACAATGTGGTCGAAGGAACCCCGTTTTAGCTCTTCCTTGAAAAATTTCTTTCCGGTAGGGTTTATTCTTTCGCCTATAAGCACGGGATCGCCGCCAATATGAACCGTTTTTGTAGAGGAGCAAACAACAGTTGATTTCATTGTCTCGACAGAAACAGGATGCATATTCGATATCATTTTCCTCATTTTTATTATGAATTCGGGAGTCGATCCGCAGCAGCCTCCAAGCACTGTAGCGCCTGCATTGACCAGGTCGGCTGTTTTTTTCGCAAAATCATCGGCAGATATGTCATAAGAGGTTATTCCGCCTGTAATCTTAGGAAGTCCGGCATTGGGCTGAACCATAATCGGAACATCGGTTGCTCTGCTCATCGAGGCGACTATCGGCAGCAATTCGGAAGGGCCCAGCGAACAATTGACACCAAGAGCCGCAACTCCCAGCCTGCCTATTACATGAGCCATGGTTTCGGGGTCAGTTCCGGTCAAAGTTCTTCCGTCGTTTTGGAAAGTCATTGTGGCAAAAATAGGCAGACTGGAGTTTTCACGGGCTGCAAATATTGCAGCCTTCATTTCATGAAGGTCGGAGACAGTTTCAATAAGTATGACGTCTGCGCCGGCTTCTACTCCAACGACCACCTGACGCTTGAATATTTCATAAGCCCTTTCAAAACCAAGGTCTCCAATTGGTTCGAGAAGTTGCCCTATTGGGCCGATGTCCAGTGCGACAAGCTTTCCGTTTGAAGAGCTTTTTGCCAAAGCGACGGCTTGCCCTATGACATCCTCAACCGAATAAATTGAATCTTCAAGCTTGATTTCGTTTGCTCCGAATGTATTTGTCGTTATTATATCGGCGCCGGCTTCAGAATATTGCCGATGTATATTTGTTATTATCTCAGGATGAGTGAAATTATAGTCTTCCGGAAGCCCGCCTGCGGGCAGACCGGCTTTCTGAAGCATTGTGCCCATTGCCCCATCAAAAAAAACAAATTCTTTTCCGATTTTTCTTTTCAATTTATTTATGTTCAATCTAATCATCATCCTTTCTATAGGGGCATGAAAGTCCAGGTGTGCAAGTTTTGCAGTACGGTTGTGTCAAGGGCGCAGGAAATGCTTGAAACCCGATTATGGCGGTAACGGATTTGCGCGGTATCATAATGAAATTTTCCGTTGAGGAAAGTCCTATTTTTCGTGGTGTGTCCAGTGCGCGAAGAATATGGGGCTGGACGGAAAGAGGCAAATCGCCATAACCGGGACTGAACCTGTGTGTGGCGAACAAACCGTCTTTTTTAGCCTGTGAAATTACGGAAGATTCGATTTCGTCGCAGAAGGCTTCTATGGCAGCTGTGGCGACTGCATCCATAATCATCGCCTCTGACAAATTCGTCTTGCTTATGTATCTTATGGTTTGGTCTATTTCGGGACCCAAAGTGGCCGCCATAATCATGCAAAGGTTTGATTCTGACAGATGACTTCGTATTGAGTCCCCTTTGAATTCAAGATTTTCAGCATCTGCCCGCAATGAGCCATCATCTCTGAGCAAATTGAATGTTTTGTGAATTTCTCTGGGATGCATATGCCGTTTGGCTTCAAGCATACATATGTCAATTGTTTTTTCAGTTTTGGCATCGGCGATTCTCTTTCCGTAACCCAAGTATCTCCTGACTTCTTGTTTGTCTATTTTCATGCAATCTCCTTGGTAAGCGCATCGCGGATATATGAGATGCTTTCTATTATCTTGCGTGTTGTTTTCGGTCTATTCATTGTATAAAGATGTATGCCGTCGACTCCCCATGAAAGAAGGTCGATGATTTGTTCAATCGCATAGGCGGTGCCCGCCTCCCTTAGAGCTTTGGGTTTGTTTGAGTATTTATCCAGTATTCGGGTGAATTTGGGGGGGAGATTGCAACCGCAGAGTTTGACTATATGCTCCATCTGACTTTTGCTGATTACCGGCAAAATTCCTGCCGATATAGGCACATCGATTCCTGTGCGTACAGCTTTATTAAGGAAATCATAATATAACTCATTGTCGAAGAACAATTGGCTTATAAGAAAATCGGTTCCCGCATCGACTTTGCCTTTTACATTTTGCAGATCACGTGACAAGCTTTCGCATTCAACATGTCCCTCTGGGTAAACGGCCCCTCCCACACAGAAATCTCCGTGATTCTTAATATGCGAAACAAGATCTTGGGCATGGCTGTAATTTAGAGGATCCGGGAATTCGAAACCATTTTCGGTTGGAAGGTCTCCCCTTAGGGCGAGAATATTCTGTACCCCGTTTTTTTCAAGCGTATCCAGAATCCCGGTGATCTCATCTTTTGTTGATGTGGCGCAAGTCAAATGGGCAAGGGTTTCAACCTTGTATTTGTTTCTTATTGTCGATGCGAGCTCGATTGTAGTTCTTGCGGTGCTTCCGCCCGCACCGTATGTTACGCTTATGAATCCGGGCCTAAGGTCCTTTAACGACTCAATTGTATCATAGACTACATCTATGGGCTTGTCTTTCTTGGGAGGGAATATCTCAAAAGAAATAACCGGTTCATTATTTTTGTAAAGTTCCTTTATTTTCATTGTTTGCTCCTTTTGGTCTTATGGACGGGACAGCGAAATATTTCCACTGGCCCCCAGTTTGTCATCAATAATTATCAGAAGTCCGGATATTCCTGGCAGGGCCATTCCCCAAGAAAGAGCGGATTCTATGTCTTCGATGCACTTTACCCGATTTGCAACCGCGGTGGCCGCGGCATCTGCAAGGCATGTGTTTTGTGATAATGCTACAACTGCGTCCGCCTTGCCGAAACTGAGAGAATGGCCAATCTTACCGGAGGAAGTGCATATTCCGATTGGATAATCCGAAGGCTTTAGAAGAAGAGCCAACTTTTCAGAAAAAAGAGAGTCTCCAGCATGAATCAAAACCTTTTTTGCATTGTTGCATTTGATGAAAAGATCGCCGCCGTTTTCAACGATGACTTCGGTGGAATGCTCAAGAAGCGAATTTCCCACAGCTTCAGCCACTGCCCCGGCTACGGATGCCATAGGACCAACATTTGCAATTGATGCGGCTTGTGACATCTTTTGGATTATTAATGGAGCGTAAGGACCGACACCTACAGGAACAAGGCTGGACTTGAATTCAGGGTGGTCGTTTATATAGCCGTATAACTGGGAGCGGATTTCCAATAGGATTGAACTCGCATTTTGCTCAAGATTGGATTCGGCTGAAATATGCAGGTCCGATTCGTTTTCAATTACCGTAAAACTTACCAGTCCATCCGATTGCATCAATTTTCTGTATGACCTTTCCTCATACATTGTGCAGACCCTTGTTGTTTGAAATTGCACCGATCGGGCATGCCGGAACACAGTGACCGCACTCGAGGCATTTTTCGCCTTCAAAAGCAATCAACCAAGTTGAAGGATCCAGTGAAAGGGCTTTTGTAGGACATATGGCAGTGCATGCGCCGCAATGGACACATAGAGCTTCGTTCCAAACAATCTGCGAATCGCCCGAGTCTACATTCACACCGGACTTTTTAAGCCAAGCAAGCGCGGAGTCAATTTCATTTTTAGTCCCATCCGCCAGAATAAGAAGACTTCCTGAAACGTTGAGATCAATGGATGCCTTGAGTATATTTATTTTCAGATTGAAATTCTTGATCAGCTTATATGTGACAGGCTCGCCGGTCATTTCCGGAGAAAAGGTCAAAAGCCATTTTGTTTTCATGTTATTTTTCCCCCTTGCTTTTTATCTCGAGAGATTTAAGAGTGTTGTCCAATGGAAACCTTTGCACGGGTCTGGTGATTTCAAATTCGCCTTTTCCTATTTGCTCTTTCAAAAGCTTTGCTATTTGCTTTGACTTATGCAGGCTGGTTATAGGAGCTGTAGGTATTTTCTTTCCCCCAAGTTTTATATGACCACTTCTTAGTTCTTCATAGGAAACCGTTCCGAGACTGGCTTTGTCCCTCCGCTTAAAGCTGTAATCTTCAATGGAGGTGAAAATATCCTTGTCTGATACGGAAACGCATGACATCATTTCTTCATCCAAAATCGGTATCGGAACTCCTATGCCGACAAACATGGAAATTCCGTAATTCTTGAATACGGCAGGCTTGAGGAAATCGGTTGTCATTTTTCTCAAGTCTCCGCTTACGGCCAGAGTGCCTCCGGGTGCATTAGGCAAGCCATTCTCGTTTCGTTTGCGGCCTGAGCTAAACTGGGTGCCCATCCAGGATACGAATCCCTGTGCTCCGGCCAAGAAAATCCTTGTTCCGATGCCTATGGTTCGATAATACGGATCGTTCAGCAATGGGCTTAATTGACCCGAAGTGCAATAATGCACATTTCCCATTGCAGGCTTTAAAATGCCCATATAAGTATAGAGCGGACTGTCGGAAGTGTTTATTGCGGCGCTGTAATTCTGATAGGCGTTTCTCGGATTGTAAAGATAGGCTTCATTTACGTCATCCAGATTGATCCATGTTTCTATGTTTTTTCTGGGATAGCAGTCAGTGCCGGGAGAAGAAGCTTTCAGCCTGATTTCTTTGCGGTCTATCAGGTCGCAAATCACATGCGCTCCTCCGTAGCCAATACCTTTGCTTATTGAAGTCTCGGTTGCTCCTATATAGGCATCTACAGCCGCCAGACCGGCGTATGCAGGTACATCGTTCAACAATACATTTGTCATTCGTATGGGAGGGTCGGCATGTCCAAAATTGATGAATGCTCCGGTAGAGCACATAGGACCGAAAGTTGCGGTGGTGACAACATCCACATGTTTTGCGGCTTCCCTTATGCCTTTTTCTGCGACTATGTCCAGAACCTCATCCGCAGTAACAATTACTGCATTTCCTTCCTTGATTTTTTGATTGATTTCATCGTAAGTTTTTTTAACAGCCATTTTTATCCCCTTTCTTAAACACAAAAAACTTCTTTCAACAGAAAGAAGTTCATTAAATAATACAGTTCTCATCTGTCGGTTAATACCGCTGGATTTGGCACCGTGTACATAATGTACTGGTTGCCGGGCGTCATAGGGCCAGTCCCTCGACCACTCTTGAT
>DATFJE010000065.1:0-2221 GCA_035269385.1 Clostridia bacterium
GCTTTGAAAGCAGAAAGGTGCCTTTTAGCCCGACATCAAGCACAAAATCCCACTCTTTTTCTTCCAATCCAACAACGGTTTTTCTGACTGTAACGCCGGCATTGTTGAACAATATATCTATTTTCCCGAAATCTTTTTTTATTTCCCCAACAGATTTCTTGACGTTTTCTTCATTCGTAACATCACATTTATAATGTTTCGCAGTTCTTCCCTCTTTATAGATTGTTTCAGCTTCCTCTTCTCCTTTTGGATTAACATCAATCATTGCCACTTTTGCTCCATAGGCAGATAGAAGCTGTGCCGCCGCCAAGCCAATTCCGCTTGCCGCGCCTGATATTACAGCAACTTTTCCTTCGAGCGACAGCAAATCCTTTTTTTGCAACATTACAGATTCCCCCTTTTCATTTCTTGCATATTGTTTTCTTCATATTAACCTTATGCAGTATTATTGTCCATACAGACTGTTTTAATAACAAAGAATTCTAAAAACTGCAATGCCTCATCCTTTTTCTGGATGAAGCATTGCAAAACACTTTGATGGCTTAAATTAAATTATTTCTTTCTCACTTTCTACCCTATACGTTTTGGTTGACGGTATATCTCCTGTTTTCCATTGGAATTTCCCTATGAATCCAAACAGGATTGCAATCATGGGGGTTATCCAGTTCAAAATAGCATAAGGTGCGTATGCAACAGTCGAAACACCCAGCGCTCCTGCGAAAAACACTGCGCATACATTCCATGGAACAAGCGGAGATGTCATTGTTGCAGAATCTTCAAGAGTTCTTGAAAGCGTTTGGGGAAGCATATTCTTTTCCTTGTAGGCCGAAACATACATTCTTCCTGTAATTACAATAGACATATACTGGCTTGCTGTAGCAAAATTCAGGCCAACTCCGGTAAGCACTGTGGAACAAACCAGGGAACCTACAGTTTTTGTCAGTGCCTTGAATCTGTTCAATACCACCTCAAGCACACCAAGTTTTTCAAGTATTGCGCCGTATGCCAATACAATCATTGTCAAGCTGACTGTCCACGACATGTTCTGCAATCCACCACGGCTGAGCAATTTGTCTATATCTGCTATTCCTGTTGCTGATTTATATCCGCCGTCCATAATTCCAGTTACAGTAGTGATTGTCTCACCCTGCATCAGTATTGCAATGAATGATGCCACCAACGCGGATATGAACAAACTCGGCAATGCGGGAACTTTCTTGAGTGCAAAAACAATTACAAGCACCGGAGGTATCAGTGTAATCACGCTCAAGTTGAATGATTGGTTTAAAACGTCCAACGTGTTGTTTATGGTTGATGCGTCCAATGTCGATCCGGCATACTTCATTCCAAGGAAAGCATAAAAAGCTATGGAAATAAGATACGCGGGTCCAGTCGTATAAAACATTGCCTTTATGTGGTCAAACAAATCGCCTTCGGCAACTCCCGGAGCCAGATTTGTCGTATCTGAAAGAGGAGACATCTTATCACCAAAGTAGGCTCCTGAAACAATTGCCCCGGCAGTCATGGCCGGATTGACTCCAAGTCCCGCTCCTACAGCCATAAGGGCTACCCCGACAGTTCCTCCTGTCGACCACGAGCTTCCAGTCGATAGAGCCGTTATCGAACAAACCAAAAGCGTAGTTACAAGGAATACGTTTGGCGAAATAACCTTCAAGCCCCAAAATATTATCATTGGCACGGTTCCGCTTGCTATCCACGAACCCATAACCATTCCTATTACATACAGTATGAGAACTGTTCCAATTGCAAGTTTACCACCGTACACTATTGCCTCATAAATCGTGTCCCATGAATTTCCCTGAACAGATAATGTCAGTATTGCTACGCCCATAGATATAGCCATAGCCATATGAACTGGAATATTAAGCCATAAAACAGAAATTCCCATCATAACAATTAAAAACCCTAAAATGAATACACTTGCTCCAAAACTGGGGGTTGCTTTCTTGTTCATATTATCCTCCTTTGATTTGTATTATATTGCTTGCATAAAACAACTACAAATAATTGTTTTGCTAATGAAATAGGCCTCCCCTCCTCCAATTCTCGTTATCGCTAAAATCCAATCTTGTTCATCACTTTTTCTCCGAATCCGGTTATGACTCCAACGTATCCTTCCAAGGCTTTATCCAAAGAGGCGTCATTTGTGTCAACCAGAAAAGGCTTCCCCTTCAACTTTTGCAATTTGCTTCGCGTAGAA
>DATFJE010000066.1:0-6070 GCA_035269385.1 Clostridia bacterium
AGTCAGATGTCAGGAAAAGCTAAGGGCAGATGTCAGATATCAGATGTCAGGAAAAAATTAAGAGCAAAGAATAAGCAAAAGACAAAAGGCCAGTTACTTGCAACTTTGAATTGCACGGCATCTCCCGATGCGTTGTTTTTCACCGTTTGGGATAAGGTTAAACCGTTATAAATCCGCTTTGTTTGAGCGAAGCGAGTTTGCGGATTTTAGGTTTTACCGAAAGACAAAGCGGAATGAATAACCGCAAGAAGGGTGCAGCCGAAAATTCATTGGAGTGAGTAACCAGGCAGAAAAAGCGGCAAGAACAGATGTCAGATGTCAGCAAAATATTGTAATCAGAGGCGTTATGGTGTTTTTCTTTTTCGTTAGCGCTTCTTCTTTCCACTTTCCACGTTCCACTTTCCACTTTTTTTATGTCCGAATTGAGGGGACATAAAAAAGAGCGGATGCCATAATGCGGCAAACGCTCTCTTTAGGTAAAATCATGTTCTCTTGTTGAAATCAAACACTTTTGCCAAGTTATTTCCCGGGAAATAGTGTATTGCCTGCAGCTACTCCAGCACCATCTCTTCAAGAGTCTTTCCCGGTGGAACGAAGGGGAGGACCCCAGTTTCCTCCGGGATGCGGCAATCTATCAAAAAGGGCTTCATGCCTTCGAGAGCCTTGTCGACAGCGTCGCCCATGCTCCTCATGTCCGATACAACAGCACCATCTATTCCGAAGCCTTTGGCAATTTTGACATAGTCGGCTTCCTGGCTCAGTTCTGTCTCGGAAAGCCTTCCATCGCAAAATTTATCCTGCCACTGCCTTACCATCCCGAGAGACCGGTTGTTCATGAGTAGTATCAGAATCGGCAGATTGTATTTCGATAAAGTCGCAAGTTCATTCAGATTCATCCTGAAGCTTCCGTCTCCCGACACAAGCAGAACGCGTTCTCCTCTTTTGCCGAAGGCCGCTCCCACAGAGGCTCCCATTCCGTAACCCATAGTTCCCAGTCCTCCGCTTGTCAGAAGTGTCCTCGGATTTTCAAATTCCCAATACTGTGCCGTCCACATCTGGTGCTGACCCACCTCCGTCGCAACAGTGACGTCCTTTCCAAGCCGGCAATTCATATATTCGAGTATTTGTCTGGGATGGAAATCGACTTCGGAACCGGGGCAGTCTGCTTTTGGCAGGCTTGCAATCCAATCCTCATGACTTCTTTCTCCTACAAACTCGGTAAGTATTTCAAGTATTCCTTTCATGTCGCCAAGAATCCAATGGGCCGTTTCTATATTCTTTCCTATCTCGGAAAAATCTATATCTATATGCACAACGCGCGCTTTGGGCGCAAACGAATCGGGTGGGCCAATAACCCTGTCACTGAAACGTCCCCCTACAGCTATGATAAGGTCGCTTTTGGAAATCGCCATATTGGCCTCATAAAGTCCATGCATTCCAACCATTCCAAGAGAAAGTCCGTGGCATCTTGGAAATCCGCCCAGACCCATCAATGTGTTTACCACTGGGATCCCGGTTTTTTCTGCAAGTTTTTTAAGCTGTGCGGCAGCGTTTGCCTGAACAACGCCTCCGCCCGCATAGATTACAGGTCGCTCAGACTCCATAATCCATTCCGCCGCCTTTACGACATCCCCTTGTACGGAAGATTTCTTTGCACTTGCTTCGCCAACTTCTCTTTCACGGAATCGGGCCTCTGCAAGAAAGACATCCTTTGGCACATCCACGAGCACCGGACCCTTTCTTCCTTCTTCAGCAATACGAAAGGCATTTTCCATCGTCCTCTGCAAATCATCCACACTTCGCACAATAAAATTATGCTTTGTTATCGGCTGTGTCACCGCCGTTATGTCAACTTCTTGAAAAGAATCCTTTCCGAGCAAATGGCTCGGCACTTGCCCTGTGACATACACGACGGGTATGGAGTCCATATAGGCAGTTGCAATAGCCGTAACTATGTTTGTGGCACCCGGTCCGGAAGTTGCAAAACATACGCCTACCTTTCCCGTCGCCCTTGCATAACCGTCAGCTCCATGCGCCGCGGCCTGTTCATGACAGGTGAGCACATGCCTGAAACATCCACGGTTTTTATACAGGGCATCGTAAAGCGGTATGACTGCTCCACCCGGATAGCCGAATATAGTATCCACATTTTGTCGTTTCAAGCACTCCAATATTATTTGCGCACCTGTCATCATTTCTTTTCCTCCGTCTCTTGTTACTTTTGGATCCAGGACATCATGCTTCTCAGTTCTTTCCCTGTCTCGACCATGGGATGCTCAAGCTCCTGCCTCTTCCTCGCATTGAAGTAGGGTCTGCCTGCCGCATTCTCAAGAATCCAGCTTCTTGCAAATTCACCCGATTGGATTTCTCCAAGGATTTTCTTCATCTCTTCTCTCGTATCCTTTGTGACCACTCTCGTTGAAGCAGTGTAGTCTCCATATTCCGCAGTATCGCTGACACTGTATCTCATGTTCTCGAAACCGCCCTCGTAAAGTAGATCGACGATGAGTTTCATTTCATGGAGACACTCGAAATATGCAATTTCCTTTTGATATCCCGCTTGGGTCAATGTGTCGAATCCGGCTTTTATGAGTTCGGTGATGCCTCCACAAAGCACGCATTGCTCTCCAAAAAGGTCGGTCTCGGTTTCTTCTTCAAACGAGGTCTCGATGACTCCAGCGCGGGTTGCTCCGATTCCTCTTGCGTATGCCAAAGCCAGGTTCCTTGCTTGACCCGAAGGATCCTGATGAACAGCGAAAAGAGCCGGAACCCCCTTGCCGTCTTCATACACTCGTCTAACGAGATGTCCGGGTCCTTTTGGCGCCACCATGAATACGTCTACGCTTTCGTCCGCTACAATTTGTCCAAAATGAACATTGAAGCCGTGAGCGAAAACGAGAGCATCGCCGGGATTCAAGTTGGGCTTAACGGCTGTTTCATATAAATTTTTCTGCTTTTCATCAGGAACAAGCATTACAACCAAATCACTTTCAGCCACTGCGTCGGCTGCCGGAAGAACCTTGAATCCGTCTTTTTGTGCCCTTTCCCAAGACTTGCTTCCCTCATACAATCCTACTACAACACTTGCTCCGGATTCCTTGAGGTTCAAAGCGTGGGCATGCCCCTGGCTTCCATATCCCAGTACTGCCACTTTTCTTTTTTTCATCAACTCAAAGTCCGCATCCTTCTCATAATACATTTTCGCCATTTCAATTTCCTCCGTTTTTAGTATTCAAGTACATTAAAGTCAACCAGTCTGTTAAGATATGTCCTGGCTCTTTTGGAATCGTTCTCCTCATCAGCCAATGTAATGCTTAAAAAAGCTTCATCCGGAATACTGCCTTCCTCCATGAGAACTTTTTTCATCCTGAATCCTCTTCTTCTCATAGTGCCTACCACGCGCATAAGCATTTCCGGTTCATTTCTTACTCTTGCCCTTATTATGCTATCGGAATTCATCCATTTTCCCCCTTCCAACACTGTTTTTTGTATAAAAAAACTCCCATCCACGAAACATGTCAAAGACATATTTCAGGGACGAGAGTTATTCTCGCGTTACCACCCCGGTTTACGTACGGCTCGCGCAGTACGCCTCTTCAAGTCGCAGACCTTGGTCCGTCAACTCTAGCCATATAACGGTGGCACTCCGCTCTCGCGGATCCGTCCTCGCCTACTCGGTTTCCCTTTTGGCTCGGAAGCTCGGGAGTGATTAGTATATATCCGTTTGGACATCGGCTCTCAGCAGCCACCGATTCTCTGTAATCTCATTTTGAATATTTTTCTCTCCGTCAACGCTTTTATTTTTTTTGATTTGAAACCAATTATATAGGCGGAACAATTGCATGTCAACACTTTTTTAAATTTTTTCACAAATATTTCAAACTATCTGAAAATCAGGTTGGCTGCGAAGAGAAAAAGACACACCCCTACAGCCCTGTCGAGAACCTTGATTGCTGAGGGAGTCAAGTGCCCCTCTACTCTTGATCCGAGCAAGGATGCCGCGCTCATGAAAAAGATTGTTGCAGAAACGCATCCAGCCGCATAAAGCATGATTCCTCTTCCTCCCGGAATCATTCCGGACGCCACGACGGCGCCGAATGTTCCAGTCCAAAAAACTATGCTGAGAGGATTTATCATTGTCAGTTTTATTCCGTAGACAAAGCTCCCGCCGATTCTTGATTTCTTGACCCTTGTATCTTTTTTACCTGCTCTCCTGATGTATCCAAATCCAAACAAGCAAAGTACAATGGCCCCGGCTATCCGAACAAAAAATGCGGCACTTTCACTCGACGCCATTATTCCCGATACGGCAGTAAAAGACAAGGCGATATAGGCTGCATCGACAAGAGCAACTCCCAAGGACATCTTGAAGCCTTCCGCAAAACCCTCTTTCACGGCCTTGTGCAAGAGCGCGAAAAAAACGGGGCCTACAGACAGCTGGAGGGTCATTCCAAGAAGAAATCCCTTCAAATAAACTGCCATGAACACCCACCCCCGTTTATGTATTATTTTATCCAAAATTGATTATGTCAATTATGCATCATGCTTCCGGCAATATAATTATATGCCTTATATTTTCAATGATTTCGCATGTTTATTGAATTTTCTATTGATAAAAGCATTTCTTCACACTGTCAGACCCGCAAAGGAAAAGCGTCGGACCATAGTAGAGCCCAAAAGACAGGACATCGCCAACCTCAACGTCTTCTATGCAATCCTCGATGTCGAGTATCAAGTGGTCGCTGCTTGCCCCGAGCACAAAAGATTCCTCAAGCTTGGGTATCAGCTTGTCCGGCTGTCCAAAATCCGCTCTTCCTACAGCCAGAAGAGCCCTCTTCCTTTTTCCTTTGTCTTCAAAGACGGGTTTTTCCCCGAAGGCGTTTACCATCATTTCGCCTATGGGATGTGTCGGTTTGGTCTTGACCTCCACCACTTCGGCCTTGAGAACAAAAGCGTCCTTCTCCAGTCCTTCTATACGGCAATCGAAATATTCCTCCATGTCTCTTGCGCACAGTATTTCTTCGCCGATTCTCAATTGGTTTATTCTTTCCGGCATTTTTCCATCCGCAAGTGGTTTGAGCGAAGATGTCGCTCCTCCCGAAATTATCTCAAGCCGCCTTCCAATCTTTTTCTCTATTCCTTCTGCTATCTTTGAAAGCCTGGCCAGGTTCTCGGAAGTCGGGGCAACGGACCCATAGCAGCCAAGGTTCGTTCCGATTCCTTTGAGTCGGACTTTTTCAAGTTTGTTTTCTACAAATAATGCCGCCTCCAAAAGTTCATCTTCATCAAAGAAACCCTCTCTCAAGTCTCCAAGGTCGACCATCAAAATTACCCCGTGGGTTTTTTCGTTTCTTTCGCATGCATACTGTATTTCCTGTAATGTGGAAATTTCCGAATTCAAGCTGATGTCAACATTGCAAACCAGCTCGTCCGCTTCCGATATCATTGGGATCCTGAGAAGAAGAATTTCAGCATCCACACCACATTTTCTCATTTTGAGTATATGGTTCATTCTGGAATCGGCAAGGCAGGAAATACCTCCCTCCAAAAAAGCCGCTACAACAGGCAAGAGAGCCTCTGCGCCTTTAACGACACCTGCCACTTGGATACCCCTTTTATTGCAGAATTTCCTTATTGTTTCAGCATTGTTCCTTATTTTCTTAAGATTTATTTCGAGAACCGGATACATTTGAAACACCCCCCAATGTTTCCTTCATTTTAACACAAAACAAAACGCTGCCGGCAGCGTTTTGTTTTGTGTTATACTCATTATTTTTTTGCATCAAGCATTTTTTTATCGGACAGGTCCTTTACCCGGGACAAACTTTCCTCCAAAATAAAGCATGCGATTTTTCATGGAATGGTTTTTCGCCCATTCCTCCAATCCAAGCGACTTGATTTGGCACAAATTATAGACTTTTAGATTGTGAGGATACTTTTCGGCCCCAGATGCCGCAGGGGCAAGCTTGCCGCATGGGAAAGACGAACACTCGTGACAAAACCCGATTCCTTTTGAGCGAACACATTCAAGCGTTTCACAAGCTCCCGAATAAAGGGCGCAGCCGCTTTG
>DATFJE010000067.1:0-4614 GCA_035269385.1 Clostridia bacterium
CTATGATTAGAATAGGGAGGATTGCACTTATGCCTTGCACATTTCCAAAATACACGCATCCGGATTTCGATCAAAATGTTTTCAAGAATGCTCCAAACTGCACGAGCCTCAAGGTGACTGAGGATGGGGTTGCACCAAAAAATTTCCATTCAACTTCCATTTATCCTGAATATTTCAAAGTCGACGGCGAATGGATCTTGCCTTCGGGAAGCCGCATGGATTGTGTCCCTATGATTGACGAAAACAAGAATATAAAAATTATAGAATTCAGAAACCTCAAAGTCGGGGATGAAGTGGTGGTAGGCAGGACCGAAGACGCAAGCGAAGGCATTTTTCTTCACAAGAACGGTTTTAAGCCGAAAAACATGAATACAGACAACTTCACTTTCCGAGGCGGCCGCTCGCGTGAAACTGCTTTTTCCAAAGATTACGACCGGCTTTACGAAAGATTGAAGCACGACAGGGACAACGGACATATTGTATGGGTCTTGGGTCCTGCTGTTGTATTCGACTTTGATTCCAGGAAGGCCCTATCTTGTCTTATAGAAAAGGGCTTCGTGCACGCTCTGCTGGCAGGAAACGCATTGGCAACACACGATTTGGAAGGCGGTTTTCTTGAAACAGCATTGGGCCAGAACATATACACCCAGGAATCTGTTCCAAACGGCCATTACAACCATCTTGACTTGATAAACGAGGTGAGAAGGTCGGGTTCTATAGAAAATTTCATAAAAGAGGGAAATGTCAAAGACGGAGTTATAAAAACCTGTATTGAAAACAATGTGCCCCTGGTTCTTGCCGGTTCAATAAGAGACGACGGACCGCTTCCTTCTGTTTACGGAAACGCTTATGATGCACAAGACGCAATGAGGGTTCAAACCCGAAAGGCGACAACTGTTATTTGTCTTGCGACAACTCTGCACACTATAGCCTCCGGGAATATGACTCCATCATATACTTTCAAGGACGGAAATGTTCGTCCTGTATTCATTTACAGCGTAGACATATCCGAGTTTGCCGTCAACAAGCTTGGCGACAGGGGTTCTCTCGAGGTCACCTCTATTGTTACGAACGTACAGGACTTCATGGTTCATTTGAAAAACAACCTTGTTATATAATTTAGATTCACTTTCATTTAAAAATCAAAGCTGCCGGCTCTTTTCTATTTGAGCCGGCAGCTTTTAATTATGTCTGTTTTCAATTGCCTTCATATAGGCTTGATGAAAAATACACAGGCTCGCTTGTTGCTTCAACCTGCAGTCTTCTGATTATGTTTTCATTTGCAGATGTAAGAATGGTTGTGCAATGAGCCTGGCAGCCCTTTAGGAATTTAAGTTTGTCTACCGCGACTTGTGCAATCGGATTTGTTACGGCGCTTATGCTAAGCGCTATAAGTATCTCTTCGGCATCAAGTATAAGATTCATGGAACCAAGCGATTCCTTCTTAAGCTTTCGTATAGGTTCAAGAATCATGGGAGCTATGAGGTGCAGCTTATCGTCTATTTTAGCCAGATATTTTACTGCATTTAAGATGGCAGCCGAAGGCGCATCCATTATTTCAGTCATTCTTCCGGTCACAATGGTCCCGTCATGCATCTCTATTGCAAAAACCGAACAGATGTCCTTGCAGCGCCCCGAAGCTTTCAAGCTCTCGGCTTTTTCCTTTGCGGGATTTACGACTTTGCGGTCGGAAGGATCAAGACCAAGCTCCTCCATTATCAGTTTGGATCTTTGAAAAGTCTCAAGATCAACCAGACCTTTCTTGTATTCGCAACCTGTATTGTAATACCTTCTTATTATTTCCTGGCAGGAAGCTTGGCGGACCAATTCATCGTTGACTATTCCGAAACCCACTCTGTTGACTCCCATATCGGTTGGCGACTTGTAAATTGACTCCTCACCTGTAATTTTCTCTATTATTCTTTTAAGCACTGGGAATGTCTCAATATCCCGATTGTAGTTTACTGAAATCTCTCCATACGCATCGAAGTGAAAGGAATCTATCATATTTACATCCTTCAGGTCTACGGTTGCCGCCTCGTATGCTATGTTGAGAGGATGCTTGAGAGGCATGTTCCATACAGGAAAAGTCTCGAACTTGGAATATCCCACCGCGCGGCCTCTCTTGTTTTCATGGTAAAGCTGGCTGAGGCACGTTGCAAGCTTTCCGCTTCCGGGCCCGGGGGCTGTTACAACTACAATCTGCTTTGTCGTTTCTATGTAAGGATTTTTGCCGTATCCTTCATCGCTGACTATTGTATCTACATCGGTAGGATAGCCCTTGGTGGCTCTATGAGTATAAACCTTAATGTCTCTTCTCTTAAGCTTGTTCATGAAAAGTTTTGCTGCAGGCTGGTCATTGTATCTTGTTATTACTACGCTGTTGACGTCCAATTCTTTGGACCTCAGCTCGTCAATCATCCTAAGTACATCCATGTCGTAGGTTATGCCAAAATCGCCGCGTATCTTGTTCCGTTCGATATCTCCCGCATAAACGCAAATTATGACTTCGGCCTTGTCTCTAAGCTTTCGCAGAAGCTTGATTTTTGCGTCTGCTTCAAAACCCGGAAGACAGCGCTTTGCATGCATGTCACACAGAAGTTTTCCTCCGAATTCCAAATAGAGTTTGTCATAGTCGTTTACGCGCTCTAAAATGAACTTTGACTGTTCTTCCAAATATTTCTCCGAATCAAACCCTTTTTCCATAAGCACTCCTCGCAAGTTCGAATTTTGTCCATATAATTATAGTCCGGTTTGTTTCACAGGCAACAGAATCAGCTGCAGCCCGACATTTGAGCATTCCTTAATAATCGTACTTCATTGCAGGAACAAAATCAAATATAAAATTCCGAATTGAATTCTGCGTCGATTTCATCCATGCTTTCCACATGCATGTCCGCCAAATCCACAAGTTCCTGCCATCTTGACTTCGAGTGTTCGTCATAAACCGCGCAAGCCTTCATTCCCGCTCTTTTCGTCGCCAATATTCCGGCGTAGGTGTCCTCGAACACAAAACACTTTGAAGGTTCTGTTTTAAGCTCTTCAGCCACTCTGAGGTATATATCGGGGCTCGGCTTGCCTTTCTCGACCTCGCAGGATGTGCGTATCACATCGAAATACCCGTGGATTCCGTTTGAATGAAGAACGGATTCTGCCAGAGCCCTGAAGTTGCTGGTTCCTATGCCAAGCCGAACGCCTCTTTGGTTCAATCTTTTGACCAGTTCTGCCACTCCGCTTTTCAGCCTTATTTCTTTCTCGTACAAATACGCCGCCATGGCGTTCCATTCGTCCTTTATTGTTTCTATGTCGTCATTTATGCCGAACCTGTTTTTGAAATATTTAGCCGTCTCGGTAAAACTCATGCCTTCTATTTCATGCTGAAGGTTTTCAGGCAATTCAATTCCGTATTTTTTTAAATAGTCTATGTCAATCTGTTTCCATATCCACATTGAATCGACAAGGGTTCCATCGAGATCGAATATGAACGCTTCGCAATCAAAAAACATTTTTTCACCCCATAACAAAATCAACCTGTGCAAGGTTGATTTTATTTTACTTAATGTTTGTTCAATTAATCATACCATCAGTAGTCCATGCTAACAAGAAATTTTGATCTTTCCTTGGCTGTTTTAATCAGCGATTTTTCGTTCACTATATATCTGTCCATGCTTCCTTTGCTGATCATCCCAACTTCATCGAACGCTTCCATGTTCATCTTTACTCTTGCTCCGTCAAATGAAGATATGGTGACTTTTACACTGACCACCTCTCCAAGCATGGTTGGTTTGAAATGCTCTGCATGAACCATTGTCGCGACTGATATGTATCCTTCCGGCAATTTCGAGTCAATCAGTTCAACCGACGCCTTTATCATGAAAGCAATCACTCCCGGCGTAGCCAGCAATTCACCAAGCCTACCTGTTCCGTATTCCATTCCGGTATGTTTTTCCTTTACACGTTCCTGAATAGTCAAATTGTCGCCAATCGAAAACTCCAAATTTTCAAGCATATCATCACTCCCTTCCTTCATCTATTCCATATATACCAAAAAAACCTGTCCGTTAAGCAAATTATTCTTGCTTTCAGACAGGGCCTTTTATGGCATTATAAGTTTTGGCTTGAAATCTATGTAGTCGCTTGAAACCAATTCATAGCTTGTGCCGTCGACTACACCCTTTATTCCCGCGCCATAAGCATTGATGTTGTGCAAGTGTCCATAAACTACAATTTCGACTCCGTATTCTTTTATCAATTCGGTAAAACCCGAAGGCTCAAGCCTTTCATTGGTGGGAGGATAGTGAAGCATTGCGATTATTCTTCTCCAGCCTTTTACCTTTGCGGATTCGAGCGACATCTCAAACCTCATTAGTTCCCGTTTATAGATCTTATCGTCGTGCATGTTCGATTTTGCATCACTCGGGCATACCCAGCCTCTGGTTCCGCAAACGGCAAAGTCTCCGTATGCCTCGTGGCTGTTCTGCAGGAATATGAGTTCGGGATATGCCTTTTTCATCTTTTTGAGGGAAGTCCACCAATAGTCGTGATTTCCTCTGATGAATATTTTCCTGCCTGGCAAATCAGCTATCCATTCAAGATCTTTTCTTGCATCCGGAA
>DATFJE010000068.1:0-20923 GCA_035269385.1 Clostridia bacterium
TTTTTTATGTTCTTCCCAATCAAAAAATTTTTCAAGTCTGGCAATCGGCTTGCTTTTAGTATTTATTCTGCTAAATGCCACGACAGCAAAAACCACATCTATAAAAACAATTGCAAGTATTAACCAAATCATGCTTTCACCACCATTTCATTAGCTGAACCATTCTTCCTGGACCCTGATGCCGGAATCCGATAGCTTATTTATAAATTTAGGCCTGATTCCCGTGAATTCCAAAGACCCCTTTATCATGCCGTCATCATCCTTGCCTTGTACCTTATATGCAAAAATATCCTGCAGGGTTACAACATTTCCTTCCATCCCTTGAACCTCTGTAACATTTGTTATTCTTCTGCTCCCGTCTTTGAAACGGCTTTGGTACACAATAAGATCGATTGCCGATGCAATTTGCTCTCTTACAGCCGGAAGTGGAATTTCAAGCCCTGCCATCAAAACCATTGTTTCAAGCCTTGTAAGCATATCTCTTGACGAGTTGGCATGACCTGTAGTAAGCGATCCGTCGTGACCCGTATTCATTGCCTGCAACATGTCAAGAGCCTCGCCTGTCCTGACCTCTCCTACAACAATCCTGTCCGGCCTCATCCTGAGGCTGTTTCTTACCAGGTCCCTTACTGTAATCTGACCTTTGCCTTCTATGTTGGGAGGTCTCGTTTCCATCCTTACCAGATGCTCCTGGTGGAGCTGAAGCTCTGCAGCGTCCTCTATGGTAACTATTCGTTCCTCTTCGGGTATGAAACAGGACAATACATTAAGCGTTGTGGTTTTTCCGCTTCCTGTTCCACCCGATACTACAATATTGAGGCGCGCCTCAACACATGCCTTCAAAAAGCTTGCAACCTGTGGCGATATTGTGCCGAAATCAATCAAATTCCTTATAGTATACGGTTCAGTCGCAAATTTCCTTATTGTCAATATTGGTCCGTCAAGCGCCAAAGGATGTATTACAGCATTGACCCTCGAACCATCTGGAAGCCTTGCGTCAACCATTGGTGATGATTCGTCTATACGTCTGCCAAGAGGAGAAACAATCTTTTCTATTATATGCAGCACATGAGAATCATCCCTGAATACTACAGTTGTTTTTTCAATTTTGCCGTCTCTCTCAACATAAACATTTTCATACCCGTTGACCATTACCTCAGTTATTTTTTCATCTCTTATCAGCGGTGTAATTGGACCGAAGCCCACAATCTCATTTATAGTGTCGGTGATTATTTTTTCCTTTTGCCTTCTTGTTACAAATGTATCTTCCTCTTTCAGAATGTCATCGAGTATGACTGTAAGGCTTTCTTTTATTTTTCCTTTGTCTATTGATTCATCCTTGGATTTCTCCATTAACCTTTTTTGTATTTTTTCTTTCAAAATTTCATTCTGGCATTTTGAAATCTTGCTTTCGCTACTTATTGTTTCATCAGATTCAACTTTTAAAGACAAACCATTTTTTTCCTTTTCAATTCGTTCCAAAAGAGACATGTTCCGCCCTCCCTATTTCCCTATCCATTTTCCAAACATTGATTTTTTTTCATCTTTGCCCATTATATCGTCTACTATATTGTAGATGCTCTTTGTGACGGAGCTGCCAGGATTATTGAGAACAAAAGGTTTTCCCTTGTTGACGGCGTCAATTATAGTGCGACTGTCCTCAGGCACGATATGAGATATTTTCTTTTCGGTTGTTTTTTCCAAATCAGATACATTAATACCGAAATTCCGATGATATCTGTTTAAAATCAGCCTTATCTTGTCATCCCTGTAATTAAGGGTTTTCATAACATGAAGACCTGACTTTACATTTTTTATAGTAGGAAGATCCAAAGTAGTCAAGAGCATTATACTGTCCGACAAATCCAGAGTCGCAAGATTCACATCGTCAAAAGCAGGAGCCATGTCTACAACAATATACTTGTAGCTTTCCTTCAGCGTTCGCAAAATCCTTTGAACATTGCCTCCGGTAACAAACTCGGCGTACTCAGGTCTTGAAGGAGCCGGCAAAACTTTAACACCCGAATTATGGAGAATCATGTAGTCTTCAAGGAGTTCCTTGTCAAGACTCTGAATATCCTTCACCAGTTCCATTACGGTACGCTCGGGATAGAGGTTCAACATGACCGAAACATCCCCGAACTGAAGGTCGAAGTCCACAAGCGCAACCCTTTCTTCCGTCTTTTGCGCCAATGCAGTCGCTATGTTGGTAGCTATCGTGCTTTTCCCGACTCCACCCTTGGTGCTGAAAATGGATACAATCTTTGGTTTTATGTCTTCCTCATGCTGTTTTCTTCCGTACAGGACTTCCCTTCTTTTTACATCCTTGTCGTACAAATCAAGAATGGTGTCTATATATACATCCGCCGCAGCCGGTTTGACTATGTAATCCCTCGCACCGTCACTCATTGCTTTTTTCAGGTTTTTCTTACCGCCCTTGTCAAAAGTGACAATGACCAACACATTCGGGATTGTCGCTGTCAAAATTTCAGTAGGAGTGACATTTTTTATTCCAGGCATATTTATATCCATCAGAACGACATCGGGTTTTATGTTTTTCGCAAGCTTAACGGTCGAAATGCCTTCCGAACATTCTCCTACTATTCTTATACGTTCCTCGTGGCTAAGCGCAACACGAATATTTTCAATATCTTTTTCGTTTTGATCAGCTATCAATACATTCACTTTATGTTCCATACACACCTCTCCATTTCTTGCGACTTTTGTGGGTCATCTTCTCAAGGGAACAAAATCGTCTGTAATGCTGCCGTTTGTTCCTATTTCATCCTCAGCATCCGGATGCCTCAATGCAAGCCTTATTTCTCCGGTTTGGTCGGCTTGAAACAGTTTTTCAGTTTCGGACGCATTGATAGCCAAAGTCAACAATCTGCTTGACGCCTGTTCCTCCGCCGCATCGTCCGAAGCTTTCTTTTCCTCAATGGAGTCCATCTTGTTTATCGAAAGTACCAGAACATCTTCAATGAATGCTTTTGTAACAGGCGGATACGTTGCTCCATCTTTCTCTCTCCCGGCAACATGGACAAGCAAATCCACATGGTCGCCCGGGGTAACCATATCCGATATGCCTGCAATCAGATTGACCTGTATGGTCATCGCCCTTTGCCCGGAAGGAATATTATATGAGAACCTCAAGGCCTCCAAGTCGAAGAGACGGCTCTTAAGAATCTGCTCGTCTGCGAGTATCCTTTCCATTGTGTATTTGCCAACAATTTTGGAGCTGTCAGTCATCGACTCCGGATGAACATACTTTTTGTCTATCTCCCTGTAATCGATCATTGCATCCGTTATCTTTACCTTTGCAGGTATGGTCTCTTTTGCAACCCAAACCTCGACATATGTAACCTCAACCTCTTCAGGTTTGAGGGATTCGAGATATTTGTATATCCCGAAGGTCGTAATGGCTGCAAGAACCACTGCAAAAATGATTATTCTCTTGTCCAGTTTCATTCAATACCCCCCTTATTCAATAAAATCAACTGCCCATGTTCCCATAAACGTCGCTCCCGGATCCACATCTCCGTGAACAACTCTTTCAACGAACTTGCCTTCAATCTCGTTATTGTTGTAGTCTGTGATAAAAATTGATGCAAAGCCAACAATTTTTATATCGTCTCTTCCTTCCGCTTCATCGAAGTTTTCAATGATCGGAACAATGACAAATCTCGGGCAGTCTTCATGATGATCGCTAGGGTCCAAGGAAGTATGGTTTACGCCGCAGGTTGTTTCACACGAGACTGGTTCATATTCATACTCACTGTTGCTTGCCGGATTGTATTCTGTCCCAGTAATTCTTGCGTCCAACCCACCGTTGACAGAATTCGCCTTCCCGGGCTCTGTATTGACCATCTGTCCTACACTGTACTCATTGATGCTGCCATGATAGGCAATCTTGTGCTCTGTTGAACCGTCAATCTTTCTTAGATCCCAATCAGCGTCATCTATTTTGTCAAAATCAACCAAATGAAAATTCCCCGGCGTGCTGGGCTTGTCCGTCCTCAGGATTATGCTTTCATAAAGATCAAACTCAGCTTCTTCTATTCCAAACGGCATCAAATTGTCAACACCTGCAGCAGCCGTACCAATCAAAGCCACCGCTTTTGTATTCACTTCCATTTGATTCATACCAAAAATACCTGCAAAAAATGTATCCATCCTTTCCTTTGCATAGACAGAAATCGTACCGGCTGAATTATCAAATACCACATTTGCCGTTATTCCCGTTTCGCTTCCGGTGAAATCGTCACTCCAAGCATAAGCATTGGGAATGTTGGAATCAATATTGACTTCAAAAATATCCTCCGCCGTCTCTCCAGCTCCACCATCGTCATCTTCCTTAGATTTGCTGTCCATTGCCCATTTCTGCGCTCCCGCAAGAGCTGCCGCATCGCAGGCATTCTGTAGCCTGCTCTTTCTTACGGTCGCGTTTCCGAAATCTACCGCAAGGGCAGCAAAACCGATTATTACAACCATGGCGATTACAACCATAACCATTGCTATCCCTTTTTCATTATTTATTTTATCTTTCACTTCATTCACCTCCTATTCTATGCGCATTTCAGCGCTGGCATGCAGTGCAATTTTCCCATCTTCGGTACCATCGGATTTATCAATCATCGGGCCAACAATAGGCATAATCAATTCCAGATTATAGGTAACTTTCGCTAAAACATTATCAGATGTTCCTCCGGCATCAGAAATTTCAATATCGTCGTCTTCCAAAGACAAAGTAGACGCAACGTTTTTCATCCTTTCAATCGCATCATCATAATCCACAGGTTCGTGTACAGCTGCATATCTTGCTCCTTCACGCGCAGCATTAGAAAGTATTGAATATGTAAAATAAACTCTTCCGAATTCTATTATTCCGAAAATAAGTAAAAAAAGCAGAGGCAGTACGAAAATCGTCTCCACCATTGCTTGTCCTTTTCTGTTTCTCATGAATTTATGAGTTCTCATTAAGGCCACCACATTTCAAGTATAAATTTTTATGGTAAAACCACCCTTGACCTACCCGATATTAGAAATTTCCGTATTCGCATCATCTGTTTTGTTTTCAACACTACGACCCAATGCAGCAAATGCTCCCAATGCTATAATCGCAATCAGCATGATCAAAAATATGTATTCCACCATGGCCTGGGCTTTCATGTTTCTGATTTTTGTTTTAATATTCATATCCAGCCTCTTTATTCAAGACATATGCAGGTCCGCTTGAAATGCGGACCTGCTTGCCAACAAAACTACCTCACCATAAATAAAACAGGAATAGTTGCATTTTCAGCATTTATGGACGTTCCTGCTTGTGAGGTTTTGTTATTAACGGAATCACCCAACGCAGAAAATCCAATAATTGCAACAAAAGCAATTACAATTACCAGCAGTATGTACTCTACCATTCCCTGACCTTTCTCGTTTCTAAAAGCCCTTTTTAATAAGTCCATGATTCTGTTAAACATTTTTCTTCCTCCTTTTGATTTATGATTCATAGTTTTTGTTCATTTATGCAAAAAACGACCCTACTTTTTCCCTAGAGTCGTTTCAGCTACCCACTTAGTATCCATTTATCTCGGATATTTTGCTTTATATATGTATGCTATATTCAGTTGTAAAAAATCAAAAACCAATCCAATATTTCTTCAGACCGGTTGCACTAATTACTCCATATCCTTCAAGTGCCCATATATGAAGGATACTTCATCGTTTTCTTCATTTTTTCTCTTTTCTATTTAGCTCCTATATAGTTAATATTTTCTTCCTACGCATCGTATTTTATTTATATCCATAATATAACGATAGAAACAAAATATTTGTTTCTTTATGTTAAAAGAAGCAAAAGAGCCTTCACAGCAAGCGAAGACTCTTAGCATTTCAAATTTTGCAGTTATACTGTTTTTGAGCCTTTTCCCGCCTTCATTCTATCGTTGGCGTTAAGAATTTTCTTTCTCAGTCTCAAATCATCCGGTGTAACCTCGACCAGTTCATCTATGGCAATGAACTCTAAAGCCTCTTCGAGTGTGAACTTCTTTGGATTCTGAAGCTTTATCGCATCATCGCTGCCCGATGCCCTTGTGTTTGTAAGCTTCTTGTTCTTGCACGGGTTTACAACCATATCGTCCTGTCGGCTGTTCATTCCTATTATCATTCCTTCATAAACCTCTGTAGCAGGCTCTACAAATATCGTAGCCCTCTTGCTGAGATTAAACAAAGAATAAGCCATAGTAGATCCCCTGAGCTGCGCTATAAGAACCCCATTTTTTCTCCCGGGAATTTCACCAAAGTAAGGCTGATAATCCTGGAATGAACGGACCAAAGTCCCTTCGCCCCTCGTATCGTTGATGAATTCGCTTCTAAAACCCAAAAGCCCTCGGGTTGGGACAGAAAACTCAATTTTAACATATCCGTTTTCCGTAGTCATGGCATTCATTACGCCCTTGCGCTCATTAAGCTTTGAAATGACCGTCCCGCTGTAATTTTCAGGAAGTGTCGCCAAAACCCTTTCAACAGGTTCACAGCGAACGCCGTCGATATTCCTCATTAGAACCTCTGGTTTTGAGACCGACATCTCATACTTTTCTCTTCTCATGTTTTCAAGAAGTATGGAAAGATGAAGTTCTCCCCTTCCGGATACTATGAATCCGTCCTTGCCCTCAAGTTCTTCTACCCTAAGGCCGACATTGACTTCAAGTTCCCTTTCAAGGCGCGCTTTGAGATGCCTTGATGTAAGGTATTTACCGCTTTGCCCCGCAAAAGGAGAGTCATTCACATAAAAGTTCATCGACAAGGTAGGCTCCTCGATTTCTATCATCTCGAGTGCTTCCACTTCTCCCGGAAGACAAATGGTTTCACCTATTGAAATGTCTGATATCCCGGACAAAATTACTATTTCGCCGCTTCCTGCCTCTTCTGCCTCAACCCGCTTGAGCCCTTCGTTAATATACAGATTGGCAATCTTGCCCTGTTTGACGCTTCCGTCCCTTTTGGCTATCGAAACTGTCTGACCTTTTTTAATTATTCCCTTTTTCACTCGTCCTATTCCAAGGCGGCCTACATAATCGTCATAGTCAAGCGACGATATCTGCAGCTGCAAAGGCTCATTGTCCAGATTGGGATATGCCTCGACATGTGATTGTATCAAGTCGAAAAGCGGGTTCAGGTTTTCACTTTCATCAGACATGTTTGTCTTCGCTATGCCTTCCCTCGCAACACCATAAACAATCGGAAAGTCAAGCTGTTCGTCATCGGCTCCAAGGTCTGCGAAAAGGTCGAATGTCATGTCTACGACTTCCTCCGCCCTTTGGTCCTTTTTATCTATCTTATTTATAAACAGAATCGGTTTAAGCCCGTGTTCCAATGCCTTTTTCAAAACAAAACGGGTTTGCGGCATGGGTCCCTCGCTTGAATCAACAAGCAAAATGGCCGTATCAACGGTTTTCATTATCCTCTCGACTTCCGATGAAAAATCGGCATGCCCCGGTGTATCTACAATATTGATTTTTACGCCCTCGTGTTCAATGGCGCAATTTTTTGAGTAAATCGTGATGCCCCTCTCGCGTTCCAGATCATTGCTGTCCATTATGCAGTCTCTGACTTCCTCGTTGTCCCTGAAAATATTGCTCTGCTTGAGGAGCCCGTCCACAAGGGTCGATTTGCCTGCATCTACGTGGGCTATCACTGCTATATTAATAATTTTTTGCCTCATTTTTCCATCCTTTTCATGCATTTAGTTATAGTCAACTCTTGAATTATACACTTTAATGTTGCCATGTGCAAATTATTCTTTTCAAGATCTGCCCATTCTGTGCAGCGCCTCCATCAATTTTGGAACAACCTGCTTTTTACGTGAAATTACACCCGGCACAAACATCCCCTGCTTTTCGGGTATCCCAAACGCTTTTCCAACCAACCCTTCAACTTCAGTCTGATAAAGAATCGTGGAACCCTCTTTCAATATATCTGTTATCACCATCATGGTTGTCATGTATCCGTTGGCTTCATGCTCTTTTTTTATGAATTCAACCATCTCGTCACGCCGAACCTCAAGGCTGTCTATATCCATTGTTATGACCTGGCTGATTCCTGCCGTCTTATTTCCTATCTCAAAGGTTTTGAAGTCACGGTAAAAAATTGTTTCCATCGACAGACCCTCAAGTGAAGTGCCAACTTTGAACATCTCTTCTGCATAGCTGTCCATATCAAGTTTGAGAACTTTGTTTAATTTTTTTGCCACATCAATATCAACAGGAGTAGTTGTCGGCGACTTGAAATTCAATGTGTCGGATATTATTCCCGAAAGCAGCAGTCCCGCCACATCCTTCTCGGGCTCCAATCCAAACTCGCCATACATCTTGAATATTATTGTGCATGTGCTCCCTACCGGCATGTTTCTGAAAGAAATAGGCAAATTTGTTCTTATGTCTCCTATTTTGTGATGGTCAACAACTTCAAGTATTTCAGCCTCCTCTATTCCGGGTGCGCTTTGGGAGTATTCATTGTGGTCAACCATTATGACTTGTTTCTTTTTGGGATTCAAGAGCTGGTTTCTGCCTATGAAGCCAGCATATCTGTCATTGTTGTCTATTATGGGATAATACGAGTGACGGTGTTCGCTCATCCTCTTATATACGTCTTCAAGATATTCATACTTCTTGAGTGCGCAAATTTCATCTTTTCGCATTATGGATGAAACATATGTGCATTGATTGATTTTTTTTGATGTCATATACGTGTCTGGCAATACCGACATTATCGGGATATCCATTTTTTCAGCCAAATTCAACAAATTGCCCGGGATTTCATGGCTTCCCGTAACTACTACAAGCTGAACCCCCGACCGTATGCAGAATTCTATGTTTTCATAATTATCTCCTACAATGCTTATCCAACCGGAATCGAGCATTGTGTTTTTCTCCAATGTCTTATGGTAAAATGCCATAACTATTATTTGCCCGTCAACCTCTTCCATTTGACCTACAAGCATTTTGCCGCTTAAGTCATCCACTAGGTTCTTCATATGGGTCTTTAATCGTCTTTCGTCATTTTGTATCAAACCCATGGCTATGTCCTTCATTGTGATTATCCCAAGCAAACATGAATTTTCATCACATACCGGAAGTATTTTAACTTTTTCTTTTTCCATTGTTTCAAACGCCTGCAATATGGATGATTCGGGGCCGACAGATGGAATGTCCTCATAAACCAAATCCTTTACTTCCATTTTTATATCTTCAATTATCTCCGGACGCTCTACATCAAACCTTTCCAAAATATATTCTGCTTCCTTGTTTATTGTTTCAATTGCGCACGCTTTTGTTTCCATTCCAAGCCTGTTTTTCAGCCTCGACAAGGAAATCGCCGAACAAATAGAGTCTGTGTCGGGATTTCTATGCCCAAATATATGTATCATCAAGAATCCCCTCCTTTTCAGTCATTACTATAACATAATGACCTTAAAACATGAAATCATTATTCTTTTATCAATCCGTCTCCTAATTGGCAAAAGATCCCGACAACAAAACACGTTGCAGGAACCTTTTTGATTCGCTGGAGACAGCGCGAACCCAACGCTAACACCGTCCACAGACAAAGAGACCAAATATGCACTAAAAACAGACAATGCTAATAATGATTTTTAAAAGGGCGCTAACCTTCAATTCATTAATATCAGTCTTCCTCCATTTTTCATTTAAAACAATGGTATCTTCATCACAAATCTAAACTCGCCCAATCTTTGAGTCTATTGATTCACGATTGAATGATTCAGGATACTTATCTTACTGCTGGATATTTATTCAAATACTCTATAAAGGCATCATTGTTGGATTGATCAAATAAGATGAACTCATCGGACTCGATTTTATAAATAAAGTGAGCCACCGTATCCAAATCGCCTCCAAAGCCACCCCATAATATGCTGCTGCTTTCATCAAAGCCTAAAAGTTGCCATTGCAATTCACTAAAGTCAGTCCCTTTGATTTCCGTCAGAAATTCATGGTAGCCATAGCTGAATATTGTATTCCCTTCACGATCAATCAGTTCGAGTTGTTGCATTTCATCTACACGGGATAGCATCGCTGTATAATGATTGTCTTTAGAAACAACAATCCTGTTATCTTTATCATTTAGTGATTCAAATTCAAGCGTTGCTGTATTGAAAACTAAATCTTCACCATTGGCAGAGGTTATTAAATATATAATTGGCAACCGATAATCATTGATTGTTCCTGTGATATGACGGATGAAATTTGAATAATCAACAGATAGATGATCCAATTGGTCTTCGACCGAATATAGAGAACCATTCAAAATATCATATACCTTATAGTATTCATCTATGTCTTGATACGAAAGATATTGCCCTTGTACGTTGAGGGTCATATCGATAATCGTTGGAATCAGTCCCTGACTTTGCTCCGCTTGCTCAAAGCTTTCATAAACACTTAAAGCTGACAAATCTGATTTTGGAATGATCACAATGGCTGACTCTAAAGTTGATGGATTTGTATTGATCAATCTGTATCTGATTCCCACGATATAATTTTGATATGAGGCATCACGATTATGAGGAGTAAAAACATATCCAGTCAATTCTTCATTCAAGAAAATTTCTTCCTTCACAGAATCATTCATTGTTTTGTCAATTGTTATAACTGCACTTTCCAAAGTAGCTGCTGTCAACGTTTGATCATTTCCATGATAAGCCAGAATAGTCAATGACTCTTGAGTTGACGACAAGATGATAAATTCTTCATAACCGTATAGTTGTGTATATCGAATGGCAAAATCCAAATTCCCATCTAAGGGGTCTGCTTCTATAATTGTTAGACTATTCGCACTTGTATTGTCAACAATCATCCACAAACCCGTTTCAATATCTTCAGTTAAATAGAAATACTGTTCAAGATTGCCATCTGGCATAAATGTCTTTGTATGATCATATTCAACTATATAATTAGCTTTGACAACAAGAAAGTGTTCTTGCAGATAATCATCTGACCACCCTCTTGACCGGGCTAATTCACTGCCAACATACCGGTCAACGACACGCTGAGTTTCTTCTTCATCAATATCAATAGATCCAATGCTCATACTGATCGTATAATCTTTTGCTTCTTGATTGAGTAAAGCAGCTTTTACCGCTTGAACAGGTTCACTCGAAGCTTCTTGAATCCAAGTATCTGAATTCAAGCTGCCTGTCTCTCCATCATTTTTGGAAATCGTTTCAATCCTTCCAATATATTCAATTCTATTGGTATCTTTTAATTCACCTATATAGCCTCTAAAATGAACTTCAGGCTTTTTATTATCAACATTTTTACCATGGGAATAATCAGTCGGTATGAAAACACGGACAAGCTCATATGAACCTGATTCCATTTTCTCAATTATATGATCTGCTTCTATTCCATCTAAATTAGTCATTGATCCATTTGGAATTATTATCGGATAACTTAATGTTAGATTTAAATCATATACTGTATAGGAGCTGTTATTTGTAACAATTATCTCATAGTCCAAACCATTAATATCTTCATTGATGCTCATGACTTCAGCTTTAATTTCGTCCGTCGCAATTCTAATATCTCTTTCACTTAAAGAATTCTTTGGATTTACCAATAACCCTATAGAAACTACAGTTATAATTATCAATGCAATCGCTATTATATAAGCCTTTGGTTTATTGAACCTGATGATATTTTTAATGCGTCCTTTGGTTTCACCTTCACCAAAAGCAAGTGGCGACATGGACAACCTTCCTCTACCTGTTGCCATTGACAATAGTGAGCTTGAATATTCCTTTTTTATAGTGTCGCCCAATTGATAAAGAACAGCTTCGTCACACGACATCTCCATATCCTTTTCACTCATGAAAAATGCAATCCATACCATAGGATTGAACCAATGAAAACTTAAGACTATGTAACTGATGAATCTAACTATATGATCACGTCTATTGATATGAATCTGTTCATGTAATAAAATGTACTCTCTTTCTGCTTCAGATAAGAAGCTAGGTAAAAATATCTTTGGCTTAATGATCCCCATTACAAATGGTGTATCAAAAGAATCCGAGTAGAATATATTCTCCTGTTCAATATTTGAATCGAGTAATTTTCTTTTTAATTTAACGTATGACGCCACTCCATATGCGATTAGAACCAATATACCGAGAAGCCAAATTATTGCGCCAATAAAAATCCAAACTTGCATTTGATTTACACTGCCTACAATTTCGCTTCTTGGCAACATTTGATTAATCGATCCATCGATGCTTGAAATTCCAGTATTTATAATTGGCATCTGATCATACATGATTGTATCTGGTATAGGTTCTGGATTAAATGGAATCAGACTTATGACACTTTCAATAGAAAAAGGAAAGACTAACCTAATAAGCGGTACTATCCATAATATATAAGAATATTTCTTCGGGAACTTTTTCAGAAAAAATCTTACCACTAAAACAATGGCTATGACACCGCCCCCAACATATGACATGTTCAATACATGCAAAAAAATACTCTCAAGCATTTCTATCCCTCCTTATACCCGTCTATCAATTGCTGAATTTCCTGTATCTCTTTTACACTTAATTTCTTCCGCCTTATAAATGCAGTCAAGAATCTAGGCAATGACCCCTCGAAAGTTTCTTCAAGAAATTCTTCACCTTTTTCTGCCAAAAAATCTTCTTTTTTTAATAAAATCTTCACTTCACCATTATCATTGACAAATATTTCTCTGTCACATAGTCTCTTAAGCATTGTATAGGTAGTGGTTCTTTTCCAGTTGAATTCCTCTGCGCATAAAGTTATCAAATCACGGGTTTTTATTGGAGCATTCTCCCAAATCAAATTCGCAAATCTTTGCTCCATTTCTCCAAGTTTATATTTTTTCATAAGAAGACCTCCTCGTCTAACGCCTTTAGACATATCAAGTCTATCGCTATTAGTCAACAATGTCAATAAGGTTTCTCAAAAAAGAATGAAACCCATTAATCTCAATGGGTTTCATTCTTCTAATACTAATATTCTTATTGTCTGCTACATTAGCCAAATCAAAAATTTCAGTTAAGTCATTATGCCTATTGACTCAAATTTTGATACAATTTAGCGTTAAAATAAATTACGTGAAAAAGTATGCATTAACGTCAAATTGTTTGAATATCGCTAAAAGGCATGCACGCCTATGAAGTAATATAGCTCCATAAAAAAACACCCAAGAATCCCCACTCCCCAGTCAAGTATTGTATCACTGACTTTCTTTCCTTAAGATAACATTGAATTTGACAAAGAGTCCGAATTACAATGTTCACAGCAGCAGTTCTCTCCAATTTTAATATTTTCTATTCATCATTTTTCAGCCTAATCTCCAAGTAATAATGCTCGTTGGATGGATCAAGCGTTACACTTTTAATCCCGTTCACAAGGTCAAACCCATAATTTTGTCTAACAATTTCAATCAAGTCATAATCTTGAATTGATGCGGTCTGTTCAATGAACTTCAAATTGGAACCCAGTGTGGTCACCAAATCGTAACCATCCACATTCTGATTATCGCTGCCAGATCCGTGATAGTCAAAACTATTCTCTTTGACCATGTTCATGGTGACTGCTACACTTGCTCCTACTGGAATCTCCAGATCAAATGAAAGGTAGAATACCCGGTCCATACTAATACTTTCAGATAATATATCCTCCAAAATCCCCATGTCGTATCGAGCTTTTGAATCTCCAGATAATATGCCGTAATCAAGTAGCAACTCTGCCGCCAGTTCATACTGCATTTTATCAGAAATAGTTTCATTTAGCATCTCTATTTCATCATTTGCATAAAGCTGATCATTTTGTTTTTTGACAGCCCATAAAACCTCACCCAATGTAGTTTCATAGCGGTCTACCGTTACGGTTACTCCTTCCAATTCCTCTCCTGTGTCGCAACCACCATTTTTATAACCTTGAAGAACATAGTCTCCTATATCATCACCCATCACAATCAAATACCTCGACATCCCATAGTCTGGATTAAACGCCTCTGGCACACTGAAATGACGAGCGCAGTTATTATTATTCAAGTCCATAGAACCACCATTGAAACCATAGGTAAAAATCTTGGTTTTAGAATTATCCATCTTGAATTCAATATTTATAGTAGGATTTGTTGCCTTGTCATGATCTGCTGTTGATTCGCTGAATTCGTAGACCGTCACCTTTTGATTTAACTGTGGGAACTCATCAAACGCATTATCCATATATGTCCCATCAGAAAGAAGTTGCCTATACTCTTCCCAGGACTCTATATGAGCAAGGTTATATGTATCACCCGCCTCATGACTATCCTCCCCGTACACGCCTTCAAAGCTTCCTGTATAGGGTCCAGCAACCAATTTAGTTCGAATTTTCAAACCGTCAACCGATACCACTGGTGTAATTCCCTCTTTATCCTGCAATGAACCTGAAAATGGGTAAATCGCAGTGATTGTCATATCATTATCACTCGTATTTATCAGATCATATCCGTCTGTAACAATGGCTTCACTGTCATAACGGACATAGTTATTCGCTTTATTATTACCCGAACTATCTGTCACTGCTTTTGGTTCATAGGGTGAAAAATCAAAATCAATCCTTCTTTTAACACTCAAGTCATCCATTTCTTCTGAAAGCGTCAAAGGAAAAACTGGACCTGCATAAGACATGAACACACTGCCCTCCCTGTGACCGTTACTACCACTGCTTCCTCCAGGAATAAGAACACCTATTCGGAGCAGAGCGGATCCAGCAATTACTACTACCAGTGCAACGCTAGCAACAATAGCTGTCCATTTCTTCCATGCCTTGGATTGTTTTATTAAGCTATTCAACCTTGCTTCTTCGATCAAATTATCATCCAAGTCGGTTATGGCTTCAAATAGTTTTTCTACTTTCATATGAATATCCCCTCGCTTTCAAGAAATTTTCTAAGGCGTTTCCTTAAACGATATATTCGCCCTGCAAGTTTGTTTGGAGTAGTTCCACACTCAGCTGCCAGATTAATCAGTGTATCGCCAAACCAGTATCTCCTAATAAATAGCACTCGATCATCCGCCGGTATACTTAACAACCAAAAATTGATCGTCTCTGTGAGTTCCCTGCCTTCGATTTCCTGCTCCACACTCAGAGATAAAGGGATGCAATCAGTCAGCTCCGAAATAAGAATTTCAACGCCACTATATCGCTTTTGAGCTCTATTCTTTTGCCATAAATTAATGGAGAGATTGCGAGCAATCCGTCCCAAATATGCTGATAGGAACTTTGGGCGCTGTGGCGGCATGATATTCCACGCCTTCCTATAGGTATCACTGACGATTTCTTCCGCATCCTCAAATTTCGATAAAATATTCAGCGTTATGCTATGAAGCAATCGACCATATTTTTTGTCAGTTTCACATATGGCAGCTTCATCTCTTAACCAATATAATTCAATGATCTTAGAATCATCCATGCTGCACCCCCTTTTATTATTAATTGAACCTCTTCACCTATTGAGACAGGGATTTTTCTTGTATATTCGTTGATAAGTAAATATATAGGGAATTCTTTTCTTTAATTTGTTTATAATTCAGTGTGATTCTGTAAATCAACTTTAAAATACTAATGAAAAAACTGATTAATCCCAAAACTTTTAAAATTATATTTTGAATAACAAAACCATTATACCTAATTATAGAAAATTAGTATATTCACCTTGTTCCATCAAATATCTCATTGTCAAAACACAAAACTTCGCTTTTAAGGAAATTGAATAAATATTATCAACATATTTTTGATATTCCATTCACACCATATTTGCCTACTCTATGAAAACATATCACACATAAAAAAATGCATCATAAATTTTCCATGTGTATTTTTTGGTGCATTTTGCACCCTTTCTGGTGTGTTTCTCTCAGATACTTCCAGCAAATCTCTAAATATTCTATTATTTTGTTTTTTGATTTTTCCAAAAAACAGCGAAACCCATTGAGTTCAATGGGTTTCAAATATATCTATACTGGTATTATTATTGTCGGCTACATTAGCCAAATCAAAAATTTCAGTTAGGTCATTATGGTGGAGGCGGACCGCACAAAACAAAATCACTGTCCGCAGATGTTTGTAAAGGTGGTCCGTATATAACCTTCCTCCATCCAAAAAAATAATCAAATAGATATGTTATAATTCATTGAGTTTTTCTATCAAAATAATCCTTTTCCAATATTAATATCACTTCACCATAAAATGTACATGGTAACTCTAGAGTTACTTCTCCACTAGTGTGAACTTCAATGAAATCACCAACCTTCAATTCATTAATATGAGTCTTCCTCCATTTTTCATTGAAGACAATGGTGTCTTCATCATATTCAACAAACATTCTTACTCCATCTACTGCATCACCAACGGCTATGTGTTCTTGATTCATTGAGATTATTACCCCTTGATCAAATGGTTTTCTTAATTTGTAATTCAAAATATTCTTACTTGAGCTTATGTAAATGATACAAATAATTATGATAAAAAATATGGCAGCTGCCAATTTTCTATTTATAGTAATCTCCTCCTTAATGCATCATTGCGTGTAGATTGAATCTAAATCTAAATCATTAGAAATGTTATTGATTTTGGAATACGAGGATGTAGTTGTAGTTTTTGAAGATAACGTTCCCATAAGCATTTCACTTCCAGAAACTATTGTTCTGTACAGAGGTCCACCGCTATCGCCAGGAATTCTTTCAATGTCTGTTTTTACCATATCACTTAACGTCACACCTTCCGTATTTGTAAAAGTAACAGAGGTGGCTATAATTATTCCAGAGTCTTCGTTTGAAGCTCTTCCATATGTTGAACAACCTAAACCGTAGATATAAGTGGTATCTGTACCAGAGAACTCACTTCCATTTGCAATATCGTTGGATAAATCATAGTTGCTTGATTCAAGCTCAACAAAGGCACAGTCAGATTTCCCGCCATAGTTAGTATCTAACACTTCACCAATTTCATTACTACTTGAATTAATTAAATAACGAAACGCCTCACCTACACCATCATCATTAGCATGACCAGCTACTACAACACCTTCAATATTATCACGTATGGCTGAGAAACCTAATGTCGAACGTAAACCATCCGAATCGTATACCGTTTTTCCAGCAACTAAGGCTGTAGTAGGTTGATTAATTTCTTCGGCTTCAATGATAGCCAGTAGTCCTTTCTTTACATATTTGTTAAATACCGATACATCTGTTCTCTCTAAATTTTTAACTGTTAGAACTACCTTGTTGCTTCTTACATCAACGTAAACCTCACTGACAATGATGCCCATAGAAGGATATGCTCTGAAATTGTAACTAAGCTCTTTATAAAGTGAAACTAGATCCTTGTTGGCATTCTTTTGGACCTCAATTTTAATATCGTACCCTTTTAGCAATTTCTTGATTTCTGTTTTTATTTTATTATTTTCTCTCGTTAATTGAAGCACCAATTTACCATTCTTATCAATATATGCTCCACAAAACTCAATATCATTTATCTCTCCTGAAATTACAGGGATTGATGATAATTGACTAATTTTATCATTATCAATTCCATATGATTGTAGTAATTCATATGCTTGAATAGCTCTATCTTGATTCTGATAAAATATATCTGTGCTTTCATCCGCAAAACATATTGATGTAAAAATGATAATTATAATTATCATCAAAGATATAAATCTTTTCATTTAGATTCCCCCCTCGATAGATAGATAGATAGATAGATGGATATATATACATATTTTGCCATTCTCATGATGTGCTTTTATAATAAAAGGATAAACTGCTTCATAAAGAATCACCTCCTTATCTTGCCAGAGTAAAACCTCCTCTTGTTACATTGTATAACAGCTTGTTGTTAATGTCTATTATTTCCATTTATATTTAATGCTTCCATCTAGATGTTTCCGCCTACAAAACCAGTTATTCGTATTGGTTATAATTTTTCGCACTAAAAAATCACCCTATCCTCATAGAGTGATTTTTTATTTCATACGATAATTTTTGGTGGAGGCGGCGGGAATCGAACCCGCGTCCGAAAGCACTTTACATCAAAATTCTCCGAGCGCAGTCATTGATTTGTTTCTCGCTTCCGAAGCCGCTCAATGACAAGCTGCTTCATCGGCCAGTCCCAATTGTTTCAGCAAGTGGTCGAGACAACCCTCATGCCGGATCCCCGCTTATCGACATCCTATTACTGCGGCGGCGGGTAGGCTACAGCAGGATGAGCCGCATTACGCGGCTAAAGCTAATTTATTATCTGCGTTTATATTTTTTGCCATGTTTTTTTATGTGGCCCAAGGCAAACCACAGCTCGCTATTCAATGCTCCATACCCCCGTCGAAACCTGTACGCCCCCTCGTCATTCTCCCCTTTGGGATTTTCGCATTTCCTTTTGCATTCTTCTTTCTGCATCCTTTTTGGCAATTGTTTGCCTCTTGTCATAGAGTTTCTTTCCTTTCCCTACGCCAAGTTCAATCTTCACCAATCCTTTTTCATTCAAGTATATTCTCAAAGGTACCAGTGTGTACCCCTTTTGAGTTGTATAGCCTATAAGTTTTCGTATTTCTCGTTTATTAAGAAGCAATTTTTTAGGCCTCAAAGGATCGGTGTTGAATATGTTTCCTTTTTCATACGGGCTGACGTGCACACCTAAAAGATAAATCTCACTTCCTTGAATCTCGGCATAGCCCTCCTTTAGGTTTATTCTTCCCATGCGTATCGATTTTACCTCCGTGCCCTTTAAAACCATTCCTGCTTCGTAGGTTTCCTCAATGAAATAGTCATGCCTTGCTTTTCTATTGTTTGCCAAAACTTTCATTTCATTCATGGTCCACCTGCTTCCGCGCTTGCAAATCTTTGTTTTATTTAAGCTTCATTATCAAAATCTTTTTTTGAAATCGATGTCTTTACACTTATTCCCTTTATGTTCCCCAATTTTCCTGTCAATCCGTTTATTTCATCCATAGTTCCAAATACTATAATTGATACGACTGAAACGCCTGCCTCGTCATAAGGTATTCCCATTCGACCTTTTATGATTCCCTTATATTCAGCAACATTGTCGTTGAATATATGTTGGGTTTCTCTGGGTCTTTCCAAAATCGCTCCTATGACAGCGAATTTTTTCTTCATTTCTTTCTCCTTGATTTTTATTTCAGTCAAGACCTCCCGGAAGCTATCCGGGAGGCTCAATACCATTCTACCATTTTTGAGGTTTTATTTCAATTCCTCAAGCTCGAAGTCAATTTCCCCCTGGGGTACATCCACTCGAATCAAAAGCACTTTTACATCATCTCCAAGCCTGTATCTTTTGCCTGTCCTTTCGCCTGTAAACACCATGTTTTCACCGTCATAATTGTAATAATCGTCATCCAGGGATGCAACCCTCACCAAACCTTCTATGGTATTAGGCAACTGTACAAAAAACCCAAAGGATGTGACAGATGTTATTATTCCGTCGAAAACCTCTCCCACATGATGGCTCATGTATTCTGCCTTCTTGAGGTCGTCTGTGTCCCTTTCAGCCTCCATTGCTATTCTTTCCCTCTCAGAAGACCTTTCCGCGGTATTTTTAACTATCGCCGACAAAGCTTTTTTTCTGCCTTCAGTAATGCCGCCTTTAATATATTCCTTTATTATCCTGTGGATCTGCAAGTCGGGATATCTCCTTATTGGAGATGTGAAATGAGTGTAATACTTTGCAGCCAAGCCGAAATGTCCAAGGTTGTCCTCAGAATAACGGGCTTGCTTTAATGAACGCAACATTAATGTATGGACAAACAGTTCCTCTTTGTTGCCTTTAACTTTTTCAAGCAAGTCTCTCAACGCTTTTGGATGCACCTCGGTTCCAATCCCCTTTATATGGTATCCAAGATTGTGGACCAAATTGTTGAAATTCTCAAGCTTTTCTATGTCCGGCATTTCATGGACCCTATATACGAACGGAATCTTCAGCCAAAATATATGCTCTGCGACGGTCTCATTGCATATAAGCATGAAATCCTCAATTATTTTATGCGAAACTGTTCTTTCCTCTACAACAACATCAACCGCTTCGCGATCTTCATTTAGTATTACTTTTGCTTCGGGCAAATCGAAGTCTATCGCCCCTCTGTCTTCGCGGTTTTTTCTTATTATAGAGCTCAGTTCCCTCATGTCGTCAAACATTTCTCTGATGTATTGGTACTTTTCAAGTTCCGGACTCTTCTCCCTCTCAAGCAAAGCGGTCACATCTTTGTAGGTCATTCTCTCGGAAGAATTGATTATGCTTTCGAAAATATCGTATTTAAGCAATTTCCCCTTTTGATCTATTTGCATTTCCACTGACAATGTCAATCTGTCTACCTTTGGATTCAAGCTGCATATTCCGTTTGAAAGCCGCCTCGGAAGCATGGGTATTACCCTGTCGACAAGATATACGCTCGTAGCCCTCTTAAGAGCTTCTTTATCCATCTTTCCGCCTTCGCCAACATAATGCGTAACATCAGCTATGTGGACTCCCAACAAGAAATCCCCGTTTTCCATTTTTTTTATAGAAACCGCGTCGTCAAGATCTTTTGCGTCGGCGCCGTCGATTGTAACAATTTTTTCATTCCGCAGATCTCTTCTTCCCTCTATTTCAGATTCACTTACTGCTTCCTCCACCCTGTCTGCCTCATCAAGCACTTTTTTCGGAAATTCTTCAGGAAGCTGGTGGCGTCTTATGATTGAAAGTATGTCTGTTCCAATATCATCTTTATCTCCAAGAATCTCAACTATTTTTCCTTCTGGATTTCTACCGGCTGCTGGCCATGCGGTTATTGCAGCTACAACCTTGTGTCCGGCTTTTGCATTCATAGCTTCGGTTTTAGG
>DATFJE010000069.1:0-14055 GCA_035269385.1 Clostridia bacterium
AAGCGGTTTTTAAATAATTCGGAATAGTGGTAAAATAGAATATATTGACAATAAACAATGAATAAAGGGAGATGCAAAATGAAGCTGAGAGTGCTTGCGGACAACAATACAATAATCGACAGATATTTTTTAGGAGAACCGGGACTTTCTTTCTTGATTGAAGCAGACGGTGAAAAAATACTTTTCGACATGGGATATTCTGACGTTTTCGTCAGAAACGCCTTCAAAATGGGAGAAAATTTAAGAGACATAGACAAAGTCGTTTTTTCCCATGGTCATGTTGACCACACATGGGGCCTTGATCCATACATAAGATTGATGAATGAATGGACAATTGAAAACATAGCGTTTAGGAAGCCCCTTTTTATTGCGCATGAAGAAGTCTTTTTAAGTAGAAGATTCGAAAATTTTAAAGAAATCGGCTCCTTGATTTCGGAAGAAAAATGCAGCAGGCATTTCGAAATGGCACTTACAAACGAACCATTTAAACTGACAGAAAACCTTTGGTTTCTCGGACAAATAGAAAGAAAGCATGACTTTGAAGGAAAGCTTGCCATAGGTGAGGTTTCGCGGGATGGTAAATGGGAGCCCGATACCATAGTCGACGACACCGCCATGGCATATAGAATGGACGAGGGCCTTGTGGTTATTACGGGATGCTCGCACGCGGGGATATGCAATATAATCGAACAGGCAAAGCGTGTCACCGGAGAAAATCGCATAGTTGATGTAATAGGCGGATTCCATCTGATGGATCCTGCTTCGCCTCAAATAGAAAGAACAGGAGAGTATTTCAAAGAAAACAAGATTGAAAAGATACATGCATGCCACTGCACTTGCCTTGAAGCCAAAATCAAACTTTCATCCTATACGAAAGTTGCTTCGGTAGGTTCCGGAATGACAATAGAGGATTGGACATATTGAGTAAAAGCGTTTTCCATTTGGGCTAAAATTCTGTCGGGAGATGATCGGGATGATAGAGATGACTGCAATGAATGAAATGACTGTGCTAAACGAGATTGTCATGCCCGTTATGTTTTTTCAAAACGGGGAAGTAGCATGGATAAACAACCGCGGAAAAGATCTTCTGAACATAAAGAGCGTCTCGGATTTGAAGGAAAAACATTTTTTGAAATACATGGACCCAAAACAGCCTGGGGGAAAGCCTTTAAAAGAAATCGTATCCGAGATAAAGGCGGCCTTCAGTGATGAGGAATCGGAAAAGAATCTTAAAATCGCATTGAGAATCAAGGGTTCGAGATTGGAAGCGGCTTTAAAGGTTGTCCCGGTGGAAAGTGGATTTGCATACAGCGGATTTGTGATTTTCGACCGCATAAAGGAAAAGGAAGATGTGCTGCTCAGAAGAAAAACAGAGAATTTCTATGGTGATTTGTTCAAGCATGTATCGGTTCCAATTGTCATATGCGACATGATGAACAGGGTTGTGGAAATCAATGATGCGTTTTCTAAACTCTTTGGATATTCGAGGGAAGAGGTCGTAGAAAAATACTGCTATGACTTGATTGCACCCCCTTCGGAAAAGTACCGCTTTATAGACATATGCGACAATATTCATAAAAAAGGCATTCAAAACAAGCGCATAAAACTTGTTGACAAATGGGGGAAACCCGTAGATGTCGATTTTACGGGGCATCCGATTCTTGAAAACGGAAAAATAGTAGGAACATACAGAATTTACCAAGAACACAGAAAAGAAAACGGATTGACAGGGGAACTTGCGCTTCAAAAGGCCTATTTTGAAAGTCTTTTAAATACTTCTACAGAAGCCACAGTTCTACTTACCAGCGACGACAAGGTGGTTTACTTCAATAAGGCATTCGAGAAACTTTTTGGGCATTCAATGAAAACAGCCAGGGGAAGATGGATAAACGACCTCGTTGCGCCTTGTGAAAAAAAGGAAGAAGCCGAGAAAATATCAGCAAAAGCCATGAAAGCGAATCCCTTGTCTATAAAGACGGAAAGGACACATAGGGATGGATCCCGCATACCCGTCGAGATTGTTATTAATCCTGTAATTAAGAATGGCAAGCTTCTTGGCATTTATGCCGTTTACAAGGACTTGACGGAAAAAAGCCTCATGAAGAAAGAAATTGAGATACAGTCACAGTATTTCAAGCAATTGTTTGACAAATCCCTTGATGCGATGGCTTTGCTTGATTCGGACCAAAGAGTCATGGATATCAACAAGTCGTTCGTGAATCTGTTCGGTTATGAGGCGCAAGAATGCAGAAATAGAAATATTGACGAATTTATAGTTTCAAAAGAATACAGGGAAGAAGCCATTGCGTGCAATGAAAATATAAAAAGAGGCGTTTCGGTCAATGTGGAAACCAAGAGAAAAAACAAGCTTGGAGAACCCATAGACGTGGAAGCGTCCGGAAATCCCATAATAATAGACGGGGAAATTATCGGCACGGTTGTCAACTACAGGGACATTCGCGAACGCAAACATATTGTAGGGGAGCTCGATGAGCAGAGGGCATATTTCAAGCAACTCTTCGACAATTCGCCATCGGGAATTGTAACAATCGACACCGAGGACCGGGTCGTCGATATAAACAAGGGATTCAGCTCATTGTTCGGATATGAAATAGCACAAGCCAGAGGAAAGGACATAAATAGCCTGATAGCACCCAAAAGTCGTTATACAGAAGCTGTGAGACTCTCGTCAAGGCTCATCAGTGGAAATACTGTCAAGTTTGAAACAAAAAGAAAAAACAAATCGGGCGAGCTAATAGATGTGGATATTTTGGCATACCCCGTATGGCTCAATGGAAAGCAGGTTGGAGGATACGGAATATATTCCGACATTACCGAAAAGAAACGAGCAGAAAAGGAAATAGAATTTCTTGCCTACAGGGACAGCCTTACTGGACTTTACAACAGAAAAGTTTTATACGACAAGCTTCGAAGCAGGATGAAAAGACTGAAAGACGGAGAAAAGCTGGCTGTTTGCTATATGGACCTCGACGGGTTCAAGAAAATAAATGACAGCATGGGTCACAATGCGGGTGACAAAATTCTCAGATATGTCGCCAAGAACATAAAGGAAAGCATTGGAGAAGAGGATGTAGTGGCAAGAATGGGCGGGGACGAGTTCGTTGTTTTGACGGATTGCAGCAACTATCAAAAAATAGGCGAAAAAATGGAGAAAATAATTGAAGGGCTCAACAGCGGGCTCAGGATTTTCGACTATAGCATCAAGATTTCCATCAGTATAGGAATCGCAATTTGTCCCGAACACGGCAAAGAAGTCGAGAAGATCATTAAGAAGGCCGATATGGCAATGTATCAAGTCAAGAAGGCGGGAACGAGCGGATATCTGATATTCACATCCGAAATGGAGAACAGGACTCTTTACCGTTTTAAATTGGAAAGCAGACTCAAGATGGCATTGACAAACGGTGAAATGGCAATGCAATATCAACCCATTTTGGCGATGGATGGAACCATCATGGGATTCGAAGCATTGATGCGGTGGGACAATCCAGTAATAGGAAAAATTGCTCCCGGCATTTTCATATCGATAGCGGAGGATTGCGGCGAAATACACCAGCTTGGTGCTTTTGCATTGAATCAATCTTTGGCTGTCTTGAAGAAATGGAAAGAAAGGCTTGGAGATAGCTTTTTCATGTCAATAAACCTTTCGGTAAAACAGATGGAAAGAGAAAACATTGTGGAAGAAATCGCCGAAATGTTGAAAAAGTACGGGCTTGATGGCAGGAATGTTTGTTTGGAAATAACGGAAAGTTGTTCAACCGAGAATGTCGTCAATCTTAAAGAGAAGCTTTTGAGGCTTAAGGAAATGGGTCTTTTGATATCAATAGATGATTTCGGGACCGGGTACTCATCATTCCGGCAGCTTAGAGACTTATATGCCGATTATGTTAAAATAGACAGAAGTTTTGTAGATGGCATCGACCAAAAAAGCGAAAATAGAGCTATTGTAAAAGCCATTGTTGCAATGGCAAAGAGCCTTGGTGCAGGAACTATTGTAGAAGGTATTGAAACGGAAGCGGAGCTTGAAATCATGAAAAGATATCAATGCGATATGTATCAGGGCTATTTCGCCCAAGCACCGGGAAGTGAAAAAAGCATTGAAGCCTTCATAAATAAAAGATGCAAAATTGAGGCATGAAATTTAAAAAAGCCGCGCCCAATCAATTAACCGGGCGAGGCTTTTTAGTTTATTCGGCGGAATATGCGACTTCAAATGATTCCCCAACATGCTTGAAAATTTTTTCGGTATCTGTCGAGATGATGTCGTCAAGATCTCCTTCATACTCGATTCTGGCTCCTATTCCGCAGTTGGAGCTGAGTTTCCTCGGGACCGGCATCAGTTCACAGAAAAAGCCCAATTTTTTCATGTGCCTGTCGAACTTGACTGCGCCCGAGTGGGTGAAAAACACTACAGTATAGGTCATTTTATTTTGTTGCCTTTAGAAGAAATTCTTCATTTGCTTCTTCGATTTCCACAGAAAAACCTTTCGATTCGAGGAAACGCTTTATATTGTTTTTTGCGGTATTGTCGCCAGCCAATATTTCAAGGCCTTCCGGGCTATTATCAATCGCTTTTTTAGTCATAAGCACAGGCTGCGGGCAGGACATGCCTCTTGTATCTATTTTGTTCATGACAAGTCTCCTTTCGATTTGAAGGGTGTTTTTTCAATGTTTGCCGCAGAGATTGCAAGCAGCAGGACGATGCATACGGCAGTAGCTATCTGGCCGTTTACCGTTGCTCCTTTTGGACTGGCGGCAAGCGAAAAGTTATGCGCGAATCCAGCACCGACAAGCATGCCAAAAAATGTTATTGCGGAGTCGGCATTTCCTTCTCCTGCAAGTATGAGCTGCCTGAGAGGGCATCCTCCAAGAAGCACAGAACCCCATCCCACTACTGCCATTCCAAGAAAATTCCAAAGTCCGTCAGTGTGTGCGACGGGTTGACCCTCAAAGCCGAGAGAGAACATTCCAGTTGCCATATTTCCTATTGCCGCGAAAACAAAAATTGCAAGGAATCCGAGCAAAAGGTAATTGTCCTTGAAAAGAATCATATCGCGTGTTCCGCCCACGCAGCACAGCCTGGATTTTTGTGCGAGGAAACCTACAACAAGTCCGGCGGCAAGAGCCATTGCTATCGGCGCATACATTGATCCCGGTCCGGATTCGCTGAATATTACGAATGCCGGAGATGCGACGAGTAGAATCATAAGAAAAACGTTGAAAACAGGGAATGAGTAACCTTCGAAATCGGGTAATTTGTAGGTTCTTTTTAAACTGAAACCCTTGTTCAGGAACAAGACACCTATGTATATTCCGGCCACAAATCCGACTATTCCGACAAGCGCGTTCAAGTCTCCGCCTGCGAGCCTTAGAATCATTCTAAGAGGGCATCCCAGGAACATCAGAGCGCCTATCATGACAATGATTCCAAGAAAAAAACGGGTCATCGGCGATGAGCCTCCGCGTGAAGAAAATTCTTTTCCTGCCTTGGAGGCGATGAAGGCTCCAAGCACCAGCCCCATTATTTCAGGTCTCAAATATTGAACGACGGCTGCACGGTGAAGACCTAGTCCCCCTGCGATGTCGCGAATGAAACAGGCTATGCAGAAGCCCATGTTTGCGGGATTGCCCATTTTGACCAATAACACTGCCATCAGACCTATGGCCGCACCCGTTGCGATTATTCCTTTCTTGCTTTGCATTTTGTTGACTCCTTTCGATATATGTAATTTGATTGCGTTCTAATTTTAACAATGATATGCTCGCAGTAAAAATAATGATTATCAATGACAGCTTCTTTAGTATAAAAAAAAGCTATGGCAATAAAAAAAAGCACTTTTTGTATTATAATGGATATTAGCGAATGTTTGCGAGAGGAGGATTCAATGAATAATAATGTTTATATGGACAACGGTGCTACTTCTTTTCCGAAGGCCCCGGGAGTTGGCAAAGCAATGAACAGTTACATAAACGAAGTTGGATGCAGTGTGAACAGGGGGGCTTACGACAGCGCATTCTCAGCCGAAAACATTGTTTTCGAGACAAGGGAAATGATTGCCGGGCTCTTCAATTTCAACAAACCAGAGAATGTGGTTTTCACTAAGAATATAACAGAAAGCCTCAATGTGATTATCAAAGGGCTGCTTGGGAGGGGAGACCATGTGGTGGTTTCTTCCGTTGAACACAATGCGGTGATGCGGCCGCTGATGGCCCTAAGGGACAGGGGAGTCTCCTTCAGTCGAGCCAAGTGCGATTCCGAGGGCAATCTCGATATAGAGGATTTCAAAAGACAAATACAAAAAAATACCAAGGCTGTAGTGATGACTCACGGCTCAAACGTTTCCGGAACGGTTCTGGACCTTGAATCAGTAGGGGCCTTTTGCAAAGAAAAAGAAATACCCTTCATAATCGATGCGGCACAAACAGCCGGGTTTTTGAATGTCGACATGCAGAGGCTCGGTGCGGATGCCATAGCCTTTACAGGACACAAAAGCCTTCTTGGCCCGCAGGGAACAGGCGGTTTTGCAATAAAAGACGGTCTGGCGGAAAAACTTTCGACATTTATTGAAGGGGGCACGGGCAGCCTTTCGGAGATGGAGGAGCAACCGTCATACATGCCCGACAAATTCGAGTCGGGAACTCCCAATGTTGTAGGAATTTTTGGGCTTCATGCAGCGCTTGACTACATTGTAAAGACGGGAGTTGAGCAAATAGCCGCACACGAGCTTGAAATGACAAAACGATTCATTGAAGGCTTGGGCGATATACCGGAGGCTTCCCTTATTGGAAGAAAAGACCTTTCGTGGAGAACGGCGGTGGTTTCACTCGACTTCACTGGTAGGGACAATGCGATTATTGCACATGAACTGAGCAAAAGATACGGAATAAGCACAAGATGCGGGCTGCATTGCGCTCCTGCCGCGCACAAGACACTGGGCACATTCCCGCAGGGCACAGTAAGATTCAGCCTGGGATATGCCACGACAATTGAAGAAGTTGATTATGTTTTGAAATCCATACGAGAAGTATTAAAAGTATTTTAGTTTTTTTAAAACAAAAATACCGAGGCAAGTCATTGCTTCGGTATTTTTTTGCGTTTTTTATCGGTAAACAAAGAAATCGGAATCTGTAATCATTCTGAACCAAGAACTACTATGTCGTTTTCAATAGGGGTGAGAAAAAGCTGCCGGATTTTTTCCTGATTCCTGCTTTGCCCAAGCGTCCACATGAGTTTTGTTACAACTGCTTCTATTGGCATGTCGTAGGCCGGGATAACAGCGCTTTCAAGGGCTCTTTTTCCAACCTCGTAAATCGTAAGGTTGCTGCCTTCCAAAGTTACCTGAGTGGTTATGACGACGGATTTTCCCATTGAGGTCAATGATTCTATGGCTTCCAAAAAATTTCTATTCCCTTCAAAAGGTATTCCTCCGCTTCCATAGCTTTCTATTATGAATCCGTCATAGTCATTTGCAATCTTATTGAGCAGATGAGGATTTGAACCCGGAACAAGTTTCATAAGGAAAACATTTGAGTTTAGAGAATTGCTGAATAAAGTCTTTTGACTTTTTTTCTGTATTTGTGCTTTTTTGTTGTAGACCACCTTGTTTTCGATGATTTTTGCAATAAATGGATAGTTGATGCTCTCAAAAGCGTTGTAGCTTTCGGTGCGCAATTTTTCTGCTCTGGATCCGCTTATGACTTTGCCGTCAAAAACGAGATATACTCCACCTATTCCTTCCCGGGCGAAACAGATTGCGTCGGTGAGATTTTTTCTGGCATCGGTCTTTTCATAGGAGATAGGTTTTTGGGCTCCTGTTATTACTATCGGTTTTACCGAATTCTGAATAAGATAAAAGAGAGCCGCTGAGGTGTAAGCCATTGTATCGGTTCCATGCGTGACTATGAATCCGTCATATTCCTCATATCGGTCCTTGATCATTTTCATTATGTCCAGCCAATATTCTGGCTGCATATTGGTGCTGTCTATGTTGAAAAGTTGAAATGCGTCTATGGAGCAACCATCTATTGAATCGGAAGCATAGGAAAGTATGTCAGAGGCGGACATTGAAGGCGCCAAGCCCTTTGTCCCCTCCGAACAGGCTATTGTGCCGCCTGTTGCAATCAACAACAATTTTTTCATTTCATCCTCCCGTGATATTTATAGTTCAATTATACAATTACTTTAAAAGTTTATCCAGCTTGCTGAGAACTTTTGACAACATGAAGGAAAACAGACTAAGGAAATAGAAGTATAAACTTGACATTTTTATTTAAAAAAAAGATAGATTGGGACTGCAGAGTGAGATAATGCTTTAAAAGCCGGAAAGGGTCATAACATGTTTGAAAAAACGAAAAGGACAGAAGGCAAGAAAAAACCCAACCATGTGTTAAGGGCCAGAGTCATAACGGGTGTTTTGATCGTCGCCCTGATTGCATTCATTTCTTCATTTACTTTCAGTTACCCTTATTCCAACAAGTATTATTATATCTATAATTTGATTGCATCCTTTTGCATTTTCTTGATAATTGTGTTTATTCACATGAATTATACCGAAGCGGGGAGAAAAATACAGGAAAAAGAAAAGAAATATTCAATCATATTCAACAATATTGACGACATTATGGTGCTTCGCAGTGTAGATGAAGCCTGTAAAGTCGGAAATGTTTTGGAAGCGAACGATTCGGCGGTCATGTTTTTCGGATATGAAATGGAGGAAATGGCGGACATTCCTCCGGAAGCTCTTGTTCACCCAAACTTCAGAAAAAAAGTGAAAACGATTTTTGAAGGAATTGAGGACGGCTGGTCAAAAACCTTTGAAACGGTTTTCATATCCAAGGATGGCGAAACAATTCCTGTCGAGGTCAACAGCAGGGTATTCATGATTGACGGCAAAAGGGTTCTCATATCATGGGCAAGGGACCTGACTGAGCGAAAAACGGCGCAGAACTCGATGCACGAGGTTGAAAGAAACTACAAGAACCTGCTTGAGGGATTGCCTGACGGAGTTTTGATACAGCATTTTCCCGAGGGGGAGTCGATTATCGAGTTGGCGAATAAAAGCGCTGCGTCAATTTTGGGCTTTGAATCGCCGGAAGAGCTGGAAGGCAAAGATTTTTTGAGCTTTTTAACACCTGAGGCAGCGGTTGATGCCATAAAAAGGCGGGATGAAATCCTCGCAGGGGGCAATGTGCCTCTGGTTGAAAGAGTGACAAAGACGAAAGCAGGAACTGTGAGAATACTCGAAATAAGGTCTATTTCGTATGAGCTTGAAGTCGAGGACAGATATATAAGCATAATAAGGGATATCACAGAAAAAAGAGAAAACGAAAAAAGATTGATGGAAAATGACAGGCAGTTGAAGCGACTCCTTGATTTTCTACCCGATTCGGTTCTGATATATGACTGGAAAAAATATCTCTATTCCAACGAGTCAGGCGCCAGACTCCTCGGAGAAATGTCGCCGGGAGATGTGGAAGGAAAGAGCATATACACATATGTGGAACCCGATCATTTTTCCGACATGGAAAAAAGGTTGCAACAATTGGAAAAACCCAATGTCGATGTGCCTATGATAGAGCAGAGGATAATAAGGAAAGACAAGAGTGAAGTTTTTGTTGAAACCAAGACAATCAAATTTCCGTTTGCGGGCAAGAATTCCTTTGTCAGCATAGCGAGGGACATAACAGATAGATTTTTACTCCAGGAAGAAAAGAAAAAAAGCGCCGAAAGATATCGCCACCTAATCGAAAATTTTCCGGATGCCGTTTTTGTATATGATTACGAAAAGTATATACTCGCGAACTTTGCCGCAGTCAAGCTTCTTGGTTTGGAGGATTCGTCGCAAATACTCGGAAAGCCTATGATGTATTTCTTCGATGATGGGAGAAAGAAATTTCTCAGGGAAAGACTAAGGCGGATCGCAAAAAGTGATAAAATACTTCCGATAATAAGTGAAGAAATAATTATGAAAGATGGAAAAAAGATTCCTGTAGAGATAAAAACAATAAGATTTCCTTACTCCGAGGGTTTGGCATTCCTTAGTGTCATGAGAGACGTCTCGGCGAAAAAGAGAAACGATGCTCTCAGACGAAAGTTTGAAAGACAGCTCGAGTATGAAAGGATGAGAACAGAATATTTCGCGAACATATCACACGATTTCCGGACTCCGCTTCATGCAATATCGGGAACAATCCAGCTGATGGAAATGAAAAACGCTAAAATATCCAAAGAACTGCCTGCATTTTCGACAAAGAATAAACGCCATTTGGAGATAATGAAACAAAACAACAACCGGCTGATAAAGCTGGTCAACAATCTGATTGACATAAACAAGATTGAAGCCGGTTTCTACATGGTAAACAAAAAGAACTGGGACATGGCAGAAGTCATAAGGAGCATAGTGGCTTCGGTAACGCAATTGGCCAAGTCGGAGGGCATAGAAATATCATCCCAAATTGATTCCTCCCCTTTAATCGCTTCATGCGATGTTGAAAAGATTGAAAGAATCATGCTGAACCTTATTTCAAACGCCATAAAATTCACTCCACCCGGAGGATATATAAAGACAACGGCATGGGAGGCGGACAAGAGGCTATTCATTTCCGTTGAGGATACAGGGGCGGGCATTGATGAGAACCAGCTCGACAGAATTTTCGACAGGTTCAACCAGGCGGAAGATGTTTTCACCAGCAGCAATGAAGGCAGCGGAATCGGTCTCTCCCTGGTCAAGGGCTTTGTCAAGATGCACCAAGGGTCTATTGGAGTGAGAAGCGAAATCGGGAAGGGGAGTTGTTTCACTTTCGACATCCCCATGAGGGTGGAAAAGGATGGGAACGGTCAAACTTTGCCGGTGAATGCCTATGAAGATTTCATATATGGCCGGAAAATCGAAGTTGAGTTTTCGGATGTGAAAAAACGATTGTATGAAGTGTTTTAATTAAAATAAGGGAAGGAGAGGGGAAATTTGGATTATCAAAAAGACATTATTCTAAAAATGACTGAAAATGTAGATTTGACACCTGTTCCAAGAACATCCGTAGACGATTTGGACACCGCCAAACTGAGCCTTTATTTGGATGCCATAAAAGAAAAATACGGTCCTGTTTTTCTCGAAGAAAAGGATTTGCTTGAAAAATTGGGTATAATCAGCTCATTGGGTGAAAATGAAATGGCCACATTGGCAGGCCTTTTGATTTTCGGGAAAAATCCCCAAATTTTTCTTCCGCAGCTTCATGTGACGGTTTTATCTGGAAACGGAGAGAATGCAACTGTTGACAAAATTTATGGGACACTGCCTGAAATGAAGGACAGGACCATGGAGACAATAAAAAAAAGAATGGGAAAGAGGGCAAAAGTAGGATATCTCAGCGGCAAGCATGTTGAAATGCCGGCATATCCACTCGAAGCAATCGAGGAAGCTGTATGGAACAGCCTGATACACAGGGATTACGATTCGTATGCATTGGGCAAATATATAAGAATAAAAATGACCGACAAGTATATCGAAATAAAAAGTCCGGGTCCGCTGTTGGGAGACCAGCAGAAGGATTTCAATCTCGAGACATATGCACACAGCAGAAACACTTCCATAGTAAGGATATTGCAGGAAATGGGAGAAATAAGAAATGCGGGAACAGGAGTTAGGACAATGTTGACTGAAGCCAAAAAATATCGCTTGGAACCGCCAGTGTTCGAAAGCTCGGTTGAGGATTTTACAGCAAGGCTGGGCAATAGGGAAATACTGGGAATAGAAGACATCAGGCGATTGGAAGAAATGAATTTAAAAATCGATGAAGACAGGATGGCCGCAGTATCTTATGCAATGAAAAACGGAAGCATAAACAACAGGGAATATCAAAATCTCAATGATGTCAACAGGGACGAGGCATTCAGGGAACTGAAGTCCCTTGTCGACCAGGAAGTGCTGATTCAAGAAGGCACGGGAAGCGGAACGTATTACGTCGTGAATGAAAAGCTGAAAGAGATTGAAAAAGAAAAGGCTCAATTGAGTTTTTTCAGTTGAAAATTATCGATAGACAAAAATCCGGAGGATGCCCATGGAAATAAAAACCATTGTTATAGCTTTAGGAGGCAATGCAATACTTCAACCGAAACAGCAGGGGACAGCCGAGCAGCAGATGGAGAATGTCAGAAAAACATGTGTTCAAATAGCGCAGATGATTGGAATGGGACATAGGATAATTTTGACCCACGGCAATGGCCCGCAGGTCGGAAATCTATTGATACAAAACAATACTGCATCTGCAATTGTTCCGGCCATGCCTCTGTACATGTGCGGAGCCGAAAGTCAGGGCTTGATTGGCTATATGATGCAGCAACAGCTTGGAAACATACTGAGGGAGAAAAGCATCGAAAAGCCGATAGCTACAATTGTCTCGCAGATGGTTGTGGACGAGGACGACCCGGCATTTGAAAATCCCAGCAAGCCGGTAGGACCTTTTTACGGGGAAGACCATGCCCGGGAGGCAATTGAGGAAAAAGGCGAAAATTGGATCGAGGATTCAGGCAGAGGCTGGAGGAAGGTTGTACCTTCGCCCAGACCCAAAAGACTGGTTGAAATAAATGCCGTCAAACAGCTCGTGGATTCCGGTTGTGTTGTCATTGCAAATGGCGGCGGGGGAATACCAGTTGTGGAAAAAGAGGGGAAACTGATAGGTATAGAAGCGGTGATAGACAAGGACTTCGGTGGAAAGTGTTTGGCAATTGAACTCGAGGCTGACATATTCATGATTCTTACCGATGTTTCCAAGGTATACAAGAATTATGGAAAGCCAGAGCAGGAGGCCCTTGACAGAATTGGTACAAAGGAAGCAAAAGGACTTCAACGGGAAGGCCATTTCAAAAAAGGAAGCATGGGGCCCAAGGTAGAGGCTTGCTGCCTTTTTGTGGATGGCGGAGGAGAAAAGGCCATAATAACTTCCCTTGATACGGCTATAGAGGCGCTTAAAGGCCAAGCGGGAACGACAATTGAAGCATAGGCGCAGATGTTGCCTAAAAACATCATGTGCTGGAAGAATGGGAGATATCCATGGAAAAAGAAATAGAAAGAAATATTGAATTTCTCAAAATGCTATCCAAGCAATATCCTAACGTGGCGTCAGTATGCACGGAAATAACCAACCTGAAGGCGATTTTGAATCTTCCGAAGGGAACCGAGCATTTCCTTACGGATCTGCACGGTGAATACGAGGCATTCACCCATGTATTGAAAAATGCATCCGGTGTACTGAGGAGGAAGGCGACCGAACTTTTTGGTGAGTCGCTAAATGAGGCCGAGATGAGAAGTTTTTTGACTTTGCTTTATTATCCTGCCGAAAAAATTGAAATCATAAAAGAAACAGAAAGCAATCTCGATAAATGGTATTCAGACAACATCCACCGCCTGCTGGAGGTTTGCAGGGCGGTGTCGTCAAAGTACACGAGGTCAAAGGTAAGGAAGGCTTTGCCGAAGGATTTCAAGTATGTAATAGAAGAACTTCTCCATCAGGACTTTGCGATTGAGGACAAGGCGCATTATTACAGAAAGATTATTGAAACCATAATCGACATCGACAGGGCAGACGAGTTCATCGAGTCAATAGCTTGCGTGATTCAGAGGCTTGCCGTCGACAGGCTGCACATAGTTGGAGATGTATATGACAGGGGACCGGGGTCCCATATAATAATGGATTCATTAATGAAACATCATTCACTCGACATTCAATGGGGCAACCACGATATTCTGTGGATGGGGGCTGCCTGCGGGTCTGCGCCCTGCATAGCAAACGTTGTGAGGATATCCTGCCGTTATGCGAACATGGCTACACTGGAAGACGGCTATGGCATAAACCTCTTTCCGTTGGCTACCTTTGCACTTGAGAAATATGGAGAGGACCCTTGTCTTCAATTTTTGCCCAAAACAATGGAGTATGCCAATTACAGACAAAAGGACCTTGACATGATATCCAAGATGCACAAGGCCATAGCGATAATTCAATTCAAGCTTGAAGGGCAGACGATACTTAAACATCCGG